>JBKJKT010000009.1:0-7950 GCA_046597415.1 Ramlibacter sp.
CCGCCTAGTTGGTCCTTGAGGGGCCGCACCAGCCACTCGGGCAGGTTATGCCGATGCCGCTCCAGCAGGTCTTCGGTGCGGATCGAATCGCATTGGTCGAGCCATTTCTTTTCTGGCTCGGAAAGCGCGCTCTTGAGAAAATCGCGCGGGCCGTGAAAACCCAGAATCGCCATCCTGCGCTCCTTGGGACCGCTGCCCGAAGGCGACAGGTGGTCAAACAGGAGCTTCTTGCGCAGCACCGTGAAAACGGTTTCGGCCAGGGTGGCTCGCTCGCGCGGCCCCAATGAACGGTTGTCGCGGAAATAGCGCGAAACGACCTGATCGGCAGGGTGGTCAAAGCGCAGGACGAGCTTGACGAGTTCGGCGCAAGCGTCGAGAAGGGCTTTTGGATGCATGGCCCTATTGTCCCTGCAGGAGCGCAGCAATTGCGCGGGGGTAGATCAGGTGCTCTTGCGTGAGAACTCGTGCAGCAAGCGAAGCAGCCGTGTCTTCGGGCAGAACGGGAACCACGGCCTGGTCAAGGATCGGACCAAAATCAAGCTCTGCCGTGACCTGATGCACCGTGGCACCCGCAAATCTGCACCCCGCGTCGATCGCGCGCTGGTGCGTATGCAACCCCGGAAACGCCGGCAACAGGGAAGGATGGATGTTCACCAGGCGGTTCTTGAAGCGTTCGACAAACTCGGGCGTCAGGATCCGCATGAACCCGGCGAGCACGACCAGTGCCGGGTTGTGCAGATCGATCACCCTGGCGAGTTCGGCGTCGAAGGTTTCGCGACTGGCGAACTGCTTGTGATCCACGACATGGGTGGCAATCTCTTGCTCGCGCGCGAGCGCTAGTCCACCCGCATCGGGTCTGTTGCTGATGACCGCAGCGACCTGCGCCCCCGGGGACCTGCCCCAGCCGTCGCGTTGCGCGGCCCGAATGATCGCCGCCATGTTGGAGCCGCCGCCTGAGATCAGAATCACGATGTTCTTCATCCATCGAATTATCCCAGCCATGCCCCTGCGCCCCCTGACTGACATCGAAGCCCGCGTTCTTGGAACCCTGATGGAGAAAGCGCGTACGGTGCCCGACAGTTATCCGCTTACGCTCAACTCGCTGGTGGGAGGTTGCAACCAGAAATCCAGCCGCGACCCCGCCATGAATGTGACCGAAGCACAGGCTCAGGAAGCGCTCGACTCGCTTCGGCTGTTGTCGCTCGTGTTCCAGTCGAGCGGCGGCCGCGTCGCCCGGTGGGAGCACAACTTCCAGCGCGGTGTCGGTGTGCCCGAGCAATCCGCCGTGCTGTTGGGCCTGCTCATGCTGCGCGGACCGCAGACGGCAGGCGAACTCCGCATCAACACCGAACGTTGGTACAAATTCGCCGACATCTCCTCGGTCGAAGGGTTTTTGGATGAGCTGCAGGATCGCTCCGGGGAAAAGGGCGGACCGCTGACAGTGAAGCTGCCCCGCTCACCGGGCGCTCGCGAGCAGCGCTGGGCCCACTTGCTTTGCGGGCCTGTGGACATGACAGCAGTCCAGGTCGGGTCACCGGGAGCAAGCGACTTGCAATCGCGCATGGAAGCTCTTGAAGCAGAGGTCGCGTCATTGCGTTCATCCCTGCAAAGCGTGTATGACCAACTCGGCATGTCACAACCCGGACAGGACATTTAGCACGACCGTGCGGATAATGGGCGCGCACAGTGACGCGCAAGTTAAACGCGTGACGAACGGAGACAACTCATGGATTTGGCTTTTACCCCCGAAGAACAGAAATTCCGCGAAGACGTGCGCGCCTGGGTGCGTAGCAATTTGCCGGAAGACATTTCGACCAAGGTGCACAACGCCCTTCGCCTGTCGCGGGACGACCAGCAGAGCTGGGCACGCATCCTGGGCAAGAAAGGCTGGCTCGGTTACGGATGGCCCGCGCAGTTCGGGGGACCCGGCTGGAACTCGATCCAGAAACACCTGTTTGAGGAAGAAACCGCCTTGGCTGGGGCGCCCCGCATCATTCCGTTTGGTCCGGTGATGGTCGCCCCGGTCATCATGGCGTTCGGCAATCCTGAGCAACAGCAGCGTTTTTTGCCCGGCATTGCCAGCGGCGAGGTCTGGTGGAGCCAGGGGTACAGCGAGCCGGGGTCCGGTTCGGACCTTGCATCCCTCAAGACGCGCGCCGAACGCAAGGGTGACAAATACATCGTCAACGGCCAGAAGACCTGGACCACGCTCGCGCAGCACGGCGACTGGATCTTCTGCCTGGTTCGCACCAGCACCGAAGGCAAACCGCAAACCGGCATCTCTTTCCTGCTGATCGACATGAAATCGCCCGGCGTCACAGTGCGTCCGATCATCATGCTCGACGGCGAACATGAAGTAAATGAAGTGTTCTTCGACAACGTCGAAGTGCCGGCCGAAAACCTGATCGGCGAAGAAAACAAAGGCTGGACTTACGCCAAGCACCTGCTCTCGCACGAACGCACCAACATCGCTGACGTCAACCGGGCAAAACGCGAACTCGAACGCGTCAAGCGCATCGCAAAAGCCGAAGGCGTCTATGAAGAGAGGCGCTTTCGCGACGAGATTGCCAAGCTCGAAGTGGATGTGGTTGCTCTTGAAATGCTCGTGCTGCGCGTGCTGTCCGCCGAGAAATCAGGCAAGAATTCTCTGGAAATCGCGGGCCTGCTGAAGATCAAGGGCAGCGAAACCCAGCAGCGCTACAGCGAACTCATGATGCTGGCCGCCGGCCCCTACGCCCTGCCCTTCATCCCCGAAGCGATGGAAGCAGGCTGGCAAGGCGACTACGTCGGCGCCGCTCACGCCGCGCCTCTCGCCTCGACCTACTTCAACATGCGCAAGACCACCATCTACGGCGGCTCGAACGAAGTGCAACGAAACATCGTTGCACAGGTCGTTCTGGGCTGATCAACGCCACCTGGAGACACACATGGATTTCGACTTCTCGGACGACCAGCAACAACTGCGTGATGCCGTGCGCAAGTGGGTTGAAAAGGCCTACAGCTTCGATCGGCGCCGTGCCATCGTGAAAGCCGGCGGGTTCGATCGCGGCATGTACGGCGAACTCTCAGAACTCGGACTCGCGGGACTCTACATTTCCGACGAACACGGCGGCATGGGCATGGGGCCAGTGGAAGGCATGGTCGTGATGGAAGAACTCGGGCGCGGCATCGTGCTCGAGCCCATCGCGCACACGCTGATTGCTGGTGGCATTCTGAGCGGCTATGCCTCGGATGCGCTCAGGGCGCAGTGGTTGCCGAAGGTCGCCGGCGGTGAATCGATCGTCGTCCTCGCACATCAGGAGCGCAAAGCACGCTGGCGCCTGGATCTGTGCGAAACGCAGGCCGCGCAGACCGGCGACGGCTGGACCGTGACGGGCGCCAAGAGCATCGTGGCTGCCGGTGACCACGCCGATGCGTATCTCGTCGCCGCAGATGCCGCCGGCAAGCTCGGCATGTTTCTGGTCGAACGCACGGCCAGCGGCGTTACGACGCGCGGCTATCTCACACAGGACGGCAGCCGCGCAGCGGAAATAGCGTTCAAGTCCACACCCGCCACGCTGATCACACTGGATGGACAGAACGCCGTTGAACACGCCGTCGATATCGGCATTGCTGCCCTTTGCGCAGAAGGTGTTGGCGTCATGGACAAGACCCTCGATCTGACCGTCGAGTACATGAACACACGCAAGCAGTTCGGCGTTGCGCTTTCGACTTTCCAGGCACTGCGTCACCGTGTCGCCGACATGAAGATGCAGCTGGAGCTGGCTCGCTCGATGAGCTATTACGCATCGCTCAAGCTCAACGCACCGACCGAAGAACGTCGCCGCGCCATGGCTCGCGCCAAATACCAGCTAGGCGTGTCGATGCGATTCATCGGGCAGGCGTCCGTGCAGTTGCATGGCGGCATCGGCGTGACCGACGAATACATCGGCAGTCACTACTTCAAGAAACTCACCCAGATGGAAATGATGTTTGGCGACACCTTGCATCACCTGGGCGAGGTGTCCGAGCAGATGCAGGACACGGCAGGAGTGTTTGCATGACGATTTCGCGTCTCTTGACCTGACGGATTGGAGTCTTCTGCACGGCCGTCATTGCGGACTTGGGCCGCAGTCCAGGATTTTCAGCTATACAGGCGCGAAGTCTTCGGTAGGTGCGCCATCAAGAACTCCATCTGGTCCGCAAGGATTCTGCGGTTGCGCAGGATGAAGTCTTCCCAGAGGCTCGGTACGTACGGCGCATAAAGCAGCGGCATGCGCGCCTGCTCCGGTGTGCGGCTGCTCTTGCGGTGATTGCAGGCCCGGCACGCCGTCACCACATTCATCCAGTGGTCCTTGCCGTTTTGAGCAAACGGAATGATGTGTTCGCGCGTCAGCTCTTCTTCGTCGTGGAGAGCGCCGCAGTACGCACAGATGTTGCGATCGCGTGCGAAGAGCTTGGTGTTGGTCAGGCCGGGCTTGAGGTCGAACGGATTGATGTTGGGCACGCCCTTGGTGCCGATGATGCTGCTGATGGTGATCTGCGATTGCAAACCCGTCATGGCATTGTGCCCGCCGCGAAAAAGCGCGACCTGCGCGCCCACTTCCCACCGAACTTCATCGGCGGCGTAGTGCAGCACAGCCTGCTCCAGCGAAATCCACGACTGGGGCAGCCCTTGGGCAGACAGCTTCAAAACCTTCAACACACGACTCCTTGATGAACGAGGAACACGCCTGAGGTCACAGCGAGGCACGCAGCGCGCGCCTTGCAGCACAATATACCCTGCTATCAAAAAGATACCTAACGGCGATGCAGATTTTCAGAGGCTTCAAGCACCCCGGCATCGCCCCTGCATCGGCGGTGACGATAGGCAATTTCGACGGTGTGCATCGCGGCCACCAAGCCATGCTCGCGCTTTTGAACAGTGAGGCCCGTCATCGAGGTGTCACGAGTTGTGTGCTTACGTTCGAGCCCCACCCGCGCGATTACTTCGCGGCCCGTGCACGCCAGCCTGGGCTCGCCCCCGCGCGGATCGCCACGCTGCGCGACAAGCTATGCGAGCTTGCTGCGTGTGGCGTGGGGCAATGCGTGGTGCTGCCTTTTGATGCGCGCCTGTCATCGCAATCACCCCACGATTTCATCGACGACGTACTCGTCAACGGCCTGGGCGCAAAGTATGTGCTCGTCGGCGACGATTTCCGCTTCGGATCCAAACGCGCGGGTGACTACGCCATGCTCGATGCAGCAGGCAATTCGCGCGGTTTCGACGTGGGGCGCATGAATAGCTACGAAGTGCGCGGCACACGCGTTTCCAGCTCTGCCGTTCGCGAAGCGCTGGGGCGCGGCGACATGAGTGCAGTCGCCGCCCTGCTGGGTCGCCCCTACAGCATCAGCGGCCATGTCGTGCACGGCCGCAAACTCGGCCGCACGCTGGGCTTCAAGACGCTCAACCTGCGATTTGCCCACTGGAAGCCGGCCGCCAGCGGCATCTTCGCCGTCGAGGTCCACGGCTTGTATTCAGAGCCTCTGCAGGGCGTCGCCAACCTGGGAATTCGACCTTCTCTCGATCCCGCCGACGTCAACGGCGGGCGGGTCCTGTTAGAGACGCACTGTCTGCAATGGCCGGATACGCTGGGCGTCGAAGGAGCCTACGGTAAGATCATCCGCGTGGAACTTCTGCACAAACTGCACGACGAGCTCAAATATGACGGTCTCGATGCCCTGACTCAAGGCATTCGCAAGGACTGTGACGAAGCCCGTGCGTTCTTCGCATCCACCCGCCGCCAGACGACGCGCGACCGAATTTGATCTGTCATTGCGGGCTGCTTCAGGCGCCGCAATCCATCTCCCTGACACACAAATCCTGGATTCCGGGTCGAGCCCGGAATGACAACCTCAAGGCATTTCCCATGACAGACAAGACCGCCGCCACTGACAAGACAGACTACCGCGCCACGCTCAACCTGCCCGACACCCCATTCCCCATGCGAGGCGACCTGCCGAAGCGCGAACCAGGCTGGGTCAAAGAGTGGGAAGACAAGGGCCTCTACAAGAAGCTGCGAGCAGCGCGTTGCGGCCACGAGAAGTTCGTGCTTCACGACGGCCCGCCCTACGCCAACGGCCAGATCCATATGGGCCATGCGGTCAACAAGATCCTGAAAGACATGATCGTCAAGGCGCGCCAGCTCAAGGGCCTGGACGCTTCCTACATTCCCGGCTGGGATTGCCACGGCCTGCCAATCGAAAACGCCATCGAAAAGCTTCATGGGCGCAACATTCCGCGCGACGAGATGCAGGCCAGGAGCCGTGCCTACGCCACGGAGCAGATCGGCTTGCAGATGGCCGACTTCAAGCGCCTGGGCGTGCTGGGCGACTGGGGCCATCCGTATCGCACGATGGACTTCGTGAACGAAGCCGAAGAAATCAGGGCGTTCAAGCGCGTGATCGAGCGGGGCTTCGTTTACCGGGGACTCAAACCCGTCTACTGGTGTTTCGACTGCGGCTCCTCGCTGGCCGAGTTCGAGATCGAGTACGCCGACAAGAAATCGCAGACTCTGGACGTGGCCTTCATGGCCGATGCACCCTGGGAAGTCGTGAAGGCGTTCGGCCTGACCGACCAGGCGCCTCCCAAGCCGATCTTCGCCGTCGTCTGGACCACCACAGCCTGGACCATCCCCGCCAATCAGGCGCTCAACCTCAACCCGGAACTCGAGTACTCGCTGGTCGATACGCAGCGCGGGATGCTGATCCTTGCGTCCACACTTGTGGGCAAGTGCATGGAGCGCTACAAGCTCGAAGGCCATGTCCTCGCGACCGTCCCCGGAAAGAACCTGGGCGGCCTGAACTTCCGTCATCCGCTCTATGACGCGGACCCTGGCTACAAGCGCTTGTCGCCGGTCTACCTGGCCGAGTACGCCACCGCCGACGACGGCACCGGCATCGTCCACTCGTCGCCTGCTTACGGGGTGGATGACTTCAACTCGTGTGTCTCGCACGGCATGGCGTACGACGACATCCTCAATCCTGTGCAGGGCAATGGCTCTTACGCGCCGGACTTTCCGCTGTTCGGCGGCCTGAACATCTGGAAGGCGGTGCCGCGCATCATCGAAGTGCTGGGCCAGTCTGATCGCCTGTTCGCAACCGAAGGCATCACGCACAGCTACCCGCATTGCTGGCGCCACAAGACACCGGTGATCTATCGCGCCGCCGCCCAGTGGTTCGTGCGGATGGATGAGGGTGAAGGCGTGTTCACCACGGACAAGGCCCCCAAGACGCTGCGCCAGATGGCACTCGACGCGATCGAGGAGACCGGCTTCTATCCCGAGAACGGCCAGGCGCGGCTGCGCGACATGATTGCCGGCCGGCCCGACTGGTGCATCAGCCGCCAGCGCAGCTGGGGCGTGCCGCTGCCCTTTTTCCTGCACCAGGATTCGGGCGAGCTGCATCCGAAGACGATGGAGATCCTCGACCTCGCGGCGGAGCTGGTGGAGCAAGGCGGCATCGAGGCCTGGAGCAAGGTCACGACCGAGGAAGTCTTTACCCGGGTCGGCGCCGCGGCCGACGCGCCGCAGTACACCAAGAGCACCGACATCCTGGAAGTCTGGTTCGACTCCGGCACCACCCACACCACGGTCCTGAAGGTCTCCCATCCGGGCGCGGGCCACGAGAGCGGCCCCGAGGCCGACCTGTACCTCGAAGGCCACGACCAGCACCGCGGCTGGTTCCACTCGTCGCTGCTCACCGCCTGCGCGATGTATGGCCGCGCGCCGTACCGCGGCCTGCTGACCCACGGCTTCGCCGTGGACGGCAAGGGCCGCAAGATGAGCAAGAGCCTGGGCAACTACATGCCGCTAGCCGAGTCAGCGCAAAAGTATGGCGGCGAAATTTTGCGTTTGTGGTGTGCGTCCACCGACTATTCCGGCGACCTTTCCATCGACGACAAAATCCTGGCCCGGGTGGTCGACGCCTATC
>JBKJKT010000139.1:0-11502 GCA_046597415.1 Ramlibacter sp.
CCAGCATCTTCGCCAGGTCGAGGCCCAGACCCTTCACTTCGATGCCGTGATCGGCGAAGTGCTTGCCGGCGTGTTCGTAATGCTCGGACGATTGCAGCAACGCCTTCGATGGGATGCAGCCCACGTTCGTGCACGTGCCGCCCGGCGCGGGCTTTCCGTCCTTGTTCTTCCACTCGTCGATGCAGGCCACACTGAAGCCCAGCTGGGCAGCACGGATAGCGCCGATATACCCGCCAGGACCGCCGCCGATGACGATCACGTCGAATTGCTTGCTCATATCTTGTTCATATCGTGTTCATTCTTTCAAGAGCGCCCGGAAACAGGTGTCGCATCAGATGTCGAACAGCAGGCGCGCCGGATCTTCCAGCGCTTCCTTCATGGCCACCAGGCCGAGCACTGCTTCGCGACCATCGATGATGCGGTGGTCGTAGCTCATGGCCAGATAGTTGATCGGGCGGATGACAACCTGTCCGTTCTCGACAACGGCACGGTCCTTGGTGGCATGCACGCCCAGGATGGCCGACTGAGGCGGGTTGATGATGGGGGTGGACAGCATCGAGCCGAACACGCCGCCATTGGAAATCGAGAACGTGCCGCCGGTCATCTCGTCGATGCCCAGCTTGCCGTCCCGTGCCTTCGCGCCGTATTCGGCGATCTTCTTCTCGATGTCCGCAAAACTCATTTGGTCGGCGTTGCGCAAAATCGGCACCACGAGGCCACGCGGAGAGCCCACCGCGATACCGATATCGAAGTAGCCGTGATAGACGATGTCATTGCCATCGGTCGAAGCATTGAGCACCGGGTACTTCTTGAGCGCGTGAACGGCGGCCTTCACGAAGAAGCTCATGAAGCCGATCTTGACGCCGTGCTCTTTTTCGAACTTCTCCTGGAAGCGCTTGCGCATTTCCATCACTGGCGCCATGTTCACTTCGTTGAACGTGGTCAGGATGGCGTTGCTCGACTGTGATTGCAGCAGACGCTCAGCCACGCGAGCTCGCAGGCGGCTCATTGGAACGCGCTGCTCAGGTCGGTCACCCAGGTCGGGTGCAGCCACTGGCGACGCTACTTTCGGCAGCGAAGACTTCGGCGCGCCTGTCGGAGCTGCCACTGGAGGAGCAACCCGGGCAGCCGCACCACCAGCAACAGCGCCCAGCACGTCACCCTTGGTCACGCGGCCGTCCTTGCCAGTGCCCGGCACAGTGCCGGCCGCCAGATTGTTGTCGGCCATGATCTTGGCAGCCGCGGGCATCGGAACCCCTGCCATGCTTCCAGCGGTGGCGGCCGCCGCAGCTGCTGGTGCCGCTGGCGCAGCAGCGGTAGCTGGCGCCGCAGCGGCAGCAGGAGCGCTGGCGGGAGCGGCAGCAGCCCCCTTGCCTTCCGTATCGATCCTTGCAATCACCTGCTCGGCGGCAACTGTTGCGCCATCGCCCTGCAGGATCTCGCCCAGGACACCGGCGGCCGGTGCAGGGACTTCCAGCACGACCTTGTCGGTCTCGATCTCGATCAGGATTTCATCGATGGCGATCAGGTCGCCCGCCTTTTTCTTCCACTGCAACAGGGTCGCTTCTGCAACCGATTCAGACAGTTGCGGGACCTTCACTTCAACGATAGCCATTTTGTTTTTTCCAGTGTCAATATCTTTGGGGTCGCAAGCGCGCCGAACAGCAGCGCCTTGTATTCGGCGTTAATGGGTCTGCGCCATCACTTCGTCAGGATGAAGCCCTTGAGCTTGCCGAACGCGCCTTCGACCAGCGCTTTTTGCTGCTCCTGATGCAGGTGGGCATAACCCACAGCCGGAGAGGCCGACGAAGCCCGTCCTGCGTAGGCAAGCTTCTGTCCGTCCATGAGGTTTTCGTGGATGTAGTGCTGCACGAAGAACCATGCGCCCTGGTTTTGCGGCTCGTCCTGGCACCACACGACTTCGGTGGCGTTCGGATACTTCTTCAGTTCCGCAGCAAATGCCTTGTGCGGGAACGGATAGAGCTGCTCGACGCGCAGGATCACGGCCTCATCACTGCCACGCTCTTCGCGCTTCTTGGCCAGGTCGTAGTACACCTTGCCCGAGCAGACGATGACACGCTTGACCTTGTCCGCCTTCAACTCCTTGTTCTCGGGAATGACGGTCTGGAAGGTGCCCTTGGTGAATTCCACCAGCGGCGAAGTCGCGTCCTTGTTTCGCAGCAGCGACTTGGGCGTCATGATGATCAGCGGCTTGCGCAGGCTGCGAACCATCTGGCGGCGCAACACGTGGAAAATCTGGCTGGCGGTCGTCGGCTGCACCACCTGCATGTTGGTGTCGGCCGAGAGTTGCATGAAGCGCTCAAGCCGTGCCGAGCTGTGCTCCGGGCCCTGTCCCTCGTAGCCGTGCGGCAGCATCAACGTGATGCCATTGACGCGGCCCCATTTCACTTCGCCGGAAGCGATGAACTGGTCGATCACGACCTGTGCGCCGTTGACGAAATCGCCGAACTGCGCTTCCCAGATCACGAGTGTGTTCGGGTCGTTCGAGGCATAGCCGTACTCGAAGCCCAACACCGCCTCTTCGGACAGGATCGAGTCGATGGCGACGAAGGGCGCCTGGTTCTCTGCGACGTTGCAGAGCGGCGTGTACGTGCCGATATCCCACTTCTCGCGGTTTTGATCATGCAACACGGCGTGACGGTGCGTGAACGTTCCCCGGCCGCAATCTTCGCCTGACAGGCGCACCGGGTAGCCGCTGGCAACGAGCGACGCATAGGCCATGTGCTCGCCCATGCCCCAGTCGACATTGACATCGCCCCGACCCATTGCAGCGCGATCGTCGAGCACCTTCTTGACCAGCGGATGCGGCGAGAAGTCAGCGGGCAGCGTCGTGACCCTCTCAGCCAGTCGCTTCCACTCAACCATTGGAATAGCGGTGTCAGCCGCGTCCGTCCACTTCTTGCCGAGGAACGGTTGCCAGTCAACGGCGTACTTGCTCTTGAAATTGGTCAGCACCGGATCGACCGTGTGCTTGCCCTGGTCCATCGCAGCGCGATAGGCCTTGACCATGTCATCGCCCATCGTGTCGCCGAGCCCCTGCGCAGCGAGTTTGTCCGCATAAAACTTGCGTGTGCCGAGATGCTGGCCAATCTTCTTGTACATCAGCGGCTGCGTGAGCGATGGCGTGTCCTGCTCGTTGTGGCCGAGCTTGCGGAAACAGACGATATCCAGCACGACGTCCTTGCTGAATTCCATGCGGTATTCCAGCGCGAGTTGCGTGGCGAGCACTACCGCTTCAGGATCGTCACCGTTGACGTGAAGCACTGGCGCTTCGATCATCTTGACGACGTCCGTGCAGTACAGCGTCGAGCGGCTGTCACGCGGATCGGAAGTGGTGAATCCGATCTGGTTATTGATGACGATGTGGACCGTGCCACCCGTGAAATAACCACGGGTTTCGGCCAGCGCCAACGTTTCCATCACCACGCCCTGACCTGCGAAGGCCGCGTCGCCGTGCACGAGCACCGGCAGCACCTGCTGGCCCTTGGGATCGGCACGACGGTCCATGCGAGCGCGTACCGAACCTTCCACCACCGGATTGACGATCTCAAGGTGCGAAGGATTGAATGCCAGACTCAAATGGACCGGACCGCCAGTCGTGCTCACATCGGAGCTGAAGCCCTGGTGGTACTTCACGTCGCCAGAGGGCAGGTCCTCCCTGGCCGTATGGTCGAACTCGGCAAACAGATCGGCGGGCATCTTGCCCATGACGTTGACCAGCACGTTCAGGCGACCGCGGTGGGCCATGCCAATCACGATTTCCTGTACGCCCCTGGCCCCGGCGCTTTGCACCAGCTCATCGAGCGAAGCGATGAAGCTCTCGCCGCCTTCGAGCGAGAACCGCTTCTGGCCGACGTACTTCGTATGCAGGAAGCGCTCAAGGCCTTCCGCCGCCGTTACCCGGTCAAGGATGTGCTTTTTCTTGTCAGCCGAAAAATTCGGCTTGCTGCGAATCGCTTCGAGCTTTTGCTGCCACCAGCGCTTGCGGGCCTGGTCGCTGATGTACATGTATTCGGCGCCGATGGAGCCGCAATAGGTTTCGCGCAGCACGTTGATCAGCTCGCGAAGCGTCATCGTCTCCTTGCCGAAGAACGTGTTGCTCGTGTTGAACACTGTCTCCTGGTCGGCATCGGTAAAACCGTAGAAGGACGGCTCCAGCTCGGGGATCTTTTCGCGCTCGGCGCGCTTGAGCGGATCCAGGTCGGCCCAGCGCGCGCCCACATTTCGATATGCCGCAATCAGCTGCTGGACGGCCGTGCGCTTGCGCCCCATTTCCGAATCTGCACCGCTGGCGACAACCACCTTGGTGCCGCCCTGCTTGGCGCGCTCGGCGAAAGCATTGATGACGGGAAGGTGAGGGACGTCTTTTGCTTCGGACCCATCGACGGCGGGCACGTGCTGGAGTGCGTCGAAGTATTCGCGCCAGGTGTCAGGGACGCTGGTGGGATTGGCGAGGTAGTTTTCGTACATCTCCTCGACGTACGGGGCGTTGCCGCCGAAAAGATAAGAATTACCCTTGTAGGCCGTGTAGACGGTGCCTGTATCGCTCATGCTGCGCTGACTTTCCGCCTCCCTTCAGGAGGCATTGGCTGGTTGGTGGAACCTTCCGCGACACGGCTGGACCGGATGGCGGATGCGACTGTGGCTGGAAGGGCCTCGTGTTGCGACAGGAATTGTGCCACCTTTTGCGGATAGGGACTGCTTAGGTTTTAGTCATCACCTATGCCCCCGGGTGAAATGACTGCGGCGACAGATTTCGTTTTCAGTTGCCGCAGAACACAGGCGGCTATTTCGCTGGCTTGCTATAGATCAGATCGCAGCTTTTCCCCCCGGCGGCAAATGCAGCCCCGGCCCATATGAACGCAACTGGCACATCTTTCATTTGCATCGCTTTCATGGCCGTCACGCTGGCCCCAACGGAGCTTACGCCGAGCAGGACGCCCACAGTTGTGCGGCAAGAGCTGTCCGGCGGCGTTGGAAATGACAAGGGTTTCTCTTCGGCCTCCACTTGGGGAGCGACTGCGCTCGACAACACACCGGCCGTATATGGCACGGCGGTGAAAACTGTCGTTGCTTTCAAAAGCCTTCCAGCCGCTGTAGCTGCATGCATTGTTTGTCCAATCAATTCGATAACGGTGCGCGCCCTTCGCGCTCCGAAGGCGGAAATATAGCGGCTGGGCCAATAGACGGACGTCTCTGGATTTCCCCTTGCACGATGACGATGAAGTCCCGCTTTGACGGTCCAAGATCAAGCAGAGCGTCCGACGCCGTTGGCGGGCAGGCGCGGTCGGCCCGTTATGTGTCGCTGGAAGGTGGCGGGTGTTCGGGGAGAGCGCTTGCGCGCTGCAGGTTTGGTTGCGCGATAGCGCAAGCGTTAAACCCGTAGCCCCGGACGCCCGTCACCTTTCGGGAAGTCCTGCGACAGCAGGACCGGCGCATTGGGGCCCACTGCGCCTGTCCGCCAACGGCGCCCCCCAGCCCATCAAGCCGACATCAAATCCTTCAACTGCTGCAACGCCGAAGGATCTTCAATCGTCGTCAGATCCCCCGGGTCGCGCCCTTCGGCCACAGCCTGGATTGCACGCCGAAGCAGCTTCCCGCTGCGCGTCTTGGGCAGCACATTCACAAAGTGAACACGCGCAGGCCGCGCCACCGCACCCAACTGGTCATCGACGACCTTCATGATGTCGCCCTCCAGCTTCAGCCTTGCAGCGGTGTTCACCAGATCAGAGCTGTCCCGCGCAACGACGAAGGCCATCGCGACCTGTCCCTTGAGCGGATCGGCCACCCCAACGACAGCCACTTCCGCCACATTCGCATGGCTGGAAATACTCTCCTCGATCTCGCGCGTGCCCAGCCGATGCCCCGCCACGTTGATCACGTCGTCGGTACGGCCCAGGATGTAGAAGTACCCATCGGCATCGCGGATGCCCCAGTCGAACGTGCTGTAAACCATCTTGCCAGGCACGGTCTTCCAGTAGGTGTTGACGTAACGCGTGTCATCGCCCCAGATCGTCTGCATGAAACCCGGCGGCGTCGGACCTTCAATGACGACGACGCCCTTTTCGCCCGCACCTTTCAACTCTTCCCCCGTCGCTTCGTGCACGATCTTCACGTCGTATCCGTACATGGGCACGCCGGGGCTGCCGAACTTGCTCGCCTTCTTTTCGACGCCGTTGGCGATGGTGAGGATGGGCCACCCGCTTTCGGTCTGCCAGTAGTTGTCGATGATCGGAACGCCGAGGCTGTCGCCGATCCAGCGACCCGTCGGCTCGTCGAGCGGCTCGCCAGCGAGAAACAACGCTTTCAAACTCGACAAGTCGTACTTTTTCAGAAACGCCGGGTCCTGCTTCCTGAGCACCCGCACCGCCGTCGGCGCACTGAACATCGCAGTGACCTTGTACCTTTCAACCAGGCTCCACCAAATTCCGGCATCGGGGCGAATCGGCAGGCCCTCGTACATGACGGTCGCCATGCCCGCGATCAGCGGTCCATAAACGATGTAGCTGTGACCGACCACCCAGCCAATGTCACTCGTTGAAAAGTAAGTTTCCCCCGGCTTGCCCATGAAGATGTGCTTCATGCTGGCAGCCAGCGCCACGGCATAGCCGCCGACATCGCGCTGAACCCCTTTGGGCTTGCCGGTCGTTCCGCTCGTGTAGATCGTGTAGCTGATGTCGGTGGCCTGGAGCCATTCGCACGCCACATGCTCATGGGCATGACGCTCCGTCAGTTCGCGCCAGTCAAAATCCCGGCCTGCCACCATTTCCATGGGCGCGAGGCCCCGGTCAACCAGCAACACCGATTCGGGCTTGTGGGCCGCGAGCCGGATCGCTTCGTCGAGCAACGGCTTGTACGCAAGGACCTTGCCGCCACGCGATCCGGCGTCCGCGCTGACGACGACTTTCGGCGCAAAGTCCTCGATGCGCGAAGCCAGCGATACAGAAGCAAATCCTCCGAACACCACCGAATGAATGGCCCCAATACGTGCGCATGCCAGCATCGCAAAGGCGGCCTGTGCAATCATCGGCATGTAGATCAAAACGCGATCGTCTCTTCGCACACCCAGGCTCTTGAGCGCGGCGGCAGCGCGCTGCACTTCGTGGTGCAGCTCACGGAACGTGTATGTCTTCTCGGTGTTGGTCTCGGTCGAGACATAAATCAGTGCAGGCTGATCGGGCCGGTTGATCAGATGCCGGTCAACCGCGTTGTGGCAAAGATTGGTCTGGCCGCCCACAAACCAGCGGGCAAAGGGCGGCTTGCTGTAGTCGCAGATGGTCTCGGGCGGCTTGTGCCAGGCGATCAGGCGGGACTGCTGCTCCCAGAACTCTTCGCGCTCCTGAAGCGAGTGACGATGGAATTGAGCAAATCCGGTCATGATGTCTCCTTGAACTCGACCCGATTGTGTCCACGCGCCTTGCCTACAGCTGACAAGAGCGCATTCAAAAGCGCTACTTCACGAGCTCGAGCACCTCGCGAAACGCGGGATGGTCGCAACTTCGCAACCATTCGAAAGCGACCATTTCCGTCGTCACCAGCTCAGCGCCTGCGCCTGCAAGCCGGTCGAAGGCGGCATCGCGATTGCGCTCGCTACGCGAACTGCACGCGTCGGTGACGACCCAAACATCAAACTCTTCCTCCAGCAGGTCCAGCGAGGTCTGCATCAGGCACACGTGTGCCTCACAACCGGCGATCACGATCGTATTGCGAGGCTCCGGGCCCGATTGCTGCGGCTTTTGCAAGTGCTTGGGCAGGCTGCGCGCATTGCCCCCCTGGGGGCGCGCGGGGGGACGCAGCATTTCGCCCAGGCCATCGGCCACCGCGCTGAAGCTCATCTTGACCAGCGTCCTGTGACACAACGCCTTGAGCTCGGACGGGTTCTCCCCGAGGCGGTCCGGATTCTCTTCTGTACCCCAGGTGGGCACGCCCAGCAGCTGGGCTACGCGCGCAAGTCGCATCGCATTACGGACCACCTCGTCGCCCTCGTGAATGGAGGGCATGAGGCGGGACTGGTAATCAACCAGCACGAGTTGGGAGTCATCAAGGTCTAGCAGCATGGACGCGATTATTCCAGCGTGATTCAATCGCCGTTTAGAGGACAAACATCTACGCCTGAAAAGGAGACAAAGCAGTGAATGCTCCAACACCCACAGCCCTCTTGATGTCCGGCGACGAGTACCGCGAATCGCTGCGCCGCTATAAGCCGAACGTGTTCGTCGATGGCCGCAGGATCGAAAGCGTTGCCGATGAGCGGATGCTCCAGCCTGGCATTAACGCCATTGCGCTGACCTACGACTACGCCCTTAAACCCGAATACGCCCCGATCATGACGGCCGTGCAGCACACCAGCGGCAAGCGCGTGAATCGCCTCAGCCACATCAACATGAGTGCTGGTGACCTGCTCAACAAGCTCGAAGCCGTGCGACTCGTTTGCCAGGAAACCGGCTGCGCGCAGCGATACCTGACTCACGATGCACTCAACGCTCTGGCCCAGGTCACCGCGCGCATCGACGATGCCAGGGGCGGCAAGGAATACACCGGCCGCTTTCTTGACTACCTGCATCGCGTGCAGGACCAGGACCTGACCCTCGGTGTCGCCATGACAGATGCCAAGGGCGACCGCAGTCTGCGGCCTCATCAGCAGGCCAACGCCGATAGTTACCTGCACGTGGTCGAGCGCAACGCCAAAGGCATCGTGATTTCGGGCACCAAAGCCATCGTGACCGGCGCCCCGTACGTCCACGAATTGCTGGTGATGCCGTGTCGCAACATGGGTCGGGAAGACGCCGACTTCGCCGTGTGCTGCTCGGTGCCTGTCGACGCGCCGGGCCTGACGATCGTGGCCAGGCCCGCGGGCCGGCCGGGTGAGAAGGTGGAGCACGGCAAGGCGCTGTTCTCGCGCAAGTACGGCCAGAGCACCGGCGTGTGCATCTTCGAAAACGTGTTCGTGCCCTGGGAGCACGTTTTTTACGCCGGCGAGTGGGAGCACTCGGGCCACCTCACCTACAGCTATGCAACCCACCACAGGCAGACATGCATTGCAGCGCGTGCAGGCTTCGGCGATCTGCTGATCGGCGCGGGCGCGCTGATGTGCGAAGCCAACGGGTTCGATCCGGGTGCCGAATCGCATCTGCGCGAACAGATGGTCGAGCTCATCA
Organism: Ramlibacter sp.; assembly: GCA_046597415.1. Classification (GTDB taxonomy): domain Bacteria; phylum Pseudomonadota; class Gammaproteobacteria; order Burkholderiales; family Burkholderiaceae_C; genus Ramlibacter. Next base: position 9,180 of record JBKJKT010000139.1, read on the forward strand.
AGATCACCGAGGGTTTCTATGCCTGCGGCGTTGCGGCCAGCGTGTACGGCAAGGCGGATGAGTGGAGCGGCTCGTTCATGCCCGATCCGGTGTTCTCGAACGTGGGCAAGCTGCTGCTCGCAACCCAGATCTACGACATGCATCGCATCGCGCATTACGTCAGTGGAGGCTTGATCGTCACGCTGCCCGGCCCCGATGAAGATCACAACCCGGAAACCGGCGCGAAACTCTCGGATGTACTGCGGGCCAATCCGGCAGTTCCCTACGAGAAGCGCATCGAGACTGCGCGCTTCATCGAAGACCTGACCGCCGGCTACCAGGGCGGGTGGTACAGCGTGATCAGCCTGCACGGCGGCGGTTCGCCTGCGGCGATGAAGCAGGAAATCTGGCGTAACTATCCGGTCGGCTCCAAAGTGGAGCTGGTCGAGCGCCTGCTCGATCGCGTCGTTGCCCACGACCCGGACCGCGCCATCACCCGCAATCGACAACCCGGCAAGTGCTGCGACATGGGTTGCAGTTCACCGGGCCAGCCGGTCATGGTGGACCTGCCCGCCAAAGTCGACAGGCCCTAGCTAGCTAGCCGGTCAGCGCAGCGTTCATCGAATCCTCGGTGACGCGCAGCGCTGCCGGACTCGAATGCCGCTGGCGCTCGCGTTGCAGGTAGGTCTGGCGACGCAGCTCCTTCGCGCCGGTCTCTGCCAGCGTGAGCTTCACATCGCGGTACAACTCGTGGATCGACTCGATATCCGGGCCTGAGCATTCCAGCACGAAGTTCGGAACGATCACGATTTCGTCGCCTGCGGCATCAAACTCTATACGGCCCGGTTTTCCCAACACCCTATGAATCGCTGCGAGCGCCTTCTCGCGATTCATGCCAGGAAGCAGCACGGTGAACTCGGTCGCTCCCGTACGGGTAGCAAGCCCGCGGTCGGACGCGAGCGCCACGAATCTCTGTACCGTGCGCGCCATCGCCTGCCGGGCCACGCCTGGGCTGTAGATGCTGCGCACCTCGACCAGATCGCTGCAGTCGAACACAACGAGCGCGAGCGGTTTGCCCGACACGTTGCATTCGTCGAGCATCTGGCTGCCGTAGGAGAGCAGGCCCGACTTGTTGTAGAGCGAAGTCATCGGGTCGATGCGGGCAGCTTCGAGCAGGTCGTCGGGGCGGCGAAACTCCGCGCCAAACCGCATACCCAGCAACAGCGGAAAGATGCACAAGAACCCGATCTGCGGCAGCAGATCACCCGCCGTCAAGGCTCCTCCAGCCAGCACTGCCGCCAGCAGAAGCTCGGCGATGGCGAGTGCAACCAGTGCTGCAGCCCATGCCGGGCGAAGCATGAATGCATACATGAGGCAGGTGATGCCAAGCCACATGAAAAATGCGCCGCCGGGCCCGCCGACATGCGCCGCGATCTGGGTGTGCAAGACCCATGCACCGGCGATAAGAGTTGCGCCGCGCAGCGCCATCACGGCTTGCGAGCGTGCAGGGTGAACCTCGGCCCACTTGCCGATCAGTCCCGCATACAGCACCGAAAACCAGAGAACCGGGACATCCGCATAGACGAAGGCAGCCAGCCACGCGGTATAGAGAGCAAGCGACCAGGCGATCCAGCGCTCCATCTGCCGGAGCGAATGCGATACCCAGCCGCGTGGCATGGCAACTGGCCCTGCTTTCTGGTGTTCAGCCTGATTTGCGTGCTGCTGTGTCGACCCGATTTCGCTACTCATGTACTGCCCCATCGCCCGAAAATCGTGGCGTACATAGATGAGATCACTTGCGGCGAGCCCCGACTTAAGGCAACGCCGCAGCGACGCTAGGAGAATTGCCTAACTCTGGTTCTGCGAGCTCAACGTGAAACTGAAGGTCGCTCCCTCGCCAGGCCTGGCGTCGGCCCAGACGCGGCCGCCATGGCGCGTCACGATGCGATGCACCGTGGCAAGACCAATGCCCGTTCCCTCGAAATCGGTCACGGCATGCAGACGATGAAACGCCTTGAACAGCTTGCCGGCGTAGGCCATGTCAAAGCCCGCTCCGTTGTCTGCCACAAAAACTATGCGCTCGCCCTGCGGCGACAGGTGACTGCCGATCCGGATCGCAGGCGCAGTCGCATACCCGGTGAACTTCCAGGCATTGCCGATAAGGTTTTCCAGCACGATGGCAACCAGGCGCGCGTCGCCGACGCACCTGATTTCCGCGTCAATCGTGACGTCAACTACGCGCTCGGGAAAGCGATGCCGGAGGGCCTCCACGATCTCGCGGGCCTTTGGCGCCAGGTCCACCCCCTCGGTCTGTATCTCGGCGCGTGTGACCCGCGCCAGTGAG
>JBKJKT010000014.1:0-46077 GCA_046597415.1 Ramlibacter sp.
GTTTGCGTCGTAATTCGACCGCATCAGTCCGTCAATGCGCAAGTCAATCTCGGCTTGGGGCGCCAACCAGGACTTCAGGCCGGCGCTGGTGGTCCATGCGTTCCACACCACCGCCACGGGCGCATTGACTACTCCCTCAGCGACGATCGATTCGACGGCCCTGGCGGGCAGTGCCCAGGCGAGAAGGTTGACAGCGCAAGCCAACCAGATGCGTACCTTCATTTAGGGCCTCCGTGATCTCTCTGCAACTGAGAGCTTGACTACCGCGGCACCGTTTCAGAGGTGATCTCGCGCAGGCTTACGTGCGTGTCGTTGATGCTCATAGGCGGCCTGTCAACTCGTTCAACTGGGGAAATTCATGGCTATTGTCACTCCGGGAATCGATCTCGCAAGGGTCAGGCCACGCTGCGCACTCAGCGCTCGCGGAGGCAGCGCCGGAGCGATTCCGCTCGATCAAAGAATTAGGCATCGCGGTGGAAGTGCTAACTCTTCGCCTCCTTCGGAATGTTCTGTGCAATGCGCCACAAGACGCCGCTTGGATCGAAGAGAGTGAAGTCTCGCATTGCCCAGGGCTGATTCTCGGGTTCTCCTACCTTCACATTGAAGCGCGCTGCAACCGCCTTGGCTCTCTCGTGCCACGCATTGACATTTTCGACAAGCATGTGCATCTGGAAGTTAGCGGCGTGCTCCTGAACGAAGAAGTCTTGAAGCAAGAAACTCGCCTGGCCGCAATGAAAGTAGGCGATGTCTTCGAAGACTGAAGCACGAGTGAAGCCAAGCGCTTCATAGAACTCCATAGACAGCGCGAAGTTCATTGCCGGGACGAAGGCCTTGACTTCCACGACAGCGAGATTCGGTGCATTCATGTGTGACGACGCCTAACATTTGACAGGATGGAAGGATTGGGCCGCCTGTGGGCCCGAACCGTTCGCCCGCACCCGGTAGCTAGCTAGAGACCACGAACGCGGCAAGCGACCAGCAACAGACCGAAGCCGAGAATCCAGGACCAGGTGCCAAATGGCTCTGGAATTTTGACAAGACCGAAGTGAGCTACGAGCGCAACTAGGAATAGGACGAGGGAAATAACCCATACGGCCATCGTTGGAGCCTTACCGGAGTTGCGCATTGCAATTTCCTTTCGTGGTTGAAGAAGAACCCGCCATCTTCATTTTGCACGGTGGCGGACCTTGGCCATTCGTGGACATTCCCTTTGTTCCAGTTTTGTGTGCGTCCATCCGATTCGGCTGTTTCGCGCGCCATTAAATTCATCCGCCATGTCCTGCGCCTCCCGGTTCAGGTGCGAACCCTAATCCTCCTTCCCCTGCTGCTGAAGCGCCCACATCTCAGCATACCGCCCCTGCTTCGCCAGCAACTGTGCATGCGTTCCCCGCTCGATGATGCGCCCCGCGTCCATCACCAGAATTTCATGCGCGTCCACCACCGTCGACAACCGGTGCGCTATCACCAGCGTCGTCTTGTTCTGCGCCGCCGTCTTGATTTCGGCCTGGATCGCGCGTTCATTCGCGGAGTCGAGTGCGCTGGTCGCCTCGTCGAAGATCAGGATCGGTGGGTTCTTCAGCAAGGTGCGCGCGATGGCGACGCGCTGCTTCTCGCCGCCTGACAGCTTCAGCCCGCGTTCGCCCACCATCGTCTGGTAGCCCTTGGGAGTTGACTCGATGAAGCCGTGGATGCGGGCAGCTTTAGCCGCCTCTTCCACTTCCGCGCGCGATGCACCGGGGCGGCCATAGGCAATGTTGTATTCCACGGTGTCGTTAAACAGCACCGTGTCTTGCGGAACAATGCCAATAGCCTGCCGCACGCTGGACTGCGTGACTTCGCGGATATCCTGGCCGCCGATGGTGATACGGCCCCCGTCCACGATGCTGTTGCCGGGAATACCGACGTCATAGAACCGATAAAGCAATCTGGCCAGGGTTGATTTGCCGGAGCCCGAAGGGCCCACGACGGCGATCGTTTTCCCGGCGGGGATTTCGAAGCTCACGTCGTGCAGGATGACGCGTGCCGGCTCGTAGGCGAAGGTAACGTGCTGGAAGCGGACGGTGGGGTCCGAGGTCGAGGGAAGGGGACGGAGCGAGACTGAGAGAGGCAAAGCGCCGGGGCGGTCGGCGACCTCGCGTTCGCGCTCCATCAGCACGAACATCTTGTCCAGGTCCGTGAGGCTCTGCTTGATTTCCCGGTACAGCACACCTAAAAAATTCAAGGGGATGTACAGCTGGATCATGAAGGCGTTGATCATCACCAGGTCGCCCAGCGTCATGGTCCCGGCAACCACGCCTTCGGTAGCTCGCCACAGCATGCCGACCAGGCCCACTGCAATGATCACCTGCTGCCCGGTGTTGAGCAGCGACAGCGTGGTCTGGCTCTTCAATCGCGCGCGGCGCAGGCTCTCCAGGCTGGTGTCGTAGCGGCGCGCCTCGAAGTCTTCGTTGTTGAAATACTTGACGGTCTCGTAGTTCAACAGCGAATCAATGGCTTTCGTATGTGCAGCCGAATCGAACTCATTGGCCTGCTTGCGAAACTGCGTTCGCCATTCGGTCACTGTCACCGTGAACACGATATACACCGCCAACGCACCGAGCGTGATCCACGCGAACCACGCATCGAACTTCACCGCCAGGATGGTGAGCACCAGCGACACTTCGATCAGCGTCGGCACAATGCTGTAGAGCGAATACGAGATCAGCGATTCGATGCCGCGCACGCCGCGCTCTATATCTCGCGTCATTCCGCCTGTCTGCCGTTCCAGATGGAACCGCAAGCTCAGCGCGTGCAAATGCTGGAACGTTTCCAGCGCAATGCTGCGTGATGCGCCCTGCGTCGCTTTCGCAAAAACCAGTTCACGCAACTCCGTGAAGAACGAAGTCGATAGCCGCAGCAAGCCATACGCCACCAATAGCCCCAGCGGCACGACCAGCACTGCCGACGGATCGCCCGGCTTGAACGACATGGCGTCCACCAGGTCCTTGAGCAGCAGCGGCACGCTGACGTTGGCAACCTTTGCGCCGATCATGAAGGCAAGCGCCGCCATCACACGCCACTTGTATTCCCACAGGTAGGGAAACAGGCGCTTGAGCGTCGCCCAGTCAGAGCGGTCAGCTTTGCGCAGCGCCAGGTCGGCAGCCACGGCGGCGGGAGAGGCAATTTCGCCAGAGCGGCGCATGAGGGACAATCTTGGAGTTCTTTCGGAGATTGTGCCCATGTCGGCGAATTCAAGCGCGTTCCAGCCCACACTGCCCTCTGACAAGGAGCTGGTGCTCAAGGTGATTCCCATGCCCGCCGATTGCAACGCCAATGGCGACATCTTCGGCGGCTGGGTCATGGCGCAGGTCGACCTGGCCGGTGCCGTCGTGCCAGCCCGCTATTGCGCCGGACGCATGGCAACGGTGGCGGTCAACCAGTTCATATTCAAGCAACCGGTGCGAGTCGGCGACATCCTGTCGTTCTTCGCGCATGTCACCCGCATCGGGCGAACGTCGATCACGGTCGAAGTCGAGGTCTATGCCGAGCGGTTTGGCAGCCAGCGGCAGTATGTGAAAGTGACAGAGGCCTCACTCACCTATGTGGCGATTGACGATGCCGGCAAGCCCCGCCCCATCCCCAATCGCGACGACATTCAGGTCTAGTGATACCCGAGCGTGTTTCGCAACAACGCGGATGGCCCCTCTTGGTGCTTGCTTCGCAGTTGCGGCAGGCGCTGTTTTTTTCGCTGGTTCGAAGCCGCCTGCGGGCGGCTTTTTACTGCGCGGTGGTAACCTTGCCGCGCCCATGAACGATACCGACCCCCTCAATTCGCCATCACTTCAGAGCAAGGCGTTGCTCTGGCTGGTGCTGGTCGTCACGCTCTTGTTTCTGGTGATCCTGTGGCCGCTGTCGGGCGCGGTGTCCTGGGCCGTCTTCATGGCAATCGTGTTCTCGGCACTGCAAAAGCGGTCCGTCGAAACCTGCGGTGGACGCGAGGGCTGGGCAGCATTCGGGACGCTGCTGGTCATCCTGGTGAGCGTGCTGATGCCGATGGCCATGCTGAGCATATCCATTGCGCATGAAGCGTCGGCCTTCTACGGGCGGTTCAAGTCTGGCGAGATCCAGGTGGCGACCTACTTTCAGGCAGTGATCGACGTGTTGCCGCAATGGTTGCGCGGCATGCTCGAGCGCTACGGCGTGGCTGACCTGGCAGCGGTGCAGGGCAAGCTGGTCGATGGCATCGGCCGCAGCAGCGAGGCCATCACGACCCGTGTCTTCAACATCGGTCAAAACACACTCGACTTCGTCCTCAGCTTTTTCGTGATGCTGTACGTGCTGTTTTTTCTGCTGCGCGACGGCCACCATCTGGCGGCAACTGCCGCGCGCGCGCTGCCGCTCAAGCCCGAGCACACCACCCGTCTCCTCAACCAGTTTGCGGTGGTCGTTCGCGCCACGGTGAAGGGAAATGTTGTCGTCGCTCTCGTGCAGGGCGCCCTTGGTTGGCTCGCCTTCTGGGTACTCGACATTCCGGGGGCGTTGCTGTGGGGCGCGCTGATGGCGGTGCTGTCGCTACTGCCTGCAGTGGGCGCGGCCCTGGTCTGGGGACCGGTGGCGCTCTACCTCCTGGCAACGGGATCCATTATTCCTGGGATCGGCCTGATCGCCTGGGGTGTGCTGGTGATCGGCCTCATCGACAACGTGCTGCGCCCGATCCTCGTCGGCAAGGAAACGCGAATGCCAGACTATTTGGTGCTGATTGCAACGCTGGGCGGGCTTTCGATATTCGGCCTGAACGGCTTTGTGATCGGACCGGTGATCGCGGCGCTCTTCATCGCGGCATGGGAGATATTTACCGCGGCGCGGCTTTCTGAAAAGTCTCAACCCGCACCTGTTCGCGAGCGGACGGGCAGTTCACCGCCAGATCTCATCGCGCAAGCGCAGCACGCTCCGCGGCGTCGCAGGCGACGCCCGCCCCAGCCTTGAACTGAAAGCTGTCACTGCGGACCGCGACCGGAGGGCTCCTGCGAATCCCGCAATCCATGTCTTCCATGGCATCCACCGGGCGCTTCAGGAAACGATGTAAGCCCCGGCCCCTGTGGACATTAGCATCCCGTCGGCACCATAGAACTCCATCCGCGTCGATGCCACTCGCGACCCGACGCGCATCACTTCCGCGCGCAATTCAAAACTCTCCCCAAGCGCCGGTCGCAAGTAGTCGATGCGCAAGTCGATCGTCCCCAGCTTGCCGAACCGGAGCAGGCGCTGCGATGGTGCTTCGTCCATGTGCCGCGCGCCGATGGCCGCAAGCACCGCCAGTCCGCCTAGCGCGTCCAGCGCCGCACTGACGACACCGCCATGCAGTCGCTGATGCGAGTAGTGCCCGACCAGTTCGGGTTTCATCGCAATTCGGCCCGCCACCTGCTCGGGCCTGATGGTCACAATCTTCAGCCCGAGCACCCGGTTGAAAACAATCCTGTTCTCGAATAAATCTCTCAGCCCCTCGACGAATTCAGGTTCGAATTCGACAGGCTGCGTCGCGTGGTCTTTGTTCTTCATAGTCCCAATTGTCTCGCCGCCAGGCGCTCATGATCACCCGAAGGCCACCGCCGGCCATAGCTCAAGTCGCGGCCTCGAAGGTGACAAGCGGTTGAGATGTACTCACCTGCTGGCCGGGCTCGACGTGCACAGACTTGACGACTCCGTCCCGCGATGCAGCCAGGCCATGCTCCAGCTTCATCGACTCCAGGACGAGCAATGTGTCGCCGCGTACGACCCGTGCGCCCGGCTGCACCTTGACCGCGACCACCTTGCCATTGAACGGTGCACGCATCTCGAACGCAGCAGCCGCTCCTGCGCCGCGACGGGTTGGCTCGAACGATGCGTCTTCGACGACGAGGTCCACCGCGCCCGACTGCACATGCCATCCGCCGCCGGGGAGTGAAACAGCTGAGACCCGCATGGGCCTTGCGCCCTCCGGTGCGGGGGGCAGCTCGGTGATCTCACCCCGATGCCGAAATCGGACGGGCCGGGAAAACGGGCACTCAAGGCTTGTACGCGTACCGGGAAATTGCGCCGCGCGAAATGCTTCAGCGACCACTTCACGCTCGTCCGCTGCAATGGCCTCGCGAAGTTCGTCCGCATGGTCCTGCAAAAACGAAATCCGTGCGTTTCCCGCGCGGAAGGTTTCATGACGCAGGCACGCAGTGAGCAGGCGCCGGTTGGTCGCAACGCCCAGGATTTCGAGGCGGTCGAGCGCATTGGCGAGTTGCTCGATCGCGCCTTCACGGGTCGGTGCATGCGCGATGAGTTTGCCGAGCATGGAGTCGTAGTAGGGCGCGACTTCCATGCGCGGGAAGATAGCGTGGTCGAAGCGTGTGCCCCCACCCCAACCCGCCCCCAGAGGCGGTGGGAGGAAGTGCGAAATCGTCCCGGTGCGGGGAACGAAGTTCTCGTCCTCCGCACAAATGCGCACCTCGATCGCGTGGCCCTGCAGCTTCACCTGGTAATGCTTGAGCGGCAACGGCTCGCCCTGCGCCACGCGCAGTTGCCACTCCACGAGATCAAGGCCTGTCACGGCTTCGGTCACCGGATGCTCCACTTGCAGGCGCGTATTCATCTCCATCAGAAAAATTTCGGACGCGCCTGTTTCGGCAGACGTCTCTACGAGAAACTCCACCGTGCCAGCGCCCACATAACCCGCAGCCTGAGCCAGCTCTGCAGCACTGCGGCCCATGCGTTCACGCATTGCTGCATCGACTGCGGGACTGGGGGACTCTTCGATCAGCTTCTGGTGGCGGCGCTGCACCGAGCAATCGCGCTCTCCCAGGGTGATGCAGTTGCCGTGCGAATCAGCGAACACCTGAAGCTCCACATGACGGGGGGTGAGCAATGCCCGCTCCAGCAGCAACTCGCCGGAACCAAATGCAGACAGCGACTCCGATCGCGCGCTCTGCAGCGCTTCAGGCAGTTGGGCAGGTTCTGTCACCAGACGCATGCCGCGACCACCCCCGCCCGCAGCAGCTTTCACCATGACCGGAAAGCCGATGGCCTGTGCCTCTGCAGTGAGGCGCTCATCCGATTGGTCCGCACCGAAGTAGCCCGGCAGGCAGCGCACGCCACGCGATTGGGCGAGTTGCTTGGCCGACGACTTGCTGCCCAGCGCACGAATCGCCGCGGCCGGCGGCCCCACCCAGACCAGGCCGGCGTCGACCACCGCTTGCGCGAAGTCCGCGTTCTCGCTGAGAAAGCCGTAACCCGGATGCAGCGAATCAGCGGTGCTGGCCCGAGCGGCGTCAACGATCTTGTCGATGCGCAAATACGAGTCTGCTGAGGCGTTGCCTCCCAGCGCGAACGACTGCGTGGCTTCGCGTACATGCAGAGCCTGCGCGTCTGCATCGGAGTACACCGCGACTGTCTGCAAGCCGAGACGATGCGCCGTGCGAATGATCCGCCGGGCGATCTCGCCGCGATTGGCAATGAGCAGTTTGGTGAGCTTCACTGGGAACGAGGCTTCTTGGCAACGCCCATGATCCGCGCGATGATGCCGAGCATCACTTCATCTGCACCGCCACCGATGGAGCCCAGTCGCCCATCGCGGAACATGCGTGAAACCTTGTTCTCCCATGTGTAGCCCATGCCACCCCAGAACTGCAGGCAACCATCGGGGACGATGCGGTTCAGGCGTCCGGCCTTGAGCTTCGCCATCGAGGCCAACTCCAGCACGTCTTCCCCCGCCACATACAGTTCACACGCCCGATTCGTCAGCGCACGCAAACTCTCCACTTCGGTCTTCATCTCGGCCAGCTTGAACTGCACCCACTGCTGGTCAGCGAGCGTCGCACCAAACAGCTTGCGCTCTTGCGCCCACTCGATGGTCCAGCCGATGCAGTTCGTCAGCGACTGCAGGCAACTCGCTGCTGCCCACAGGCGCTCTTCCTGGAACTGCTGCATCTGGTAGATGAAGCCCTGTCCTTCGATACCGATCAGGTTGCGCTGCGGCACACGCACCTCGTCAAAATAGATGAGCCCGGTGTCCGACGAATTCATACCGATCTTGCGGATCTTCTGCGCGACCTCGATACCCTTCGTCAGCTTGCCATTGCGGCCACCCCGCATCGGCACGATCACGAGCGACTTGTTCTTGTGCACCGGGCCTTCCCCAGTGTTGACCAGCATGCACATCCAGTCGGCCTGCAAGCTGTTCGTGATCCACATTTTCTGCCCGGTGATGATGTAGTCGTCGCCATCCTTAACCGCTCGACTCTTGATTCCCGCGACATCGCTTCCCGCGCCTGGCTCGCTCACGCCGATGCACGCGACCATGTCGCCAGCAATCGCGGGTGCGAGATAGTCCTTGCGCAACTCGTCGCTGCCAAAACGCGCCAGTGCAGGCGTTGCCATGTCGGTCTGCACCCCGATGGCCATCGGCACGCCGCCGCATTCGATGTGGCCGAGCGCTTCGGCCATGGCCATGGCATACGAGTAGTCGAGGCCGGCGCCGCCGTAAGCCTCTGGCTTGGTCAGTCCCAGCAGGCCCAGATCGCCCAGCCGCTTGAAGACCTGGTGCGCGGGGAAGATTTCGGCTGCTTCCCATTCATCGACATGCGGATTGATTTCCTCGTCGATGAATCGCTTGAGCGTCTTCTGGATTTCGTGGTGCTCGTGGGTGAATTTCATTCCAGGTCTCCGTGATTCCGGGCACTACATCCGCGCGACGCCGAACTGCACCGGCCGCAACTTCTTCACCTCCGATTCCGCACCCATCGCCAGGCACTGCGCGAGCACATCGCGGGTATCTCGCGGATCAATCACACCGTCGTCCAGCAGCAGCGCCGAAGTATGGAAAGCCTCTGACTGTGATTCAAAGATCGCCACAATCTGGTCGAACTGCGCCTTGGACTTTTCCGGGTCGGTCTCCATGCCCTTGCGAGCCAGCGCCGCCTCGCTCACGATCTGCATGGTGCGCGCGGCCTGTTCGCCTCCCATCACCGCAGTTTTCGCACCCGGCCAGCTAAAGAGAAAACGCGGCGCATAACCGCGTCCGCACATGCCGTAATTGCCTGCGCCGAATGACGCCCCGCACTGAATGGTGATCTGCGGCACATTCGCATTCGTCACCGCCTGGATCATCTTGCTGCCGTGCTTGATCATCCCGCCCTGCTCGCTCTCCTTGCCCACCATGTAGCCCGTCGTGTTCTGCAGGTAGATAAGCGGATGGCCCAACTGGCACATCCACTGGATGAAGTGCGCCGCCTTGTTGGCACCCGCCACATCGATAGGGCCGTTGTTGGTGATGATGCCAACGGCGTGACCCTCGATGCGCGACTGCACGCAGACCGTTGCAGCGCCGTAGAGCGACTTGAATTCGAGCAGCTCCGAGCCGTCGACGATGCGTGCAATGACCTCGCGCATATCGATGGGTTCGCGCAGATTGACAGGCATGAGGGTGAGGAGTTCTTCCTTGTCGTAGAGGGGCATGCCCCCACCCCGGCCCTCCCCCGGAGGGGGAGGGAGGAATTCATGGCCCCTCCCCCACTGGGGAAGAGTGGGAGACAGCTGCGCAACAATCGCTCGCGCAACACCCAACGCCTCGCGATCGTCCTCCGCCAGATATTCCCCAAGCCCCGACACCGACGTGTGCATCTCCGCGCCACCGAGCTCCTCTTCGGTCGCTGACTCACCGGTCGCCGCCATCAGCAACGGCGGACCCGCCAGAAACGCGCGCGAGCGGTTACGCACCATCACCACCACGTCCGATAGCCCCGGCATGTAAGCACCGCCCGCCGTGCCCGACCCATGCTGCACGGTGATCACCGGAATGCCCGCAGCCGACAGGCGCGCAAGGTTGCGAAAGAGCGCGCCACCCTGCACGAAACCTTCGACGCGATAGCGCATCAGGTTGGCACCGGCGCTCTCGACCAGATGAACGAATGGCAGCTTGTTCTCCAGCGCGATCTCCTGCACGCGAAGGATCTTCTCGAGCCCCATCGGCTGGATCGCGCCCGCGTCGATCCCCGAATCGCTGGCGACCACCATGCAGCGAACACCACTGACGAAACCGATACCCGCGACGATGCCGCCGCCAGGCACGGAGGTCGCCTGATCCTTGATGTCGTGCATGTAGCCAGCCAGGCTGCACAAGCTGATCCACGGCGCACCTGCGTCCAGCAACAGCGCAACCCGTTCGCGCGGCAAGAGCTGGCCCCGTTTGTCGAATACGGGCTTCGATCGTGCCGAGGCCTGCGCCGAACGCTCTTCCAGCTTACGCAGCCGGTTGACGCGCGCGACCATCGCTTCCCGCCGCTCCTGTGCAGCCGCGCCCATCGCATTCCAGCTTGATTCGAATGCGGTCACTTCTGAAACACCCGGGGCACGGTCGCGCGATGAAAGCCATTGAAGGGGCTGATCGCTTCCCGCTGCATCGCGCTGTCGTCAGGCATCTGCATGGGCCAGCCCTGGCGCACCTGCGGCCTCGCGCCATCGACGCGCAGCGTCTCACCGCTGATGAACGAAGCGGCGGGACTGAGCAGGAACACCACCGCAGCCGATGTTTCGGCCTCGGTGCCGAAGCGGCCCAGCGGCACGGTCTTGCTCATCTCGCGCAGCATGGGGCCGGCGTCTTCGGGATAGTGATCCATGCCGCTCGATGCGATATAACCCGGTGCCACCGCATTGACCCGCACGCCGCTATGCGCCCATTCGGCTGCAGCCGTTTCCGTCAGACTCACCATGCCTGCGCGAGCGGCCCCGCTGTGACCCATGTTGGGCATAGAACCCCATATGTCGGCAACGATGTTCACGATGCTGCCGCCGTACGCCTGCATCGACTGCAGGTAGCACTCGCGCGCCATCAGGAAGCCGCCGGTGAGATTGGTCGCGATCACGGCGTCCCAGCCCTTTGCGCTGATCTTTTCCAGCGGGGCAATGTACTGCCCGCCCGCGTTGTTGACGAGTCCGTCGATCTTTCCATGCACCGCAAGCGCAGCCGTCACTGTGGTCCTGACGGCCGCTTCGTCGCGAATGTCACATGCATGAAAACTTGCGCGACCTCCATCGGCGACGATCTCGCTTGCCACGTCGTGAAGCTTTTCCAGCTTGCGGCCCACCAGAACCACATGCGCGCCCAGCGACGCAAGTTCATGGGCGATGCAGCGGCCAATGCCGGAACCCCCGCCGGTCACCACGACAACCTTCCCGCGAAAAATTCCCGGCGCAAAAACGGAGCGGTAGTGCTCGCTCATGAAGCGTCTCCAATGAAAAGTGTGACTGCGCTGTCTGCCAGTTCGTCGAGTGTGGCCCCTTTGCGCCTGTCGTACCACTGCGCCGACCAGTTGAGCGCACCAAAAATTAACAGGCGGGCGATTTTGACTTCGGCGCGCAGCCGTCCACAGGCATGCAGCGCATCCAGCACGGGCATCCACGGCGCCTCGTATTCACGCTGCAGTGCAGCCAGCGAGATGCGCTGGCGCGGCGTGATGGATCGCGCCTCGTAAAGCATCACCGGTACGAAGTCACTGCCCGGCCCGAGCAACACATCGAAATGATTGCGGATGAGCAGGCGCAGCACTGACGCGCTGCTTACAACATGGAGATCTGCAAGTTCGAGGGCCCTGCCCTGTTGCGCAATGGCTGAGCGCATGCCCTCTTCCATGACGGCGAACAGGAGCGCGCCCTTGCTCTTGAAGTGATAGAAGGGCGAGCCGCTGCGCATACCTGCGGCCGCAGCGATGTCGCGGGTACTGGTTGCGTCGAACCCCTTGCGGTGAAACAGGCGCGCTGCGGTACGCAGCAATTCCCCCCGCCGGTTGCCGTCGCCCTGCTCTTCCAGCGTCTTGCGCGGCCGTCCACGAGTGCGCCTGGGCGGCGCGGCAGGTTCGGTGCGAATGGCGGGCTGCATGCGAAAGAAACGGTAGCAGAGGCCCGCATTTTTAGCAAGCGTTTGCTTGGTAAAAATGCGGTCGGCCCCACGCTCGCTCGAGGCCTTTTATACTGGTGCGCACTTGATCAATTCAACCATGACTGCCGGGCGACCTGCTCATCCATGGCCGACGGCTGCTCTGCTGCGCATGGGTGCAATCCTCGTGCTCGCCTTCGTCGTGGCGGCGCAGCATTCGTGGGCCCAGGTCATCGGCGAGCCACGCGAAAACAGCATCAAGGCGGCCTTTCTGGTGAAGTTTGCAAGCTTTGTCGAATGGCCTCCCGGCACGTTCGCACGGCCTGCCCAACCGCTGGTCATCGGGGTGTCGGAAGACGATGATTTTCAGGCAGCACTGGAGCAACTCATTGCCGGCCGGACAGTCGATGAGCGGCCTGTCGTGGTGCGCAAGATCGCGGAAGGAGCCGCCCCGACGGGCCTCCATATCATCTACCTGGGAACACGCCGCGATTCACGCCTGCGTGAGCTGATTCAGGGCATCAAGGGCCCGGTGCTAATCGTCACCAACCAGACCCAGGGGCTGCAGGCTGGCAGCGTCATCAACTTTTCTACCGAAGGCGGGAAGGTGCGCTTTTCTGCGTCCCTGGCCGCAGCCGAAAGGCACCAGCTGCGCTTGAGTGCGCGCCTGTTGGCCGTGGCCCAGTTCATCGACGGGGGAGGCCTGCGATGAAGTTTCCAGCCATCCGCTCGATCCGGCAAAAGCTCAATCTGATCCTCATCTCGACGACGATGCTCGCGCTGATGATCGCGGGCATCGCGCTCGTGCTTTTTGACACGCGCAGCCAGATGCGCGCAATGGAGACCGACCTGATCACACAGGCCGACATCATGGGGCTGGTGAGCGGGCCGGCGCTCGCCTTCGACGACAACGAAGTTGCTGCGGAAAATCTCCGCGTGCTGCGGGCCAAGCCCAATGTGGCGTCAGCCGTTCTCTTTGACGAGAAGGGCGAGGTATTCGCTGCCTACCAGGGAAGCGCAGTTGTGGGCAGCGCGCTGCCCACCCGTGCTCAGGCGACCGGCCTCGCTTTCGACCGGACCTGGGTCCATGTGTGGCGTCCGGTGGTCTCCAATCGCGAACCTGTCGGCATGGTGTACTTGCGAGCGCGCCACGACCTGCTCAATCGCGCGCTGGAGTATCTGGGCGTTCTCACATTCATCCTGACCACTGCGCTCGCAGCGGCGCTGGTCTGGTCCAACCGCATGCAGCGGCTGGTGACCGAGCCGATCCTGCAGATCAGCGACGTGGCGCGCCGCATCCAGCAAGGCCCCAACTTCGACCTGCGTGCCGAGCGCACCAGCGAAGACGAAATCGGCGATCTGGTGAACGTGTTCAATTCGATGCTCGACGAACTCGGCCGCCGTGCACAGACACTGGAAGAGACCGTCTCTGCGCTGCGCACCAGCGATGAGCGCTATCAGCTCGCGGTGCGTGGCTCGAGCGCAGGCCTCTGGGACTGGGACATGCTGGCCGACACGATGTTCTATTCACCGCGACTGAGGCAATTGCTCGGCTACACCTCTCAGGAATTTCCAGACCTGCCATCGTCCCTGGTCAACGTGATGAATGAGGACGATCTGGTGGTGGCAAAGGAAGCGCTTCGGCTGCACCTGAGCGAAGAGCAGCCCTATCAGGTCGAATGTCGGTTGCATCTGAAATCTGGCGAATGGCGCTGGTTCCTCATCAACGGAATGGCGCAGAAAAATGCGCTGGGCCAGGCGTTCCGCATGGCCGGCTCGGTCATCGACGTGAGCGAGAGGAAGCGTGCCGAACAGGTGCTGCAGGAAGCCAACCGTGCCAAGGACGAATTCATTGCGACCCTCGCACACGAGCTGCGCAATCCACTGGCCCCCATCCGCACGGGCCTGGAAATTCTGAAAAAGGACAAGTCCAACGGCCCAGCCTCAACTCGCGCGCGCGAGACAATGGAGCGGCAGCTCGTCCACATGATCCGCCTCATCGACGACCTGCTCGACATTTCGCGCATCAACAGCGGCAAGATCAGGCTGGAGACTTCGCGCATGCGACTTTCCACCGCAGTCGAGAGTGCGGTCGAGATCAGCCGGCCCGCAATCGAGGCGCGCGGACATGTGCTGACGGTGGAGCTGGCACCCTCGCCGATTGAGCTGATGGCTGATCCGACTCGCCTGGCCCAGGCCCTTGGCAACCTGCTCAACAACGCAGCCAAGTACACGCCTCAGGGTGGCCGTATCCGGGTGCTTGCGCATCAGGAAGGCAACGAGGCAGTCATCGAAATCACGGACAACGGCGTCGGAATTCCTGCGGAGATGCTCGATAGCGTGTTCTCGCTGTTCACTCAGGTGGGACGCACGCTGGACCGTTCGCAGGGAGGTCTGGGGATTGGCCTGTATCTCGTGCGCAGGCTGGTGGAAATGCACGGCGGCTCGGTCTCTGGCAGGAGCGACGGGCCGGGTAAAGGCAGCACCTTCACGGTCCGCATTCCGTGCCTGCTGCAGGCCGCGCCCCACGTCGAGCCACTGTCGACGGACCCCGAGACACCCGTCGATTCCGGGTTGAAGGTGCTCGTCGTGGACGACAACGTGGATGCTGCGGAGACATTGGCAACCGTGCTTGAGATGACGGGTCGCCGCACGCGCACCGTCTTCGACGGCCGCGACGTGCTGGATGCGGCTGGCGAGTTCGATCCGGACGTCGTCCTGCTCGACATTGGATTGCCGGGGCTCACCGGATATGAAGTCGCCCGGCTGCTGCGTGCCGATCCCCGTTTCAGCCGCACGCTGCTGATTGCCCTCACGGGCTGGGGCGGCGAGGAAGACCGTCGCAAGTCGCGGGACGCTGGCTTTGACGCACACCTGACCAAGCCCGTTGACCTTTCGGCCATTGAGCCCTTGCTCGCGAGGTTGGCAGATTGCGTCAAGTAGGAATCCAGCCCCGCAGCAGCCTCTGCCTGATTGCCGCAAAATAGCTTTTTTCGCCCGTACCCCGAGGACTCTTTCCCATGACCTACCCCAACACACAACTCTTCATCGACGGCAAGTGGCAAGACGCTTCGGGCGGCAAGTCCCTCGCCGTTTTCAACCCCGCAACAGGCGCTGAGATCGGCCGTGTGGCCCACGCCGAAATTGCCGACCTCGACCGAGCGCTGGTCGCCGCGCAAAAGGGCTTCGAGAAGTGGCGCGACATGCCGGCGATCGAGCGCAGCAAGATCATGCGCAAGGCTGCTGCACTGATGCGCGAACGCGCAGGCGCCATCGGGCAGTTGCTCACGCAGGAACAGGGCAAACCGCTGGTCGAAGCCAAGGGCGAAGCAATGGCTGCCGCCGACATCATCGAATGGTTTGCCGATGAAGGTCTGCGTGTTTACGGCCGCATCGTGCCGGGCCGATTCAACCTCACCACGCGCCAGATGGTGCTCAAGGACCCGGTCGGTCCCGTGGCCGCGTTCACACCATGGAATTTCCCGATCAACCAGGTCGTGCGCAAGATGGCTGCAGCGCTTGCCACCGGCTGCTCGATGATCGTGAAGGCACCTGAAGAAACACCGGCAGCGCCCGCCGAACTCATTCGCGCATTCGCCGATGCAGGCCTGCCCGATGGCGTGCTGGGCCTCGTGTACGGCAACCCGGCCGATATTTCCAACTACCTCATTCCGCACCCGATCATTCGCAAGATCACCTTCACCGGCTCGACGCCTGTAGGCAAGCAGCTTGCAGCGCTGGCCGGCAAGCACATGAAGCGCGTGACGATGGAACTCGGCGGCCACGCCCCAGTCATCGTTGCAGAAGATGCCGATGTCGCATTGGCCGTCAAGTCCGCCGGCGCAGCCAAGTTCCGCAATGCCGGCCAGGTCTGCATCTCGCCTACGCGCTTTCTGGTGCATGAAAGCATCAAGGACGATTTCGCTGCCGCGCTCGTCAAGTACACGCAGGGGCTGAAGGTGGGCGATGGGGCAGCAGAGGGCACCACGATGGGTCCGCTCGCCAACCCACGACGCGTGACGGCGATGCACGAGTTCACGCAGGATGCCGTCAAGCATGGCGCGACCGTGGCGCACGGCGGCGAACGCATCGGCAGCGAAGGCAACTTCTGGCAGCCCACGATCCTGACCGACGTGCCGCTGCATGCCAAGGTGTTCAACGATGAGCCGTTCGGACCGATGGCGGCGATTCGCAGCTTCAACGTGCTCGAAGATGCAATCGCCGAAGCCAACCGCCTGCCGTTCGGCCTCGCCGGCTACGCGTTCACGCGGTCGCTGAAGAATTCGGACCTGCTGGCCCGCCGCATGGAAGTCGGGATGCTCTGGATCAACATGCCCGCACTGCCGTCTGCTGAAATGCCGTTCGGCGGCGTGAAGGATTCGGGCTACGGCTCCGAGGGCGGGCCTGAAGCGATGGATGCGTATCTCAACGCCCGCGCGGTGTCTATCAACAACGTCTGAGCTTGTCAGCGGCCACTCTGTGGCCAAGGCGGGAATTCCACCGCGTTACTGTCGCGCTCAAGTCCTACAGCCCCCATTCCCGGTGCCGCCTAAATTCAACGGCGCATCATGAATACATTCTTCCTCAATGCCTGGGCGCGGATTCGGGCGCTTGCGGCCGCGCTATTTGGCAATCTGGGTCGCCGGCCCGCGTGGCTCCTGTTGATCGTGCCGGCCTTTGCCGTCATGGCCGTGACTGTCTATGTGCTGGCGCTGATTCCTCTCACGCCCAGCACTGCCGACATCAAGAAAGTTCGCGCGGACAAACCGACCATCGTGCTGAGCGCCGACGGCAAGCAGCTCGCGGAGTTCAAGCGCATCAATCGCGAGTGGGTCAAGCTCGACGCCATTTCGCCGACGGTCGTCAATGCACTGCTCGCCACCGAAGATCACCGGTTCTACAAGCATGGCGGCCTGGACATGCGCCGCACGGTATCGGCCATCTACAAGACAATGACGGGAACCGTGCAAGGCGGCTCGACCATTACGCAGCAGCTGGCCCGCAACATGTTCCCCGAGGACATCGGCCGGTCCCTGACCATCAACCGCAAGGTCAAGGAAGCGATCACCGCGCTCAAGATCGAGAAGCTCTACTCCAAGGACGAGATCCTGGAGATGTACCTGAACACGGTGCCCTTTCTCTATAACGCGTACGGCATCGAGATGGCCGCGCAAACTTACTTCGACAAGCCGGCCAAATCGCTCGATGTCCTGGAAGGTGCAACGCTCATCGGCATGCTCAAAGGCACGAGCTACTACAACCCGGTGCTCAACCCCGAGCGCGCAGTCGCACGTCGCAACCTCGTGATGGCGCAGCTCGTGAGATTCGACAAGATCAAACAGGCCGAGTTCGATGCGCTCAAGGACCGCCCGCTGGGCCTGAACTTCGAGCGCCAGAACGAAGACCTTGGCCTGGCGCCGCACCTCACGCAGCAACTGCGCCGCTGGCTGATTTCGTGGGCCGACGAAAAGGGCTACAACATCTACGGCGATGGGCTCATTGTGCGCACCACTATCGACTCGCGGCTGCAGCAATTGGCCACAGAGGCCGTGACCCGGCAGTCGGACAAGCTGCAGGTCTTTGCGGACAACGCATGGGGCAAGCGCATGGGCGCCAACAAACAGCTGGTGGACACCTTCACCCGCGAGAGTGCGCAGTACCGTGAAGCGCGCGAGGCAGGTCTGGACGACGCCGAAGCGCTCAAGCGGGTGCAGGGCGATTCCGAAGTGATGAAAGCCCTCTGGACGACCAAGACGACCCTGCAATCTGCCTTCCTGGCGATGGATCCCGCAAGTGGGCAGATCCGCGCCTGGGTGGGCAGCCGTGACTTCCGCACGGACCAGTTCGACCATGTCCAGCAGGCGAAGCGGCAACCGGGTTCGACGTTCAAACCCTTTGTTTACGGCGCTGCGTTCGAGCAGGGCATCAGCGCGCAACAGACATTCGTGGACGGCCCCGTCGAGATCCGGATCGATGCGCGCACCGTCTGGAAGCCCACCGACATGAATGGCTCGACGAACGCGCCCATGACGCTTCGCGACGGGCTGGCCAAGTCCAGAAACACTATCACCGCACAGGTCATGCAGCAGGTAGGTCCCGCGCGCGTGGCCAAGGTGGCCTATGACATGGGCGTGCGTGAAAGCAAGCTAGATGCGGTCCCGTCGCTCGCACTGGGCACGAGCCCCGTGACGCTCAAGGAGATGGTCACTGCCTACAGCACGATTGCCAACAGCGGCCAGTATGTCGAGCCGTTTCTGGTCATCAGTGTCGAGGATCGCGATAACAAGATCATCGAGACATTTCATTCGAAGAGCGCACAGCAGGGCCTCACGACAGCAGCCGCGCAGACCCTGCTCGATGTGCTGCGAAGCGCGATCGACAAGGGCACGGGTATTGGCATCCGCGCACGCTTTGGCATTCAGGGCGACGTGGCAGGCAAGACCGGCACCACACAGGACAACACCGATGGCTGGTTCATGCTGATGCATCCCAACCTGGTGTCGGGCGCCTGGGTCGGCTTCAATGACAACCGCATCACGATGGGCGACGAGTGGGGCCAGGGTTCACGCAATGCGCTCAACATTGTCGGGGATTTCTACCAGCAATCGATGAAGGCGAAGCTCGTGGATACCAAGGCGGTGTTTGCGGCGCCCAAGGATGCGAACGTGCTGGACCGAATGAACGACTGGCTGAACAGTGTGTTTCAGGCACCGGTCGAACAGCCCACAATTACCGCTGAACCGGCGCCGGAGCGACGGCCCGCGCGAGACAACTCCGAGTCCACCGTCGTGGTGGTGCCGCCGCTCACACCGGCGCAAGGTGAGGTGTTGCAGCTGCCCTCGCAACGAGTGCCTGTGACAGAGCCGCGCGAATATGTGATTCGCGAATACAGCAATCAGCCTCGAGAAGCGCGGGACTACCAGCGGGAGCCGCCGAGGGAGTTGTCGCGGGAGTCGACGCGCGACTACCAGCAACGCGATTACGAGCCCCGCGATGCCCAGCCACGCGACTACCAGCGCAGTTTTCCGCGTCCGGGTGACACGCCGCCTTCAGGTGGTGAATACCGGCGGTACGCGCCGCCCGAGGGCCCGGCCCGCTCGGACCGGCCCGCCCCGGTGGTCATTGTTCCGCCGCCGGAGCCGCGACAGGTCGAGCGCCCCGTCCCACCCACCTATTCCTCGCCGCCGCGAGTTCAGATGATTCCGCCAACGCCCCCGGGGTTGACACCGGTTGTCCCGGCGCCGCGCGAGTCGCGCCGAATCATCGCGGAGCCAGACGGACCTTTCGAGCCGCGTTAGGGCCTAATCCAGCCCGGCCCGATCCAGTAGGAATTTACGTTCTCGCGCGTTGCCGGCCAATGCTGCGGCGCGCCTGAATTCTTCGCGCGCTTCTTCCTTGCGACCGAGCTTGAAGAGCAGGTCGCCCCGCACGCTCGGAAGCCAGTGGTAGTTCTTCAATGCCTTTTCTTGCAGCAGCGTATCGATGATTTCCAGCCCAGCCGTCGGCCCGAAAGCCATGCCGATCGCGACGCCGCGATTGAGCTCCACCACCGGAGACGGTGCAACCTGCGCAAGCGCATCGTAGATCGCCGCGATGCGCTTCCAGTCGGTCTGATCCGCGACCGGCGCCCGGGCGTGGCACGCTGCAATTTCGGCCTGGAGCGCGTAGGGACCGAGCGCACTACTGAGCGCTTGTGCGCGCGCGAGCGCAGCCAGCCCACGCCGGATCAGCAGCCGGTCCCAGCGTCCACGCTCTTGGTCCATCAACAGCACGGGACGCCCATGGCTATCGACACGTGCGTTGGCGCGCGATGCCTGCAGCTCCATGAGCGCCACCAGTCCGTGCACTTCCGCGTGCTGCGGTGCAAGTTCGGCGAGCATGCGCCCCAGACGCAGCGCTTCATCGCAAAGCGCGGGACGCATCCAGTCTTGTCCGCTGGTAGCCGTGTAGCCCTCGTTGAACACGAGGTACACCACCTCCAGCACCGAGGCCAGTCGCTCGACGATTGCGTCGGGTTGCGGCACCTCAAAAGGCACACGCGCTTCAGTAAGGGTTCGCTTCGCACGGACGATCCGCTGCGCAATCGTGGGCTCGGGCACGAGATAGGCGCGGGCAATTTCGTGGCTAGTGAGGCCGCCCAGCAGCTTGAGTGTGAGCGCCACTTGCGCCTCGGTCGAGAGCACCGGATGGCACGCGGTGAAGATCAGGCGCAGCAGGTCGTCGCCGATGTAATCGGCGCGCATGTCATCGAGCTGGTCCACAAAGTCCGGCACGACCAGAGCTTCCTGCGCCTGGAGGTCCTGGCCGATCTGTTCGAGCTTGGCATCCAGATTCTTGTCGCGTCGCAGGCGATCAAGTGCGCGGTTCTTCGCGGTCTGCATGAGCCATGCGCCAGGGTTGTGTGGCACACCCTGGCGGGGCCAGTGCTCCAGCGCCGCGACCAGCGCATCTTGCGCGAGCTCTTCTGCCAGGCCGATGTCGCGCACCATGCGAGCCACACCGGCGACGATTTTTGCGGACTCGATGCGCCAGACGGCGGCTATGGCTTGATGCGTTGCGGAGTGCATGTTTGATTGTCATGCCCAATGGCCTGATCGGGCATGGATTGCGGGGGATTCGAAGGACCCCTCCGGTCTCGGTCCGCAATGAGAGCCGAATTTGGCTGTCTGCCGGACCACGATCCGGCATCGATGACTTCACGCCTGCGGCGGCGCAGCATCCGGTTCCATGTAGACCAGTTCCCACATGTGACCATCAAGGTCGGTGAAGCCGTGGCTGTACATGAAGCTGTACTCCTGCGTAGGCTGGGGTGCAGTCCCGCCGGCAGCAAGCGCCTTGGTCACAAAGCCATCAACCTCCGCGCGGCTTTCGCACGACAGGCAGATCAACACCTCTGTGGTCTTCGTCGCATCGGCTATGGACTTCTTGGTGAATGTCTGGAAGAAGGGCTCCACCAGCAGCATGACGTAGATCGTCTCGCTCACCACCATGCAGGCGCCCTTGTCGTTGGTGAACTGCGGATTGAACGAAAAGCCCAGCAACTTGAAAAACGCCTGCGAGCGCTCCATGTCCCGGATAGGCAGGTTGACGAAAATCTGGCGATTCATGTGGGTGCTCCTGGAGTGAGTAAAAGCGAAGGGGTCCTGGTCATGTCCGCACCTACTCCATGCCCATCTGCTTGAAGCGAGCAAGCGTTTCGGGTTGGGCGAGTTCCTTGAAGTCTTCCATCTCGTAGAGCTGACGCACCTCGATCTCGGCAGGCTTGTCGATACCGACGGGGTTCGGGAAACGCCGGGACCATTCGAGCGCCTCGTCACGGCTGCGCACCTGGATCAGCGTGTAGCCGGCAATGAGTTCCTTGCTTTCGGTGAAGGGGCCGTCGATGACCTGGCGCTGCTCGCCGTCATAGCGGATGCGCCAACCCTTGCTGGAGGGGTGCAGGCCGGAGCCGTCGAGCAGCACGCCGGCCCGTGCGAGTTCTTCATGGTAGTTGGCCATGGCCTCGAACATCTGCTCGGACCCAGGCGGGAATCGGCCCGCTTCCGAGTCGGGGGTGGCTTTGACGATGATCATGAATTTCATGCGAGCTCCTTTGGATGTTGCCTGGCGGAAGCGGCTGAAATTGCGCGCCTCTGATCACACGACGAACAAGGATCGGCGAAATCGACAAGGCCGCAGCAACTTTTGCAGCGAGCCGTTGGCCGCCGCCTGCTAGATGAAGCATGGCCCCGTTTCGCGAACCTCAACCGTTGCCCATTGCGCCGCCGGGCATTGCTCGGCAATGGCAAGCGCTTCATCGCGGCTGGTGACATCCAGCAGAAAAAAGCCGCCAATCATTTCCTTGGCTTCCGCGAAAGGCCCATCGAGAACCTGCGCGCGGCCATTTCGCACCTGGACGCGCGCAGCGCTCTTGTCGATAGACGCGAGGCTTTCAACAGCGCGAAGCACACCACGCTTTTGCAGTTCCGCAGAGAACTGCACCATGCGTTCGTAGAGGGCTTCGCCTTCGGCGGGGGTGCGCGTCTGGCGCTGGCCGACGGGCTCATGTATGAGGAGCAGGTAAGACATCGCGGCATGATAGTGCGCGACCTGCCTGCCGGCCAGTATTCAACCCTTCTTCGTGCCCAGCACCAGCAGCGCCGCTCCTGCAACGATCGAGGCGATCCCCGCCCACAAGGGAATATTGACGCTCTCTTTTTCCTTGACGGAAAGCTCTATCGGACCGAGCTTCACGGCGGTGGTTTCCTTGGTGTAGCTGAAGCCGCCGTAAACGAGCGCGAGTGCGCCTGCAGCGATGAGGATGATGGCGATTAGCTTGGTACCGGACATGGATGAGCTCCTGGGATGACGGTCAATTGTGCTCGGAAGCTGATCAGTCGACGAAGAAATCAGGAAGGAAGCGGAGTGTCATGTGCATTCCCTATGCAGTGGCGGGTGTCCCGCCCACCACCTGGCCCGGTTGCAGACCGGTAAGCACGCCAAGCTTGTCTCCATCCAGCTGGCCGCGCGCGTATGCGTAACCCGCCTTGACGATGCGGTCGAACTTGCTCCAGTCCAGCATGCCGAAGCCGTACACACCCGGCGAGAAGTACAGGTCAACCAACCGTCGGGATTCAGCCTGGCGCGCATAGCTGTTCATGATGCTGGCGTTTAACAGCAGGGGGATCAGGCCAGGCAGGCGGTGGCGTTTGCCGCGAAGCTTGTCTACCGCCAGTTGCCAGCCGCCGGGTAGCTCGTCCATGCTGTACTTGCGCCCGGCGTCGCGCAGCAGGTTGACGCCGATGATGCGAGCAGCCCCCATTCGGGCCATGACGTCCGTCGGGAAATTGTTGAAGGTGCCGCCATCGATGTGGAGTTCCCCGTCGAGCATCACGGGCGGCAGCGCGCCGGGGATCGCCACCGACGCCCGGATGCTCTTGGCCAGGGGGCCGCGCGTCAGCACCGCCTCCCGCGCCGCCGAATAGTTGCTGCTGACGCAGAAGTAGCCCTTCCAGAGGTCCTCGATACCACAGCCCTCGCCCATGATGGAGTGCACGCCGTCATCGATCGCACGGCGCAGGCGCCCGCCGCCGATCAGCGACACAACGGGAAGCACGTTGTAGTCTCCGGTGGGATTGAGGCGGAAAACCGCGCGGGCGCGTTCGATGGCCTCATCGATCGGCACATCCATCGCGCCGAAGACGGCCATCGCCGAGCCGATGCTTGTACCGCCGGCCAGGTCATAGCCGATGCCCGCCTCGTCAAGCGCCTTCATCACGCCCAGATGGGCGAACCCGCGCGCGCCTCCGCCGGACAGCACCAGGCCTGTGGAAGTGCCGCTCACGACACGCGCCAGCCGCGCCCAGTCCCGCGGCTGGTCCCTGCGCAGGTGGAAATGGCTGGCCGCCTTGCGAGGCGCGAGCCAACGCGCGGTACCGCTGGGCGCGCGCGTGCCGGGCGGGTGAAACAGCACGAGAACGGACGCCGGCTGCTGGTCGGGCGATACGTTGGACAGGCACTCGGCTTCGATCGTCCCCGGCGCCGGGTCGTGCGTCGCGTCGGCCAGCAGCAGCACCTTGTCGCAATGCCGCAGGCACCGCCGCGTCCACTCCGTAGGGCCGTCATCGGCCACAAAGAGCACGTACCTGTTATCGATCTCCACCTGTTCCAGCTTCTGTACCAGGCGCGCCGAGCCGTCGATGTCATCGCGCGGAGTCTGCGACGCCCCGGGATCCCCCAGCCACTGGTCCAGCAGCTTTGACGTGACAATCTGCGTCGCGCCAGTTTCGGCCAGGCACTGCGCAAGGCGGTCCGAGGCTTCGCGCACGTCGATGCCCGGCGTCGCCGCAATCAGGCCGAGTGTCACTGGAGTCGTACCGCTCTTGCGGACCCCGCTGCGCTTCATGCGATCAATCACCAGGCGCGTGAGGTTCAGCGAGACCAGCGGGTAAGCGAGCAGGAGTTCCCTGAAGACTTCGCTGCTAACGCGCGCAAGCAGTGTCTCGCGCACGGCCACGATCGTGGCCATGCGGGGCTCTCCTGTGAAGAAAGCCAGTTCGCCGACGGTCTCGCCCTTCGCTATTTCGCCCAGTATGGCGCGCTCGCCCTCTTCGCTGGTTTGAACGGCCCGCAATCGCCCGCTGATCACGAAATACAGGCTCTCGTCCCGCTCGCCTTGCCGGAAGAGGACCTGCCCGCCCGACAGCTCGATCCACTCGAAACGCGGGAGCACTCGATCAAGCATCTCTTCGTTGAAGTCACCAAAGATCTTCCTGAGGCCCTCCACCAGTAATTCGCGATGGGAAACCAACATTTCTTGCTGCGGCAATGGGTGCTCCTCGTTCGTTCTTGGTAGTACTGCAGGAACTGCTTCGTACCGTTCGGGAGCCGGTATTGTGCTGTAACCAGACGTAGTTGGGTCTCCGGTACTTTAGCGATTGACAAGTCAGCTCAGACTCTCGAGAAATCAGGCTTGCGCTTTTCCATGAACGCACCGAATGCCTCTTTTGCCGCCGGCTGACCGAGCATGCGCCCGAAGCTCTGACCTTCTTCGGCCATCTGCTGCAGCACCAGTTGTTGCTGACCCATCTTCATCAGGCGCTTGGTCTCTACCAGCGAGCTCAAGGGCTTGGCGGACAGCTTTCGGGCCACCCCCTGCGCAACCGAATTAGCCTCGGTCGGCGGCACCACGCGATTGACAAGCCCCACTTCCAGCGCAGCCTCTGCCATGAAAGGCTCGCCAAGCAGCAGCGCTTCGGCAGCGCGGTGATAGCCGAGCATCTGCGGCACCAGCAGGCTCGATGCGGCTTCCGGGCACAGGCCGAGGTTCACGAACGGCATCGAGAACGCTGCGTTGTCACCGGCATAGACCAGATCGCAATGAAACAGCATGGTCGTTCCAACGCCGACCGCCGGACCACACACTGCAGCGACGAGCGGTTTGGTGAATGCAGCGATGCCGTGCAGGAAACGGAACACGGGCGAGTTCATTCCCGCTGGCGGCTTGTTCAGAAAATCGCCGATGTCGTTGCCTGCGCTGAACACCGTCTCATGGCCCTGGAACACGACGACGCGAATCGCCGCATCGCCTTGAGCAGCCGCCAGCGCATCGGCCATCGCGCCGTACATGTCGGCGGTGATCGAGTTCTTGCGCTCCAGGCGGTTGAGGGTGATGGTCATCACGCCGGCTTCGGCGTGGGTGAGGATGTCGCTCATGAATTGCCTTCCAGTTGTTCCTTGACGAAATCGAGTCGATCCTGGCCCCAGTACATCTGGCCATCGACGAAAAATGTAGGTGCGCCGAATACACCGCGCGAGACAGCCTCTTGCGTGACAGTCTTGAGCCGGTCTTTCACGCTGGGGTCGGACGCCAGCGCAAGCAGCGCTTGCGGATCGAAGCCGGCCTCTTGCAGCACAGCGCCGACGACTGCCGGATCGTTCATGTTTCTGCCATCGACCCAGATCGCCTGGTACACCGCATCGGTGAGTTCTGCGAAGCGCGTCGGGTCGCTCTGCTGCATACCCGTGATTGCGCGCATCAAGGTGAGCGTGTTGATCGGAAAATGCGGGTTGTGCTGGAAAGCCACGCCGTATCGCTTCGCGTAGCGCGCGAGGTCGTCCATCATGTAAGCGCCCTTGGCCGGCACAGTGGTCGGCGAGTGATTGCCCGTAGCCTGGAACACGCCGCCCAGCAGCATCGGCTTGAAGTCGATCTGCCCGCCGGCCTGGCTGCAGATGTGCGGCAGCTGTGTCCACGCGATGTATGCGGCGGGACTGCCTACATCGAAAAAGAATTCGACGGTCTTTGTGGCTGCTCTCATCAGAATTTCTCCATCCAGGGTCTCAGGTCCAGCTCGTGAGTCCATGCATCACGCGGCTGCATGTGGAGCATCCAGTACATGTCGGCGATGTGCTCCGGATTGAGGATTCCATCCTCGCTTTTCAACGCGTAACGCTGCGGAAAATTCTCGCGAATGAATTCGGTGTCAATTGCGCCGTCGATGATGGTGTGCGCGACATGAACGCCGAGCGGGCCCAGTTCGCGCGCCATGCTCTGCGCCAAAGCACGCAGCGCATGCTTGGCACCGGAGAACGCAGCGAAGTTCGCCGAGCCCCGAAGCGATGCCGTTGCACCGGTGAAGATGATGGTGCCCTTTCGGCCGCCGGTCACGCCGGCATCGCCGCGCGCGACCATCCGCTTCGCGACTTCGCGTCCGTTAAGAAAGCCGCCCAGGCAGGCCATCTCCCAGACTTTGAAATATTTGCGCGCGGTCTCATCGAGGATGCTGCACGGTACGTTCGCGCCGATGTTGAACACGAGCACTTCAATCGGTCCGATGGTGGTCTCGATCTCTTCGACGAGACGCACCACCTCTTCTTCCTTGCGTGCATCCGAAGAAAACCCATGCGCCTTGCCGCCCTCGGCTTCGATCTGCGCGAGCGTTGCCTGTAGCTTGTCGAGGCTGCGGCGTGTAGCGCACACGGTGTAGCCGCCCTTTGCAAACCGGCGTGCAATCGCGCCGCCCGTGGCATCGCCTGCGCCAACGATCAGCGCGACCGGGTTGCGGCTGTGTGTACTGGCACCTGTGACCATTGCTACTCCCTGTAATACATGATCTGGTGCGAGGTGGCGACGAGCGCGCCGCCCTCGCTCCACAGTTGCGCAGTCTGATCGAGATAGCTGTTATGGAACCCCTGACCTTCGGCCTGTCCGAAGAGGAAGCCCTCACCGACGGCGGCAAGCTCTGCGGCGCTCGCGTGAAAGTAGACAGTCATCGAAACAGTGCCGATGGGGACGAATGTAGAGCGGCGCAGCCAGATGCGCGGAAAAAATACGTCCGAAATCGCAGTGAGCGATGCGAAGTCCAGCGAACGAGGCGGGTTGTCGCGCATCCACACGCGGGTGCGGCTGTGGCCCAGATCGGAGCCGTCCCATTGGGGAGGAAAGCCTCCTTCGATGAACCGGCTTTCGTACCGGTTGACCCATTCGACACGCCCGCGGCCCTGGGGCAGAGGCACGTCGGAAGGCCGTGGAACTTCAGGGATCGGCGTGCAGGGTGGACTCCAGGTTTCGCGCCTTGCCGCTGTCACTGCCGACCCTGTGAGCACGGTGGCATAGCCCTGGCGCATCTCGATGATCCAGTGCTGCGTCGAACGGTTGGTGCGAGCGGGTCGTGCGATGACATCGAACTCACCGTCGGCGAGCGCCGCAGCAAAGTTGACCGTGAGTGAAACCGGCTCGCCCAGCAATTGCGGATGCAGCAAAACTCCATTGAGCGCCTGCGCCGCAGTGATGCCACCGAACGGCCCGATCATGTTGGCATAGGGTGCACTCGTATGGCCGCGCCAGCTGCCTTCGCCGGCGTTGCCAGGCGAGAGCGCAATCGCGGAATCGAAGATGTGTCCACTCATGCGGCTGACCACGGGCTCTTGGCGAGCGCGCCGAGCCAGGTGGACATGCGGGGCCAGAGCCTGGCCGCGCCGTCGGCGCTGCGAATCGATTCAGCTTTCACGTTGCACCCTTTTTTTGTCGTTGACCGCTCCTGCGCAGGAATGCGACGGGAGCTGCTCAGACCCTCTCGAAAATTCCCGCTGCTCCCTGCCCCATGCCCACGCACATCGTCACCATGCCGTACTTCAGATTCTTGCGCTGCAAAGCGTGAATCACTGTCGCCGAGCGGATAGCGCCGGTTGCACCGAGAGGGTGTCCCAGCGCGATTGCACCGCCCATCGGGTTGACCTTGCTGGCATCCAGACCGAGCGTGTTGATGACGGCCAGCGACTGCGCGGCAAACGCCTCGTTGAGTTCGATCCAGTCCATGTCGTCCTGCTTCAGTCCGGCGTAACGCAGCGCTGCAGGAATCGCTTCGATTGGTCCGATGCCCATGATCTGCGGTGGCACACCTCGGCTTACGTAGCTGACAAACCGTGCAAGTGGCTTCAGGCCGAAGCGCTTGACGGCAGATTCGCTTGCAAGAATCAGGGCCCCCGCGCCGTCGGAAGTCTGCGAGCTGTTACCCGCCGTGACCGAGCCGCGGGCAGCGAAGACGGTTCTGAGTTTGGCGAGTCCTTCGACGGTGGTGTCGGGCCGTGCGCCCTCGTCGAGGTTGACAGTGCGCGTGGTGAGCGTGACTTCCGCCGAGTCGAGATCGACGCTGCGGTCGATCACTTCCATGGGCGTGATCTCGCTGGTGAATTCACCGGCCTTCATCGCCGCGATCGCCTTCATGTGCGAGTTGTAGGCGAACTCGTCCTGCGCATCGCGGCTGACCTTCCATTGCTGCGCGACCTTCTCGGCCGTGAGGCCCATGCCGTACGCGATGCCGTAGCTTTCGATGTCGTCCGGATTCGAAAAGATCGAAGGCGAAAGGGAGGGCGAGTTGCCCATCATCGGCACCATGCTCATGCTCTCGGTGCCGGCTGCGATCATCACGTCAGCCTCGCCGACGCGGATGCGGTCGGCGGCCATCTGCACGGCGGAAAGGCCCGAAGCGCAGAAGCGATTGACGGTGATGCCGCCCACGCTCTTGGGCAAGCCTGCGAGCACTGCGCCAATCCGCGCGACGTTCAGGCCCTGTTGTGCTTCAGTGATCGCGCAGCCGCAAATCACGTCTTCGATGGCTGCAGGATCGAGCCCCGGCACTTGTGCGAGCGCCGCGCGCAGGGTCGTGGCAAGCAAGTCATCGGGCCGTGTGTTGCGAAAGAACCCGCGATGTGAACGACCGATAGGCGTGCGGGTTGCGGCGACGATGTAGGCGTCTTGAATTTGTTTGCTCATGGTGTACTTTCTTCGGTATTTTTCTCCTTCCCCCTCTGGGGGAAGGCAGGGATGGGGGCATCGCCCGCCGACAGGTTGACCTGGTCGTGAATAACGCTCAGCACGCCTTCCAAATTGGTGAATGGCGCGTCGGTCGGAAAGCGGATCACCGAAAACCCGAGCTTGCGAAAAAATGCATCGCGACGTTCGTCATAAGACTGATTCGAGAGATGTTGGGAGCCATCCAGCTCCACGATGAGCTTCGGGTCAAGGCATGCGAAATCGGCGATGTAACTCCCCAAGGGATGCTGACGCCTGAACTTGATGCCGAGCTGCTCACCACGTAGCCTGGACCAGAGCTTACGTTCTGAATCGGTCATCTCACGCCGTAGCGCGCGAGCATGGGTCTGAGCACTCGTTGTTGATTGTTTTTCCACTGCTAGCCCCCACCCCAACCCTCCCCCAGCGGGGGAGGGAGGAAGACAGATTAGTTCCGCACCGGCTTGCCCGTTGAAAGCATTCCCATGATTCGCTCCTGGGTCTTCTCATGCACGAGCAGCGCGCAGAACGCCTGGCGTTCCAGGGTCATGAGATATTCCTCCGTCACCATCGTGCCGGTGTCGACATCGCCGCCAGTCACCACATTCGCGATCAGCGACGCAATATGAAAATCGTGCTGGCTGATGAACCCGCCATCGCGCATGTTGACGAGTTGCCCCTGTATCGTTGCCTTGCCGCTGCGCCCTGCCACCGGAAACTGTCGCTTGTGCGGCGCGCGATAGCCACCGGCAAACATCGCCTTCGCTTCATTGATCGCCACGAACAGCAACTCGTCCTTGTTCGGCACGACGATGTCGCTCTCGAGCAGATAGCCGAGCTTGCGCGACTCGATCGCGCTCGTTCCCACCTTTGCCATCGCAGCAGCTGTGAATCCCTCGGTGAGGAAGGGCAGCAAATCCTTGTGGGTCGAAAGCGCCTGCATCTCGGCGGCACGGCGCGCGATGTAGGTAAGACCACCCGCGCCCGGTACGAGGCCGACACCCACTTCCACCAACCCGATGTAGCTCTCCATCGCAGCAACACGTCGCGCGCAATGCACTGCAATTTCGCAACCGCCACCGAGCGCCATGCCGCGAATCGCCGCGATGACCGGAACGTTCGCATAGCGCAGGCGCAGCATTGTCTGCTGCAGGTGGCCCTCTGCTTCGTCGATCGCGCTGATCCCGACGGCAACGAACGCGGGCAACATCGCCTGCAGGTCCGCGCCCACCGAGAAGGGCTCATCGCCCGACCAGATCACGATTCCCTGGTAATCCTTCTCGGCCATCTCGACAGCCATCTGAAGACCCTCGGCCACTTCGGGGCTGATCGCATGCATCTTGGTCTTGATGCTCGCGATCAGGACCTCGTCCTCCAGAGTCCACAACCGGATCGAGTCATCTTCATGCAGCGTCTTGCCTGCCGTCCGGTAGCCCGGCGCGTTGCTTCCCGAAATCGCTTCGGGAAAGTGCTGGCGCGAATAGACCGGCAACACCCGGCGCGGCTCGAACTTGCCAGCGGTCGGGTTCCACGACCCTTCCGGCGTATGCACGCCGCCTGCATCGGCGACCGCTCCTTTGAACACCCACTCGGGCAGCGGCGCGTTCGACAAGGTCTTGCCAGCGGCAATGTCTTCGCGGATCCACTGTGCCACCTGCAGCCAGCCGGCTTCCTGCCAGAGCTCGAAAGGACCCTGGCTCATGCCAAAACCCCAGCGCATCGCGAAGTCGACATCACGCGCAGTCTCCGCAATCGACGCGAGATGCACGGCTGCATAGTGAAAACTGTTGCGCAGGATCGCCCAGAGGAATTGGCCCTGCGCACCTTCCGAGTTGCGAAGTAGCTTGAGCCTTTCGCCCGCAGGCTTTTTCAGCATACGGCCATAGACCTCGTCGGCCTTCTCGCCGCCAGCGACATAGTCCTTCGACTCCAGGTCGAAGCGCAGCACATCACGGCCGACCTTCTTGTAGAAGCCGGCTTTGCTCTTCTGGCCGAGATGGCCCATCTCCAGCAATGTCTTGAGCACCTGCGGCGTGGCGAAACCCGGATAGAACGGATCGGTCTTTTCGTCGAGGTTGTCCTGCAGGGTCTTGATGACGTGTGCCATCGTGTCGAGGCCCACGACATCCGCCGTGCGGAAGGTGCCGCTCGATGCGCGTCCCAGTTTTTTGCCGGTGAGGTCATCGACCACGTCGTAAGTCAGGCGGAACTTCTCGACTTCCTTCATCGTCGCCAGCATGCCGGCGATGCCGATGCGGTTGGCGATGAAGTTCGGAGAATCCTTGGCTCGCACGACGCCCTTGCCCAAACCGCTGGTGACGAAGGTCTCGAGGTCGTCCAGGATCTGCGGATCGGTCGTCGGTGTATTGATCAGCTCGACCAGGTACATGTACCGCGGCGGATTGAAGAAGTGAATCCCGCAAAAACGCGGCTTGATTTCTTCGGGCAGCGCCTCGGACAGCTTCGTGATCGACAGGCCCGACGTATTCGACGCAACGATCGCGTGCGGCGCAATGAACGGCGCGATCTTCTTGTAGAGATCGAGCTTCCAGTCCATGCGCTCGGCGATGGCCTCGATGATGAGGTCGCAGTCCCGCAGCTGCTCCAGGTTCTCTTCGTAGTTGGCCTGCATGATCAGCGCGGCGTCTTCGGCAACGCCCAGCGCTGAGGGTTTGAGCTTCTTCAAACCCTCGATCGCTTTGGAGACGATGTCGTTCTTCGGGCCTGTTCCGTCGCTGGGCCGCCCCAAGGCGGAAACGGCCCCCTCGGGGGGTAACGAACCACGCGCAGCGCGGAGCGTGGGGGCTACGTTGGCGGGCAGGTCGAAAAGCACGACAGGTACCTTGACATTGACAAGATGCGCAGCAATTTGCGCACCCATCACCCCTGCGCCGAGCACCGCGACTTTTTTTATCTGGAAACGTGACATGGTCTGTTGCCTTCCACTGTTCGAAGCCGGCTCTGCAGGGGCCCGTTTCTGAGGGTCTTTGTACATGCTCCTTCCTGTTGTCTTGTCATCAATTCACGCGCACCCAGGTTTGCGTGCGGCCGAACGGCCCGAACGAGCCACGTACTTCCAGTCGCTTGCCGCCTTCGATCGGCGTGAGCCGCAGCTTGTACTCGCGGCCGTTTTCGGGGTCGAGAATCTTGCCTTCTTCCCACACGTCCTTGCCTTCGGCCTTTTTCGCGCCCCGAATGATTTCCAGACCATCGAGCGCCTGGTCCTTGCGGTCGTCCTTGCATTCGGTGCACGTGGCGCCGGGCTTCGCGTCCTTGGCCAGGCGTCGCTCGATCTTTGCGCTGATGACGCCGGCGTTTTCGACGATGCGCAGTTCGGCCTTCGCTTCACCGGTCTTGTCGTCAATGTTGCGCCACAGGCCGACGGGCGAGATTTGCGCGAATGCGCTCGTCGCCGCCAGGAAGAGGACCGATGTCATGGCCGAACGAGCGACTCTCATGCCAGCGCCAGTTCCGTGTCAATCAACACCTTGCTGCCCGCACGCGCAGTGCGCATCAGCGTCGCGGTCTCGGGGAACAGCTTGGCGAAATAGAAGCGCGCCGTCTGTAGCTTCGCCTGATAGAACGGATCGGTGTTGCCGGCTGCAATCTCGCGCAGCGCAACCTGCGCCATCCGCGCCCAGAAATAGCCATGCACCAGGTGTCCTGCGACCCGCAGATAGTCCACCGCAGCAGCACCCACTTCATCCGGGTTTTGGAAGCCCTTGAAGCCGAGCTCTGTCGTGAACTTGGTCATCTGGTCGCCCAGTATCGCAATCGGGTTGATGAACTCGGCCATCTGCTCATTCACGCCTTCTTCTTCCACCAGCTGTCCGACCAGCTTGCCGAACTTCTTCAGCGTGGCACCGTTATTGCCCAGGATCTTGCGTCCCAGCAGGTCGAGCGACTGGATCGTGTTGGTGCCTTCATAGATCATGTTGATGCGGTTGTCGCGCACGAACTGCTCCATGCCCCACTCCTTGATGTAGCCGTGGCCGCCGAACACCTGCAGGCAAGCATTGGTCGCGATGTGGCCGTTGTCCGTGCTGAACGCCTTCACGATGGGCGTGAGCAACGACAGCATCTCGTCGCTCTCCTTGCGCACCTCCTCGTCGGGGTGGTAATGCGACTTGTCGAGCAGCACTGCGCAGTAGATCGCCAGCGCGCGGCCACCTTCTGCATAAGCCTTCGCGGTCAGCAGCATCTTGCGTACATCGGGGTGCACGATGATCGGATCGGCGGGCTTGTCCTTGGCTTTGACACCGGAGAGCGACCGCATCTGGATGCGATCCTTCGCGTAGGCCAGCGCATTCTGGTACGCGACTTCGGTCAGGCCCAGCGACTGGTTGCCCACGCCCAGGCGCGCCGCATTCATCATCACGAACATCGCCTGCATGCCCTTGTTGGGCTGGCCGACCATGTAGCCGCGTGCACCGTCGATCACGATCTGTGCAGTTGCGTTGCCGTGGATGCCCATCTTGTGTTCGAGGCCGCCGCAATGGATCGTGTTGCGCGGGCCCAGGGCACCATCTTTCTCGACGAGAAATTTTGGCACGATGAACAGACTCACTCCCTTGATGCCCACAGGCGCATCGGGCAGGCGCGCCAGCACCAGGTGGATGATGTTTTCCGCCATATCGTGCTCACCGGCGCTGATGAAGATCTTGTTGCCGGTGATGAGGTAGCTGCCGTCGGCCTGCGGTTCGGCTTTCGTGCGCATGAGGCCCAGGTCGGTGCCGCAATGCGCTTCGGTCAGGCACATCGTGCCGGTCCACTCGCCACTCGTCATCTTGGGCAGGTAAGTCTGTTTCTGCTCCTGGGTGCCATGCGTGCTGAGCGCTGCGTACGCGCCATGCGTGAGGCCCGGGTACATCGTCCAGGCCTGGTTGGCGCTGTTGAGCATTTCATAAAAGCACTGGTTCACTACCAGTGGGAGGCCCTGGCCGCCATAAGCCGGATCGCAACTCAAAGCGGGCCATCCACCCTCGACGTACTTTCGATACGCCTCCTTGAAACCCGTGGGTGTGGTGACCTCATGGGTTTCCTTGTTCAATGTGCAGCCTTCTTCGTCGCCAGACATGTTGAGCGGGAAGGTCACTTCGCTCGCAAACTTGCCGGCCTCTTCCAGCACCGCGTCGATGGTTTGCGCATCGGCTTCGGCGTACTTGGGGATTGCCTGGAATTGCGCGCCGACATTCAAAACTTCGTGCATCACGAATTGCATGTCGCGCAGGGGCGGGGTGTAGGTAGGCATGGCTGATTTACTCCTTGATTCTTGATTTCGATGGGGTGGCTCGGCTTGCGGGCAGCGAGTCTTGCGCGCCGTACAGCCTGAGGATGTTGTCGAACCCGGCATTCGCCCGATCCATCGAGCCGGGGTTTTTCAGAAACCGCGCTTCGTAGTGCAGCCCGAGGATCAGGCCGTGGATTTCGAAGAGCATCTGGTCCGCATCGACGTCGGGGCGCAGATGCCCTTCTTCTTTCGCAGATATCACGGCGCGGTGCATGGCCGCGAGCCACGTCTTGACGGAACCGACCAGCGCGTCGCGCACCGGCCCGGTCCTGTCGTCGAATTCGACGGCTCCGCTGATGTAAATGCACCCCGAATCGATTTCGATGGACGTGCGCTTCATCCAGTTGCGAAACAGGGCACGCAACCGCGGCAGCCCGCGCGCTTGCTGCATGGCCGGATAGAAAACCTCTTCTTCAAAGCGTGCGTGGTACTCACGCACGACTGAAATCTGCAACTCTTCGCGCGAACCGAAATGGGCAAAGACGCCCGACTTGCTCATCTGCGTGACTTCGGCCAGCGCTCCTATCGAGAGCCCTTCCAGTCCGATCTGGGTGGCAAGGCCGAGCGCCGCATCCACGATCGCCGTCTTGGTCTGCTGGCCCTTCTGCAAGGCGCGGGCCGACACCGGGCCGCGGCCGGGCTTGAGGGGTAAATCGGAAACGGACATGGCGAAAGGTGTAGCTGGAGGAATAAAACGAACGGTCGTTCTATTTTGCATGAAACCGCGGAACGAAGTCGTACCGCCGTCGCCTCTTTTAGAGCGCGGTTCCTAGGGACGATTCGGGTTAACCCCGCCTGTAGCGCGATGGGCTCAGCGCTCGGGTACCGGGGACTGGATGAGTTCGGGGGCGTTGCGTGCAGACACCGGCGCTGACAGATGCTTGGGCACAGCGGCCTTGGGCACAACAGCAGCACGCTGGCGCTGCATGCGCTTGTAGATGTTGTAGAACGGCAAGCCCTGCTGCACGAAGTAATTCACCGGATACGACGGATCGCCAAACTCGCTCGGGATCTTTCCCTCAGGGTAATAGGCGGTGCCGAAGAGCCAGTCCATGAACGAGAAGTCGCGCGAGAAATTCTTGTTGCGCGCTTCAGGATGGTTGGAGTGGTGCCATGAATGGAACGTCGGGTTCGAGAAGATATAGCCCGTGAAGCGGGGCGGCCTGATGTTGCCGTGCACATAACGGTCCGAGAACCCCTGGAACACCGACATCGCCATCAGCGCCTCGCCACGCACGCCGAGGTAGGCGGCGACAAGCACATACGGAATCGCGAACAGGCATGCATCGAGCACATGAAAGCGCGACGTCATCAACGAGTAATAAGTACTCGAGCTGTGATGAACACGGTGGAATTCCCAGAGCATCGGGTACTTGTGAGTGGCCCGGTGCACGGCGTAGAACGTCGATTC
The DNA here is from genome assembly GCA_046597415.1 of Ramlibacter sp. Lineage (GTDB taxonomy): Bacteria > Pseudomonadota > Gammaproteobacteria > Burkholderiales > Burkholderiaceae_C > Ramlibacter. The sequence continues at coordinate 35,351 of JBKJKT010000014.1, forward strand.
GCTGACGACGATCAACACCAGGAAGTTGAACCAGATGCTTTTGCTGGCCATGACGCCTGCGAAGGGAAGCGCCTTGAGGTAGGGCGTGAGCAGGAGCGCAGCAGCGCCGATGATGAACGAGCGGATCCACGGGTCGTACATGTGGATCAGATCGAATCCCCAGCCACGATTGAGCATCTTGCCCTGCCGGGCCGGAAACAGGCGCTCGAGCAGGATTACCAGCACCAGCCAGCCAAACATGTTCCATTTGTCGAGGTACCAGACCCAGTCTTGCATCGCGGATTCCCTGTTGAGGCGCGATTATAAAAGCCGGGTTCCGTCCCTGCGAACTGCAGGCTCTCAGAGCTTGAACGGCACCACCAGCTGGCGCTGCTCGCCCAGACCCTGAATGCCCAGGGTCATCACGTCGCCCTTCTTGAGGTACGAAGGCGGCTTCATACCCAGCCCCACGCCAGGCGGCGTGCCGGTGGTGATGATGTCGCCGGGCAGCAGCGTCATGAACTGGCTGACATAGCTCACCAGCGCGGCAACACCAAAGATCATGGTGCGTGTGTTGCCGGTCTGCACGCGCTTGCCGTTGAGGTCGAGCCACATGTCCAGGCGCTGCACGTTGTCGATCTCATCGGTGGTGACGAGCCACGGCCCAATGGGGCCGAACGTATCGCAGCCCTTGCCCTTGTCCCACTGCGGGCCGCGTTCGAGCTGGTATTCACGCTCGCTCACGTCATTGATGACGCAGTAGCCGGCGACGTGCGCCAGCGCATCCTTCTTCGAAACATACCGCGCACGAGTCCCGATGACCACGCCGAGCTCAACTTCCCAGTCGGACTTGGTGGAGCCGCGCGGCAGCATCACGTTGTCATTGGGGCCCTGGATACAACTGGTGGCCTTCATGAAGACCACGGGCTCCTTGGGGATAGGCACGCCGGATTCTTCGGCGTGGTCCGCAAAGTTCAGCCCGATGGCGATGAACTTTCCGACGCCCGTGACGGGGCAGCCAAAGCGCGGAGTTCCCCGCACCAGCGGCAGTTTGGCCGGGTTCGCCTTGCGGATACGCGCCATGCCAGTGCCGCCGAGCTGCGCGGGGCCGATATCGGGCACCACGCCAGACAGGTCGCGCAGCTTGCCGTCGGCATCGATGAGTCCGGGCTTTTCCTTGCCGGGGTTGCCATAACGTACGAGTTTCATTGCATTGCCTTTCGTTGTTCTTGAAAACCTTCGATTGAATCTATCAGTAGGTGGAGCGCCCGCCCGACAGGTCGAACACCGCGCCCGTCGAGAACGAGCACTCCTGCGTGCACAGCCAGCCGACGAGCGACGCTATTTCTTCGGGCGTGCCGAATCGGCCCATTGGAATCTTCGACAGCATGAACGCAATGTGCTGCTCGCTCATCTGGTCGAAGATCGCCGTCTTCACTGCTGCCGGAGTCACGCAGTTCACGCGCACACCCGTGTCCGCCAATTCCTTGCCGAGCGACTTGGTCAGTGCGATCACGGCGGCCTTGCTCGCGCTGTACGCGCTGGCGTTGGGATTACCGTCCTTGCCCGCGACCGATGCGATGTTCACGATGCGCCCATAGCCCGCCTCGCGCATGACAGGTACCACTTCGCGGCAGCACAGGAACAGCCCGGTGAGGTTGACTTCCATCACCTGCCGCCACTCATCGACCGGGTACTCCCACACCTTCGTGTTGGGTCCTGTGATGCCGGCGCTGTTGACCAGCGCATCAACTCGCGGGCTATGCGCGAGCGTTGCCTTGACAGCCGCCTGCACCGACTCGTGACTGGCAACGTTGACGGCGACTGAGCTTGCCTTCGGGCCCAGGGTTGCAGCCGCCTTCGATGCGCCCTCCTCGTCGCGATCCCACAAAGTAACGCTGCCACCGGAAGCAATCAGCCGTTGGGCAATTGCATATCCCAGGCCCGTTGCGCCGCCGGTGATGACCGCATGGCGGCCGTTGAAGTCGAGTTGATTCATTCGCTTTTCAAGTCCTTAGATGGTCATGCCGCCATCTGCGGCGTAGGTCTGTCCGGTGACGAAGACTGATTCGTCGCTGGCGAGGAAAACGACGAGCGGTGCCATCTCGTGCGCCTGCGCCAGGCGACCCATCGGCTGGCGTGCGACGAAGGCTGCCCGAGCCGCCACCGGATCGGGATTGGCGTTGATGCGGTCATGAAGCGATGGCGTATCGACAGTCCCCGGTGCAATCGCATTGCAACGTATGCCCTGCCCGATGTAGTCGGCGGCAACGCTCTTGGTCAGGCCGATCACGGCCGCCTTCGACATTCCGTAGATGAACCGATTGGGCAGGCCCCGGATGCTGCTGCAGACACTTGCCATGTTGATGATGCTGCCGCCGCCCGACGCAACCATGCGGGGCAGCACGGCCTGGATGGTCCAGAACTGCGAACGCGCGTTTAGGTTCAGGGCAAAGTTCCATTCCTCATCGGTCGCCTGCTCGATGGTTCCGCTGTGCACGAAGCCCGCGCAATTGAAGAGCACATCGACTGCGGGCATCTGAGCGACTAGCGCAGCGATAGCTGCCTTGTCGAGCACGTCGAGCTTCAGCGCTTTAACGCCTGTAACGCCCTGATACGCGCCCAGCAGAGCTTCGTTTACATCGGTCGCCCACACCTGCGCGCCTTGCGCCGCCATGGCCAGCACGCAGGCGCGGCCAATGCCCTGCCCGGCAGCGGTGACGAGGACGGTCTTGCCCGTCAGGCGCGTGCCTGCGGGCGGCTGGAACTCTGGCTGTGCCTGGGGAGGGGTCATGTCGAACGATGGATTGATTAGAGAGGATCGGGATGCGGGATGGGGTTTTGCCGGATGCGGCGAAAGACGCCAGACCGCATATTAATTGGCCTGACCACTTAACCAATTAACGAGAAACCCCTAGTCTCCCACCATGCCCCTGCAAACCGTCGAACCGCAACGCCTCTACCGGCAGATCGCCGAGCAGCTGCGTGCGCTGATGCAGTCCGGCGAATTCGAGCCCGGTTCGCGGCTGCCTGCGGAACGCGACCTGGCCAGGCAGTTGGGTGTGAGCCGTCCATCAGTGCGCGAAGCTCTCATCGCGCTCGAGGTCGAAGGCTGGGTCGAAGTTCGCACGGGGTCCGGGGTCTACGTGCTGGCGCGTCACGTTCGGGCCAACTCCCGAGCCCGCCAGATTCCTGCATCCGAATGGGGTCCGCTGGAGCTGATTCGAGCGCGACGTGTTATCGAAGGCGAGATCGCTTCGCTGGCTGCGCTGCAGGCCAAGCGCAAGGATGTGCAGTCGATTCGCGCTGCTATCGACCACATGTCTGAAGACGCTGATCGGGGCGTCGCACCGCTGGTCGGCGACAGGGCTTTCCATACCGCCGTCGCACAAGCCAGCGGAAACGTCGTGCTTCTGGAAACCGTGCAGACATTCTGGGAAGCGCGCAGCGGACCGCTTTTTGAGCGACTGGGCGATTACTTCGAGTCCGCGTCCTCGTGGCGCAAGGCCATCACCGAGCATGAATCGATTCTCGATTCCATTCGTGCGCACGACCCGCAGGGCGCCCGTGCGGCCATGCAGCAGCACATGGACAAGTCCCACGGCCGCTTCAGCGCCAGTTGGCGTCGCGCCAACAGTTCGTAATTCCACCGCCACCGCCTTTCAATCACTCAACCAGGAGACGACATGAAGACTTTCAAACTCACACTCACTGCCTGCGCATTCGCCGCAGCAGCCCTTGCGCCATTCGGCCTCGCGCAGGCGCAGACCAAGCTCAAGTGGGCTCACGTCTATGAGACCTCGGAGCCGTATCACAAGTGGTCGGTCTGGGCTGGTGAAGAATTCAAGAAGCGCACCAACGGCAAGTTCGAAATCCAGGTGTTCCCGGCCTCGAGCCTCGGCAAGGAAAGCGACATCAACCAGGGCCTGCAACTGGGCACGGTGGACATCATCCTGACCGGCGCATCGTTTGCGTCCAATTCGTATCCGCGTCTGGCCGTGAGCTACTACCCGTTCACCTTCCGCGATGCGGACCACGTGATCAAGTACGGCAAGAGCGATGTGTTCAAGGAACTCACCGAAGGCTACAAGAAGGCCACTGGCAACACCGTCACGGCGCTCACCTATTACGGCGCGCGCCATGCAACCAGCAACAAGCTCTTCACCAACTGCGACCAGATGAAGGGCCTGAAGATGCGCGTGCCGGACTCGCCTGCCTACACCGCCTTGCCGCGTGCCTGCGGCGCCAACCCGACGCCCATCGCATTTGCCGAGGTCTATCTGGCACTGCAGAACGGCACCGTCGATGCGCAGGAGAATCCGCTACCGACCATCGAAGCCAAGAAGTTCTTTGAAGTGCAGAAGAACATCATCCTTACCGGTCACATCGCCGATGCGTTGCTCACCGTGATCTCTCCGAGCACGATGGCCAAGATGACGCCTGCCGAGCAGAAAATCCTGTCCGATATCACGCAAGAGGCTGCGGTGAACGCCACCAACGACATTCGCAAGCGCGAAGGCGAACTGGTCGATGAGTTCAAGAAAAAGGGCATCAATGTGGTCACCGTGGACCGCAATGACTTCCAGCAGCGCGTGCTCAAGGCCATCACCTTCGAATCCATGAAGCTGGACAAGAAAGACTGGGACCGGATCATCGCGATCAAGTGATGACCCACACTATTGACGACATGCCCCCAGTGATGGGGGCGGACGGGGAGTTCCACGCGCAGGACGAAGCGGTGGATCTCTCCCACACGCCATTTGAAGCCTGGGTTGCGCTCGGGTTCTTCTGGCTCCTGGGCGGGACGGTGTTCTACCAGTTTTTCACGCGCTACGTGATGAACGATTCCGCCGCGTGGACCGAAGAGATCGCGCGCTACCTCCTGATCGCCGTCGTGTTCACGGGCGCGACCATGGGCGTCATCAAGAACAACCACATCCAGGTGGATTTCTTTTATCGCTTCATGCCCAAACCGATGTCGCGCGCCATGTCCATGCTGGTGGACGCAATCCGCATTGCGTTCTTCTCGGCAGCGACGGTGCTCACCGTGATGATGATGGTCAAGCTGGGCAGCAACTCACGCATGACGATGGTCGATCTGCCGATGAACTGGGTCTATGGCATCTGCCTGCTCGGTTTTGCCGCGATGGCCTTTCGCTCCGTGCAAGTGGCCATTACCCATTACCGACGCGGCTACAGCGTGCTGGAACTTCCCGAAACAACGATGGAAGACCGATAGGTCCCGTCACCCAACTCCATACGCATGCTCAAGATAATTTTCCTGCTGCTGATGAGCGGCGGCATCCCGGTGGCCATCGCGATGGCCGGCTCGTCGCTTCTCTACATCCTGTTCACGGGCAACCTGCCACCGTTCGTGGTGATCCATCGCATGGTGAGCGGGATCGACAGCTTTCCGCTGCTGGCCGTGCCATTCTTCATCCTCGCCGGCAACCTCATGAACAACGCCGGCATCACCAACCGCATCTACAACTACGCGCTCGCGCTCGTGGGCTGGATGAAAGGCGGATTGGGACATGTCAACATTGTCGGCTCGGTCGTGTTCGCCGGCATGAGCGGCACCGCGATCGCCGATGCGGCTGGCCTCGGCACCATCGAAATCAAGGCCATGACGGACCACGGCTACGACAAGGAATTTGCAGTCGGTGTCACGGCCGCATCCGCGACGCTCGGCCCGATCATTCCGCCGAGCCTGCCCTTCGTGATCTACGGGATGATGGCCAACGTGAGCGTGGGCGCCCTGTTCCTGGCGGGCATTTTGCCGGGCTTGCTGATGGGCGGTCTCATGATGCTCACCGTCGCATACTTCGCGCACAAAAACGGCTGGGGCGGCGACGTGAAGTTCGAGTGGCCCCGTGTGATCAAGGCGCTTTTCGAAACCGCAGTCGTCATCGGATGGCCAGTCGTGCTGTGGTTGCTGATCACGAAACTCCAGTTCCCTCCGCGCACCACCGTGCTCGTTGGCCTCGCAGCGCTGTTCGTCGCTGATCGCGTTTTCAAGTTCCAGGCGGTGCTGCCGATCATGACGCCGGTGCTGCTGATCGGCGGCATGACCACGGGCATCTTCACGCCTACCGAAGGCGCGATTGCCGCATGCCTGTGGGCCCTCATCCTGGGCTTTGTCTGGTACAAGACCCTGAACTGGAAGATGTTCGTGAAGGTATGCCTCGACACAGTGGAAACCACTGCTACCGTGCTCTTCATCGTGGCCGCAGCCAGTATCTTCGGCTGGATGCTCACGGCCACCGGTGTGACTGCGGCCATCTCCTCGTGGGTGCTCGGCTTCACCCAGGAACAATGGGTCTTCCTGCTCCTGGCTAACCTGCTGATGCTGTTTGTCGGCTGCTTCCTGGAGCCCACTGCGGCGATCACGATCCTGGTTCCCATCCTCGTTCCAATCTGCCAGCAACTGGGCATCGACCTGGTTCACTTCGGGCTGGTGATGGTGCTCAACCTCATGATCGGCCTCTTGCATCCGCCGATGGGACTGGTGCTATTCGTGCTCGCTCGAGTGGCGAAACTTTCTGTCGAGAGAACGACGATGGCCATCCTGCCGTGGCTGGTGCCGCTCCTCGGTTCGCTCATCATCATCACTTACTTTCCGAGGCTGGTCCTCTGGCTACCACGGACCCTCATGACATGACACCTTTCATCCGACTTCACCCCGCCGACGACGTTCTGATTGCGCGCTCCCAACTCGTGGGCGGCGCGACCGCAGAAGGCGTCGTCGTCAAAGGATTGATTCCCCCCGGCCACAAGATCGCGACGCGTGCCATCGCCGCTGGCGAACCGGTGCGCCGGTACAACCAGATCATCGGATTCGCGAGCAAGCCCATCGCTGCCGGCGAGCACGTGCATACGCACAACCTGGAGATGGGCAACTTCGAGCGGGACTACGCGTTCGGCGCAGATGTGAAGCCCGAAGCGCCGCGAAGGGAAGCGACCTTCATGGGGATCAGGCGTGCGGATGGTCGGGTCGCCACGCGCAACTACATCGGCATCCTGTCGAGCGTGAATTGCTCGGCGACAGCGGCGCGCGCGATTGCGGATCATTTCTCGCGGCAGAACCATCCTGAGGCGCTCGCCGCATTTCCGAACATTGACGGCGTTGTGGCCCTCACGCATGGCACGGGCTGCGGCATGGACACCGCGGGACTGGGCATGCAGATCCTCGAGCGCACGCTCGCGGGCTATGCGACGCACGCCAATTTCTGGGGTGTTGTCGTCGTGGGGCTGGGATGCGAGTCGAACCAGATCAATGCCTGGCTCGCGCACTCTAGCCTGCGCGAAGGCGAAACACTCAAGGTGTTCAACATCCAGGACACAGGCGGCACGCGAAAGACAGTGGCACGCGGCATTGCACTGGTCAATGAGATGCTGCCCAAAGCCAACGATGTCAAGCGCGAGCCTTGCAGTGCATCGCATATCACCATCGGACTGCAATGCGGCGGCTCGGATGGCTATTCGGGCATCAGCGCGAATCCTGCGCTCGGTGCTGCCGTGGATCTGCTCGTCGCCCACGGAGGCACTGCGATCCTTTCGGAAACGCCGGAGATCTATGGCGCCGAGCACTTGCTCACGCGTCGTGCGGTGAAGCGGGAAGTCGGCGAGAAGCTGGTCAGCCGCGTGAAGTGGTGGGAGCACTACACCGAGATCAACGAGGGTGAGATGAACAACAACCCCTCGCCTGGCAACAAGGCCGGAGGTCTCACGACCATCCTGGAAAAGTCGCTGGGTGCAGTCGCCAAGGGCGGCACGACCAACCTGCAAGCCGTGTACGAATATGCCGAGCCCGTCACCGAGCACGGCTTCGTTTACATGGACACACCGGGCTACGACCCCGTGAGCGCGACCGGGCAAGTCGCCGGCGGTGCGAACGTGATTTGCTTTACGACCGGGCGTGGTTCGGCCTACGGCTGTGCGCCGACGCCATCCCTGAAGCTCGCGACCAATTCGGCCCTCTGGCAGCGGCAGGAAGAAGACATGGACATCAATTGCGGTGAGGTCATCGACGGCAAGATGTCGGTGCAGGAAATGGGGCAGCGCATCTTTGAACTGGTGCTGGCAACGGCCTCAGGCGACGCCACCAAGAGCGAAACCCATGGCTACGGCCAAAATGAATTCGTGCCCTGGCAAGTCGGCGCAACGATGTGAACGGGCAACCCATGACGAAACCCTCCAAAACCCTGCAGGCTGCGGACCTGCGCGCGAAAATCGCGGCGATTCTCACCGCAGCGGGCAGCACCTCAACTGAGGCAATTCGCGTGGCCGACAACCTCGTCTCTGCCAATCTGAGCGGTCACGATTCGCATGGCGTTGGCATGGTCCCGCGCTACGTCGACGCCGTGCTCGAAGGCGGGCTCAATCCGAACGCCAGCGCAAAGGTGATGCTGGATGCGGGCAGCATGATTTCGCTCGACGGCCAGCGCGGTTACGGGCAGATCGTGGGCGAAGAGGCCATGCAACTGGGCATGGACCGCGCAAAAGACACGGGCAGTTGCATCCTTGCGCTGGCGCATGCACATCACCTGGGGCGCATCGGCCACTTCGCCGAAATGGCTGTGGCGCGCGGACTGGTGTCGATTCACTTTGTCAATGTGCAATCGCGCCCGGTGGTCGCCCCTTTCGCTGGCGGTGATGGACGATACGGAACCAATCCGTGCTGCATCGGTGTGCCGCTCGCAGGTCGCGATCCGTTCGTGCTCGACTTCGCCACCAGCCGCGTCGCGCAGGGCAAGATGCGCGTTGCGCACAACGAGGGGCGGCAAGTCGAGCCTGGCTATCTCATCGACGAGCAAGGACGTTCGACGACGGACCCTGGCGTGGTTGTCGTTCCGCAGGCAAATGGCTTGTTCGGCGCGCTCATGGCCTTTGGTGAGCACAAGGGCTATGGCATGGCGGTCGCGTGCGAATTGCTGGGCGGCGCATTGACCGGCAGCGGCACGTGGCACCGGCCTGCCGACTCCGCCCGCGCGGTCATCAACGGGATGCTGACGATCCTGATCGATCCGTCAAAGCTGGGGACGCGTGCGTCGTTCGAATCCGAGGCGCTGGCGTTTGTGGATTGGCTGCGTCAGAGTCCACCCGCACCTGGAGCCGACAGGGTGCGGATCGCCGGTGAACCTGAGCGTGAAGCGCGTGCCCGGCGTGAAACAAGCGGAATTGAGGTTGACGCCACGACGTGGGGCGAGATCGTCGAGGCGGGGCGGAAGGTGGGGCATTCGATGGCGCCCTAGTGACTCAGGACCGGCTGGTGTGCCACACCGAAGCGCTCGGCGAGTTCAACCAGTCTGCGATCGAGCGACCACAGAGTCGCGCCGGGGGTCACCAGCGTCGAAGCGAGAAGCGCCAGATCCACCAGGCCGCATCCCAGGCCGTAAAGCTTTTCGCGTTCCACAAACTGCCCAACCTCCTCGAGGGTTGCCTGTTCCGCGGTCTTGAGCAACGCCAGATCTCCCAGGGTCTGCGACCGCGGTTCGGGCGGTGTGCCGCACGCCAGTTCGAGCAGGACCATCGGATGAATCAAGGCCATGTCCAGGCTCATCAGGTTCACGAGATTGTCGTTGCGACGCCGAAAGTGATCGACCCACACCGATGTATCCACGAGCACACTCATTGCGCGCCGGACGTAGCGCGCACGTCGCGCCCAACGCGCGCACCTCGCCGACGAGGCACATCTTTCATGTCAGGCGCACGCCCGCCGAGCGCGGAGAGCCGCTTGGCTGCCTGAACGCGGACAAAGGTCTGTATGGCCTCGCGAAAGAGGTCTGCCTTATCCATGTTTGGATCAGCCATTTCGATGGCTTTTGCGTAGAGCGAGTCTTCAATGGTGACGGTGGTTCGCACGGGGGAGTTCCTGAATCAATTTTGATGCGTAATTACATCATACAGTGCATCAACTATCGAAGTCCAGGTTCCGCGCGCTCAACCCAGCGGCAATGCCGGAATCGCCCGCACCACATCGCCCGCCACCGGAAAAATCCTGTCCCCGGCCCGGGGCTCTATCCGGTGCATCCCTGTGAAACTGCCGAACGCCGGCAATACGCCAATTGCGTTCTGCTCAAGCGCCCCGGTGTCGTCACCAAACCAGAAACACGGCAGGCGTAGCCGCTCGAAGGCGCGCCCACTCACGCTGATGCACGGATGCCAGTGGCCGCACAACACATACGCGCCTTCCACGGGCCGGGGGTGGTGGCACAACGCGTACGGCCCCAGCCGCAACGGCTCATCGACCACGTGGATCGAAAGCGACTCGGGCGGATCGCCCGCCCGGTCATCGTGATTGCCCCGCACCAGTGTCAACTCGATATCGGCGTTTGCCGCCCGCCAGTCGGCAATCACATCCATCGTTCCCCTGGCATGTGACCGGACCGAGTGCAGGAAGTCGCCCAGGAACACCACGCGCGTTGCCTTGGTGTCCGCAATCGCGCGAGAGAGAACATCCAGGTTTGCGGCCGTTGTGCCGCTAGGCACCGGCACTCCCAGCTTGCGAAAACTCACCGCCTTGCCGAAATGCGCATCCGCAATGAGCAGCGTATGTTCAGAAGGGACAAATGCGGCGCCGCTGGGGTGAAGGATCAGGTCGGTGCCGGCGACATTGACTCGTAGCAATTAGGGCCTGTTAACACTATTTATGGCTGCGCGAACGCGGCCAGAACCGCGCCAATCAAGGCGCGTGACGACGGCAAGGCTTGTGCCTTGCCTAGGAACGCAACGCCGAGTGGCGCGGT
>JBKJKT010000017.1:0-2788 GCA_046597415.1 Ramlibacter sp.
CTTCAAACGGCCGCGGGGCGCGTTCCTGTGCTGCGAGGGCTCCGGCGGCGTCCACCACAGCACGATGCCGATACAGGCCAGCGCGAGACCACCCGTGATCGCGAACAGCCCGTTCAGACCCACTACCGCCGTTAGCAAGGGTGCAGCCACCAGCGAAACCGCGAACATCAGGCCGATGCTCGCACCCACAAGTGCCATCGCCTTGGTTCGTACCTCATCACGCGTCTGGTCGGCCAGCAGCGCAGTCACAGCAGCCGAAACAGCCCCCGCGCCCTGCAAGGCCCTGCCGGCGATGAGCCAGCCCAGCGAATCGGCAGCGGCCGCCAGAAAGCTGCCGCTCGCAAACACCAGCAACCCCAGAACGATCACTCGCTTGCGCCCGAACCGGTCCGACGCCATGCCAAACGGGATCTGCAGCAGGCCTTGGGTCAGCCCATAGATTCCCATGGCGAGGCCCACCATGGCTGAGTCTGCACCGCCAGGATACCGCGCGGCTTCCAGGGCAAACACCGGCAACACGATGAACAGGCCCAGCATGCGCGCCGCGAACACGGCGGCGAGCGAGCCGCTCGCGCGGCGCTCGGCTGGAGTCATGGACGTGGGATTGGGCTGGGACACGAGGCAGGGCGAAAAACCTCTGATTGTCGTGGATGCGGAAATGGCCCTGCCCAAAGGGGGCTCGAGCCGGGTCCGCCCGTTCTATCATGTCGGGTTACCCCCAGCGGACCCGGCATTGAACAATTCCACGGACGGCAAGTACTTGGGCAACATCGCCGCAGCCCAGCGGATCAGCATCCGCGGCGCGCGCACGCACAACCTCAAGAACGTCGATCTCGACATTCCCCGCAACCAGCTCGTCGTGATCACGGGGCTGTCTGGCTCAGGGAAATCTTCGCTCGCTTTCGACACGCTGTACGCTGAAGGCCAGCGGCGCTACGTCGAGAGCCTCTCAGCCTATGCGCGGCAGTTCCTGCAGCTCATGGACAAGCCCGATGTAGACATGATCGAGGGCCTGTCTCCCGCGATCTCGATCGAGCAGAAGGCAACTTCGCACAACCCGCGCTCAACCGTGGGCACGGTCACTGAAATTCACGACTACCTGCGCCTGCTCTTTGCCCGCGCCGGCACGCCCTACTGCCCCAACCACGACATCCCGCTCACCTCGCAGACCGTGTCGCAGATGGTCGATGCGGTGCTCGCACTGCCCGCCGATACGAAGCTGATGATCGTGGCGCCAGTGGCCCGGGAGCGCAAAGGCGAATTCGTGGAGCTCTTTGCAGAGATGCAGGCGAGCGGCTACGTGCGATTTCGCGTCGGGGGTCAGCCCTATGAATTCGACGAACTGCCCAAGCTCAAGAAGACCGAGAAGCACGACATCGACGTCGTGATCGACCGCCTCAAGGTGCGTCCTGAGATGCAGCAGCGCCTGGCAGAAAGTTTCGAGGCCGCGCTGCGCCTGGCCGATGGCCGCGCCATCGCGATGGAGATGGACTCGGGGCATGAGCACTGGTTCAACGCGAAGTTCGCCTGCCCGATCTGCAACTACTCGATCACCGAACTGGAACCACGCCTTTTTTCTTTCAATTCGCCGGTGGGCGCTTGCCCCTCGTGCGACGGCCTGGGTCATCGCGAGTTCTTCGATCCGACCCGCGTGGTTGCGTTTCCGTCACTGTCTCTTGCCAGTGGCGCGATCAAGGGGTGGGACCGTCGCAACGGCTACTACTTCAGCCTGATCGAGAGCCTGGCCAAGCACTACAAGTTCAATATCGATTTGCCGTTCGAAGAGCTTGATCTGCCGGTGCAGAATGTGGTGCTCAATGGCTCAGGCGATGAAGAGATCCGGTTCAGCTACGTGATGGACTCCGGTAACTTCGCCGGTAAAAAACTCGCGAAAAAGCACTCGTTCGAGGGCATCGTTCCCAACATGGCGCGGCGTTATCGCGAGACGGATTCGGTCGCCGTGCGCGAAGAGCTTGCGCGTTACCGCAGCATGCAGCCATGCCCCGAATGCAACGGCACGCGCCTTCGCAGTGAAGCGCGCCATGTGAAGATCGGCGACGGTGAGCAGGCGCGCGCGATTTACGAAGTGAGCCACGCAACGCTGCGTGACAGCCTTGCGTATTTCACCGACCTGAAAATGCACGGCGCCAAGGCCGACATTGCCGAGAAGGTCGTGCGCGAAATCGGCCTGCGCCTGAAATTCCTCAACGACGTCGGGCTGAACTACCTGAGCCTGGACCGCAGCGCCGAAACGCTGTCGGGTGGCGAGGCGCAGCGCATCCGGCTCGCATCGCAGATCGGCTCGGGCCTCACCGGCGTGATGTACGTGCTGGACGAGCCAAGCATCGGCCTGCATCAGCGCGACAACGATCGCCTCATCAGCACGCTGCGCCATTTGCGCGACATCGGCAACAGCGTGATCGTGGTCGAGCACGATGAGGACATGATCCACGCCGCCGACCATGTGATCGACATGGGACCCGGCGCAGGCATTCATGGTGGTCGCGTCATGGCGCAGGGCACGTTTGAAGAAGTAAAGGCATCACCAGAGTCGCTGACCGGGCAATATCTCTCGGGCACGAAGTCGATTGCAGTCCCGACCCGGCGCACGCCGTGGCTACCGGTCATCAGCGCTGGGCCGGTCGAACGCAAGGCGTCGCGCTTTCCGCCCAGCGATGCAGCCCTACGCCGACGCGAACGTGAAGCGCATCACCTCGCGACGCTGGGCGCAGTGCAGGAGATTCGCGTGATCGGGGCCAGGGGCAACAACCTCAAGGACGTGAACGTT
>JBKJKT010000099.1:0-6023 GCA_046597415.1 Ramlibacter sp.
CGCGACCGGGGCGAATTCGGATTCGGCATGCGGCAGTGCGCTCGGCGCTTCGGTTTGCCAGCCGGTGGGATGCTCGGCGGGTATCTGGCCTCCACCATTCCAGGGAGCTTCGCTGGAACCCTTGCGTCCTGCGTGCGCCAACTGGATGGCGAGCGCAATCGGTGAATGCATGCGGATCGACCGGATGACCCGGGCGAGTGCTGCTTCGTTGTCATCCGAGTACAGGCCCAGGTCGGCGGGCGAAATGCGGCCCACATCCGACACTGCGGTGGCCTCCAGTATCAGCATTCCCGCGCCTGACTGCGCGAGGTGACCCAGGTGAATGTGGTGCCAATCTGTGGCCGAACCATCTTCGGCCGAGTACTGGCACATCGGCGCAATCACGATGCGGTTGGAAAGGCTCAACCCGCCGAGCGACCACGGCTCGAACAATCTGCTCATCTTCAAACTCCATGCATGAAGATGAAGGCTAGCAGCTTATGTGTTGTCGGGTGGTGGGGGCGGGAGATTGGCAGCTTGCTCCGTCAGGGATGCGGTGGAGCGGTAGTTCTGCCGGGCCATGTTCTGCACCTGAAAGATCGCCAGATCGGCGACCGCGAGGTGGTCCTCATGCGCAGCGATCTCCGCGTCCGTGAGGCCTCTACGGCCGAGCGCCTGTTCGCTTGCGAACTTCACCTCGACCGCGCCACGCCATCTTTCCGCAAGAAGTTTCGCTCGCACCCGCGGCACATTGTTGGTTTCGAAGAGCTTTTGCAGGTGCGCCTGCGTTCGCCGGTTATCGCCCTCGCGGATGGCTTCCTGGGAATACCTGTTTGCTGCGGCCGCCTGGCTCACCACACCGCGCTGCGCAGGCGGAAGGTTTGTGTTGCGCTGAAACTTGCTGTTAATGCTGTTGTCCATTTCGAACTGCCTCTGGATGTCAATTGCGTGCGGTGCACTGTCATTGCTGACTTGACTCCCTGAACAACGTTGGTAACCCGCGGGGGCAAAGCGTTCCACTGCTCGTGTGAGCTCAGTCATGACCGAGCCGCGCCTGCATCGCTGCATCGATCTGCAGCAGGGACAGCGCCTTCGACGGGCTGTTAGCCGCGCGCAACTGGACATGGGGCCAGTCCTTGAGCCGTGGCCACAGTCCGCCGGCATTCAGACCCATCGCCGCAGCGGCCTCGGCGTAGACGCGATAGCCATTCTTGCCCTTGACCAGGGTGCGGGCGGACCACTGCGCCTTCCCGTCGACGACCCAGAACACATCGACGGCTTCGCCCCACTGGTGCCATGAATAGCCCGGTGGTGCGTCGGTGACGTGCCCACCGTTTTGGGGTCCGGCCTCGCGCAGGCAAGATGCCAGAAAGTGCGCGCCTGCGGCATCGAAGGCGGCGATCTTCTTCCTGATTTCCTCGATGGGCCGGGACTGTCGCCAGAGCTTGGCCTGGTCGATGGGTCCGCGCATCCCCGCGTAGGGTCGCATTTCGCAGCCCTGCGACTTGCACTTTTGCAGCAGCTTCGTCACCTTCGCGGCGAACGCGGGATCCAGAAGTTTGATGTCGATGGCCATCGTGATTGAAATATACGGGCCAAGTCCGCTCGCGCAAAATACAGCCGATGAAATCGCGATCAACTTCCGGCGGCCTCGTGTACTCCACCGAAGCGGGCCGCATGTGCCCCGTGTGCCGCAATCCGATTGACAGGTGCGGCTGCAAGCGCACAGCTGCGGCTGTTCCTGCGGGCGACGGCATCGTCCGTGTCTCCCGCGAGACCAAGGGCCGCGGCGGCAAGGCCGTCACGGTGGTGAAAGGCGTTGCGGTGGATGACGCCGGTCTGGTCAAGCTCGCGCAACAGCTGAAAGCCTCATGCGGCTCGGGCGGCACCGTGAAGGACGGCGTCATTGAAGTGCAGGGCGATCACTGCGACAAGGTCATGGCGCTGCTGACGGAGCACGGGTACAAGGTAAAGCGGGCGGGGGGCTAGGGCCTGCGTGTTAACAGGCCTTAACCCATTCACGACGGCGTGGCTTGCATGGAGCTGAGCAAGGCCTCGAGAGCAGCAATGTCGGCCGGCTTGACCATGTGGTGGTCGAAGCCCGCATCGCGCGCCTTGCGGCGGTCCTCGTCCTGGCCCCATCCGGTCAGCGCCACGAGTTTGGTGGCGTCGCCCGGGTAGCGCGCTCGAATGGCCTGAGCAACCTCATAGCCATTCATGCCCGGCATGCCGATGTCGAGCAGCACGACAGAAGGGCGGTAGTCTGCGAAGGCCGCAAGGGCCTGCAGGCCGTCCCGGGCAGTTCGTACGTCGGCGCCCAGCAGTTCGAGAATCTGACTCATGGTGTCGCCGGCGTCATGGTTGTCGTCAACGACAAGGACCCGTGTTTTGTCTAGTGGCATAGCTCTTGGTAGGAATCGTCGCGGGTCACTTCAGCCGGTGTCTGGCCGGGCCGTGTGGGCAGTCCGATAGGTTAAGGCACGGCCGAACTCAGCAGATGTAGGACGGTTCTTACCTCTGCCCAAACAGTTTCTGCCGAAGCGTTCCGCTGGCGTAAGCGGTTTTGAATGCGCCGCGTTCCTGCAGCTGAGGTACGACGAAAGTTATGAAATCGTCGAAGCACTCGGGCACGACGGTGCGTGACAGATTGAACCCGTCGACATCTGCGCTCTCACACCATTCGATCATTTGGGTGGCGATGGTTTGCCCGCTCCCGACCCAGGGCGCCTGACGGCTACCCAGCACCAGTTGATCCAGGAGTTTGCGGCGCGTCCACTGAGGCCCGGCCGCGCGCGTCATCGCTTCGACGTTGGAGACGATAGCGTTGCTTTTGCCGGTGTCGATCGGCTCATCGATGTCGTACTTGCTGAAGTCGATGCCCAGTGATGCGGCAGCGTGCACGAGTGCAGCTTCGGAGCTGGCGTATCGCCCGT
This sequence comes from Ramlibacter sp., assembly GCA_046597415.1. Lineage (GTDB taxonomy): Bacteria > Pseudomonadota > Gammaproteobacteria > Burkholderiales > Burkholderiaceae_C > Ramlibacter. The sequence continues at coordinate 2,913 of JBKJKT010000099.1, forward strand.
AGTCCCTGAATTTTTCCTGTGCCTCTTCGTCGCTGCGGCCGGTGATGATGGTCGCACCCAGAAAGACCTTGATCGCGTCGGCGCGTCGGCCCTGCTCGACTGCTTGGGCTCGCAGGCCATCGACGATCTTGCGCACCGCAGGCTGGCTCTGGCCGTTGAGGAACACGCATTCGGCATGCGTGGCCGCAAAGCGTGAACCGCGTGCCGAAGCGCCGGCCTGATACAGCACTGGCGTGCGTTGCGGCGAAGGCTCGCTCAGATGCATCGCATCGACCTTGTACTGCTTGCCCTGGTGGTGGACCATCCGCACTTTCGAGGGGTCGGCGTACTGGCCCGTTTCGCGGTCGCGCACAACAGCGTCGCTGTCCCAGCTGCCTTCCCACAACTGGCGAACCAGCTGCATGTATTCATCGGCCATGTCGTAGCGGTCGTCATGGGCCATCTGCCCGGTAAAGCCGGCTGCGCGCGCTGCGCTATCCAGATAGCCTGTGACGACGTTCCAGCCGATGCGTCCTTTGGTCAGGTGGTCGAGCGTGGACATGCGCCGCGCGAACATGAACGGCTGCTCGTAGGTGAGGTTGGCCGTGACGCCGAACCCCAGGTGTTCGGTCACTGCGGCCATGGCCGGGATCAGCATCATCGGATCGTTGACCGGCACTTGCACTGCATGTCTTACGGCGGCATCGGGGCTTGCACCGAGCACGTCATAAACGCCCAGAACGTCGGCGAAGAAGATACCGTCGAACAGGCCCGCTTCGAGGCGGCGCGCATAGTCGGTCCAGTAGTGGATATCGGTGTAGCGCATCGACTGGTCGCGCGGGTGGGTCCACAGACCCTGCTGGATATGGCCGACACTGTTCATGTCGAAGGCGTTGACGTGGATCTGGCGGGGCATGGGACCTTTCGGGCTCTCTTCTCGTTGGCGCGCATCGCTCAGCGCGTGGTGAACCGGAGCGTACCCCACACGAGCTCCAACATGCAGTCAGCAGGCGGATTCATCAGCGAATGGGTCTGCGGCAGGCTCAGTGCGGCGCTCAGAGCAGCTCGTGGAAGAAATAGAAACCCTGTTCCTTTGCCTTCAGCCAGAGGCTTCGTTTCTTCCACCTTTCCAGGTCCACTTCTTCAGCGCGCTTGACGTATCTTTCGAAGACCGCGTCGAGCTGCCGGGTGACGTTCTCGTCGCTGATCGCGAGCGTGATCTCGTCGTTGGTTTCAAACGAGCGGCTGTCGAAATTGCTCGAGCCGATGGCGCTCCAGACGCCGTCGATCGTCATGATCTTCTGGTGAAGCAGTGTGTGCGGATATTCGAAGAGTCGAACGCCCAACTTGAGCAGCTTTGCAAAGTTGCGGTGGCCAGCGTGCTGGACCATCGGGTTGTCCGAGCCACCAGTGGAAGGCATCAGCACGCGCACATCCACGCCTCGCTTGACGGCCTCGCCGAACGCCTTGATTGCTTCGGCTTCCGGAATGAAGTAAGGGTTTTGGATCCAGATGCGTTTGCGCGCAAGGCAGATGGCGGTGTGGTGCAGGATCTTGATCGTGGGTGCGGAGTTTTCCGGCTTAGCGAAGACGGCGTGAATTTGCACGTCACCGGCTTGTTCGGGCTCGGGAAAGAAGGCTTCCCCCACAAATATTTCGCCCGAGGTTCCTACCCAGTTTTCGCTGAACGCGCCCTGGATGCTATTGACGATGGGGCCGCGCAGCCGAACGCTCACATCCGAGAAGTGCTTGCCATCCTCGGCGTCGCCCAGCCATTCATCGACCACGCAGTGGCCGCCCACGAAAGCTTCCCTGCCGTCGATGACAGCCAGCTTCCGGTGGTCGCGGTCATTGAGCACGCCCAGGTTGCGCAGCGATGTCTTGTGGAAGATTTTGACTTTGGCGCCGGCATCGCGCATGAGGTCGACTGATTCCTGCCCGATTTTCTGGCACCCGTTGCCGTCAAGAAGTACGCGCACTTTCACGCCGGCGCGCGCGCGATCCGCAAAGGCCTTCGCCATTCGTGTACCCAGTTGGCCTTCCTTCCACAGGAAGGTCTCGAAGTGCACGGATTTCTGCGCTGAGTTGATGCTTTCGATCAGGACGTCCCAGAATGCCCCGTTCTGCACGACCTCCACCGAGTTCCCGCGAACGGCGGTCCCCAGCGTCAGGCCCGCCAGTGACGGTACGAGTTTGTCGATGGTCTCGTCGCATTCGATGCACAGGTCCGGGTCACGATGGCGGCGAATCGACCAGATCGTGAGGATGAGAACCGCGATGAGAGCGAGGACGCCAAGGCCGATCCAAAGGGAAATATGCATGACCGAGATTCTGGCGCGTAGCTGCAGAGCCACGGGGTAGGAAGAAACCGCCAAATGCAGTGGCCGCCAAGGCCTCGACGAGGCTGTTTGAACTACAGTGACTCATGAGCTGGGATCACCTCGAAGGGGTTCATGCCACAGCCGCGAAGGCAATCCGCGCCATCGCGGCTTGGGCCGTACTGTCAGCAGCCGGCTCTGCGGCTGCACAGGCGTCTTCGACGGATTTGCAGCTCGACTCTGCCCTGATCCCGCTGGCCCAGCAGGAAGCCAGTCACGTTCTGGACACGCTCAAGCTACTCACCTCTTTCGATTCCGGATCGGGCCTGGCCGACGGGCTGGGCGAAGTCGTCTCGGCCATCCAGGACCTGGCGCGAAGCATGGACGCTGAAGTCGAGCGCATTCGTCCGGCAGAAGGCGTGGTGGGGCCCAACCTGGTGCTCACGTTCAAGGGCACTGGCAAGGCGCGCATCCTGCTGCTTGCCCACATGGACACGGTGTATCCAGCCGGCACCGCAGCGTTGCGGCCATTTCGCGTCGTAGCCAATCGCGCTATCGCGCCCGGCATCGCCGATGCCAAGTCGGGCATCGCGGTTTTTCTTCACGCGATGAAGCTGCTCAAGGCCCGGGACTTTGCCGACTTCGAGCGTGTGACCATGGCATTCACCAGCGACGAAGAGCGCGGCTCCATCGGCTCGCGCGATCTGATCCGCAGCCTGGCCCGTGAGCACGATGTTGTCTTGAGTGGCGAGCCGACCGGGATTGAAGAGGGCATCGTGCTGGGGACTTCCGGTGTCGGCCAGCTGGCAGCGCG
>JBKJKT010000114.1:0-26592 GCA_046597415.1 Ramlibacter sp.
CGCCCTGTGGCGTAGAAAGAATGGACATGAAGAAACCCAACAACAGAAAAACGACTGGATCGCATTTTGCCCTGATGGCTAAAACATCAGTCAGTGGTAATCTATTGATATACAGCAGGAGACACCCATGAAGACATTTGCCCTGGCCGCAGCGCTCGCATTTTCCGCCTTGCTGGGTGCCGCGCCCGTTGCCCACGCGCAGCCGCAGGCCCAGGACAAGGTGGTCTATCACATCGACAACGCCGAGGTGCAGGCGACCAAGGGACTGCGCAACATCCGCAATCACCTGGACGTGGCACCGGAAACGAAGATCACGGTCGTGACGCACGCTGACGGCGTCGACTTCCTGTTCGAAGGTGCGAAGGACAAGAAGAACTCCAATATCGACTATGGCTCCCTGGTGAGCGCGCTCAAGGCGCGCGGCGTTCGCTTCGAGGTCTGCGAGATCACGCTGCGTAACCGCAGTCTCAAGAAGGAGCAGTTCTCGATGGATGCCGAGTTCGTGCCCTCCGGTGTTGCGCGCGTCGGGCAGTTGCAGGCTCGCGAACGGTTCGCATACATCAAACCCTGATCACGGTTCAAAGGACGACATTCATGGCTCGCACCGCTGCACTTCGCGCCCCTGGCAACATGCTCGCGCAGACGGTTTTAGCCCGGACTTCATCGACCGCTGCAACCGAATCCGACCAGGTGTTCGAGCTCGCCGCCGAAGTGTTCCGGGTGATGTCTGCACCGATGCGGCTGAAGATCATCAGCTGCCTCTGCAATGGCGAGAAGAATGTGAGCGAGTTGCTTGAAGCAATTGCAACGACGCAGCCCAACATGTCGCAGCATCTCAACACGCTCTATCAGGCTGGTGTGCTCGGCAAGCGGCGAGAGGGTGTGCAGATTTACTACCGCATCGTGAACGACCGGGTGGTGACACTGTGCCGGGCCATCTGCACACAGATCGCCATTGAAGCCGACCTCGTCTGAATCGGGATGGTGACGCGATGGTTGCTTGTGTTGATGTTGGCGGCGGGCGCCTGCTGGCCTTCGGGTGAGGCGCAGGCTCAACCAGCAAAGGTGACTGCGCAACAGGTTTCTCCTTCGGCGTGGTTCGTGCAGGGGGAGGCCGCACTTGGCTCTGCAGGAAACCGCAATTTCATCTCGAATGCCGGATTTATCGTGACACCTGCGGGCGTCGTTGTTATAGATGCCCTGGGCGCACCGCAACTGGCCCGCGAGTTGATAGCCGAGATCCTGCGCCTGACCGGAAAGAAGGTGACGCACGTCATCGTCACGCATTACCACGCAGACCACATTTACGGGCTGCAGGAGTTCCGGCGCGAAGGCGCGACCATCATTGCGCACCAGGCAGCGCGTGAGTACCTCAATTCCGATCTGGCCCAGAGCCGACTGGCCGCGTCTCGCGTCGAGCTTGCCCCATGGATCGATGCGGACACGCGGCTCGTGCCGGCAGACCGCTGGATCGATGGTCCGCTAGAGCTGAGCGTGGGCGGCGTGGATCTGCGCATCACGCCCGTGGGGCCTTCGCATACGCCGGAAGACGTGGTCGTGTTTTTCGGTGCCGAGAAGGTGCTCTTCGCGGGAGACCTCGTGTTCCGCGGGCGCATACCGTTCGTGGGGCAGGCCGACAGCGCGCAATGGATCAAGTCGCTGGGCGTCATCCTCGCGTTCGAGGCACAGGTGGTGGTGCCGGGTCATGGAGCGCTCTCGACGCAGGCGCGGCAAGACCTGGAATTCACGCGCGACTACCTGCTGTATCTGCGCCAGACCATGGGGCGCGCCGCGCGCGAGATGGAGCCTTTCGAGGAGGCCTATGGCCGCACCGACTGGTCCCGCTTCGAGCAGATGCCGCTGTTTCGCTTCGCCAATCGCATGAACGCGTACAACACATTCCTCTTGATGGAACGGCAGCCGGACTAGAAATTGACTTGCTCCCTCCCCTTCTGGGGGAGGGTTGGGGTGGGGGCAGGCAGCTTCTGCATAGGCCGCAGTGCCCCCATCCCTGCCTTCCCCCAGAGGGGGAAGGAGCAGCTACTTTTCTGGCATCAGGGTTTGCCCTTTGGTGCGGTTCGACTTATGCCTATACATTCGTAGTTGCTTATATTAGGCAGCTGGGGACGGCATCTTGGAATCGATACGCGGCAGGCTCCGCAAGGCGCCGGAAAATTTTCTCGAACCTGACGACATCGTGCAGGTAGGGGCGCAGGCGCGTCACGGTCGGCGGGACTTCATTCGCAGTGCGTTCTCGGCAGCAGTGGCGGCTGGGGGCATTTCGGCGGTGAATGCGCAGGCGCAAGGTGCAGGCGACCGCGCCATTCTTGAGCTGCCGCCGCACACAAAGGGTCTCGGCGAGGCCGTGGCGACAGATGGCTACGGCGCGCCCTCCAGACACGAAAAAAATGTGCAACGGCGCATGAGCCCGGGCCTCACGCAGACGCGCCAGGCGTCGGTTTCCTTCGCGCCTCTGCAGTCGCTTTTTGGCATCGTCACCCCCAGCGGCCTTCACTTCGAGCGGCATCACCAGGGATGGTGGGACATCGATCCGACGCAGCACCGGCTCATGCTCAACGGTCTGGTCAGGACGTCGATGGTGTTCACGATGGATGACCTGATGCGATTGCCATCGGTCTCGCGTTTTCACTTCATCGAATGCGGCGCGAACACCGGCATGGAGTGGGGCAACGTCGCCGTGCCGACGGTGCAGTACACGCACGGCATGCTGTCGTGCAGCGAGTTCACTGGGGTGCCGCTTATCGAACTGCTCTCGATAGCGGGCGCTGACCTGTCGAAGGGCCAGTTCGTGCTGGCTGAAGGCGGCGATGGTTCGTCAATGACGCGCACCATCCCCATGAGCCTGATCCGCTCGGGCGAAGTGCTCGTTGCCTACGGACAGAACGGCGAAATGCTCAGGCCCGAAAACGGTTATCCGCTACGCCTGATCGTGCCCGGCGTGCAGGGGGTGAGCTGGGTCAAGTGGCTGCGCCGAATCGAGGTCGGAGACAAGCCCTGGGGGACCAAGGACGAGACGATTCACTACGTCGATCTCATGCCCGACGGCACCCATCGCCAGTACACCAGCCTGCAGGAGTGCAAGAGCGTCGTGACGTCGCCGTCTGGCGGCCAGGTGCTGGTGGACAAGGGGTTTCACACGATCACAGGTCTTGCGTGGTCGGGTCGCGGCAAGGTCCGGCGGGTTGATGTCTCCACGGACGGCGGACGCAACTGGCGCATGGCGAAGCTCGAGTCGCCCGTGATGTCGAAGTGCCTCACGCGCTTCAACGTGCCGTGGACCTGGGATGGCAAGCCGGCCGTGATCCAGAGCCGTGCAGTTGATGAGACGGGTTACGTCCAGCCGACGTATGCGCAATTGCGCGCTGTGCGCGGGACGCGATCGATCTATCACAACAATTCGATCCAGTCGTGGCTGGTGCAGGCGAGCGGCGAGGTGATGAATGTCCAGCATGTTTGACCTGAGGGCCATTTTTTTGGCGCTTGTATTCGTGCTCGTCCCGGCGAGCTTCGATGCGCAGGCTCAAGACAGCGCACGATTTCCAGGCATCGGCCGCGCGGCGACCCCTGCAGAAGTCGCAGCCTGGGACATCGACGTGCGCCCGGATCTCAAGGGCCTGCCTTCCGGTTCAGGCTCGGTGGCCAAAGGCCAGCAGGTCTGGGAGACCAAGTGTTCGAGTTGTCATGGCGTGTTCGGCGAATCGAACCAGGTGTTCAATCCGCTCATCGGTGGCACGACGGCGCAGGACATCAAGACCGGCAAGGTCGCGGCACTCCAGCGTCCCGACTATCCCGGCCGGACCACCTTGATGAAGCTGCAGCACGTCTCGACGCTGTGGGATTACATCCGCCGCGCGATGCCATGGAATGAGCCGAAGTCGCTGAGCACGGAGGAAGTCTATGCAGTGACGGCGTACATGCTGAACCTGGCCGATATCGTGCCGCCGGACTTCACGCTCTCGAATACGAACATGGCGGAGGTCCAGAAACGAATCCCCAATCGCAACGGCTTCACGACGCAGCATGACCTGTGGCCCGGCCGCGAATTCGGTGGCACCGGGAAGCCCGATGTGAAAGCCCGTCCATGCATGAAGGATTGCCCCGACCCCGGCAAGCTGGCGCTCGCGCCTGATTTCGCTCGCGGCTCGCATGGCGAGCTCAACCAGCAAACCCGGCTGGTCGGCCCGCAGCGCGGCACGGTCGTGGCGAAAGGTCCGCAGGCGCAGGTGGCAGCGGCCCCTTCAGCAACCCCGGCGTCACAGGCAGGCCAGGCAGGCCAGACAGGAGCACCCGCAGCGCGAGCCGACGTACCTGTCGCGCTTCTGCAAAAGCACAGCTGCACCGCCTGCCACGCCGCATCCACCAAACTTATCGGTCCCAGCTGGGCCGATATATCCCGGAAGCACCAGGGAAAAACCAGCTACCTCGAAGACAAAATCCGAAACGGAGGTACTGGGGTCTGGGGCGCTATCCCGATGCCGCCGCAGTCCCTGAGCACGGATGAGGCGCGCCAGATCGCGGCCTGGCTCGCGCAGGGAATATCCCGATAACACGTCCACCGATATTCATTAGCATTGGCTTATTCAAGGAGAGTCCTATGTCCACCCGTCGTGATGCCATGAAGCAAAGCGCCGCGCTTGCGGTCCTGCTTGCTTCCGCCGGCCTCTTTCCAACGCAGGCACGCGCCTTTACCAAAGCTGCATTCGATGCCAAGAACGTCGGCGAGGCCGTCAAGGCCTACGGCGCAGGCGCGCCAGTCGAAAGCAACCAGGTCACGATCACCGGTCCCGATATCGCAGAAAACGGCGCAGTGGTGCCGCTTGCTGTTTCGACTTCGCTGGCCGGCGTGAAGCACCTGCTCATCCTGGTCGAGAAGAACCCGTCGGCGTTGGTCGCCAAGTTCGATGTAACCGACGCGGTCGAGGCCAACTTCTCGACTCGCGCCAAGATGGGTCAGTCGTCGGACGTGTACGCGGTTGCGATCATGAATGACGGCAAAGCCCTCTTTGCCAAGAAGGAAGTGAAAGTGACACTCGGCGGCTGCGGCGGCTAAGGAGAAAAACATGGCAGATCCGATGCGAATTCGCGCCCAGGCGCAAGGCGGCAATGCAATCGTTCGTGTGCTCATGAGCCACGAGATGGAGACCGGTCAGCGCAAAGACGCAGCTGGCAAGGTGATCCCGGCCTGGCACATCAGCGATGTGACCGCGTCACTCAATGGCAAGCCGGTGTTTGCAGCCGAGTGGGGTCCGGGAGTTGCCAAGAACCCGTTCCTGCAATTCACGGTCAAGAATGCCAAGGCCGGTGACAAGGTCAGCGTGACCTGGAAAGACAACCGGGGCGACACCCGTACCGACGAAGCAGTGGTGTCCTGATGAAGACCCGCCCCTTTCTCATCCTGGGAGCGGTCGTCAGCGTGTCAGCCGTGGTGGCGTTGAGTACGTCATCGGCATGGGCACAAAAGAGCGCGACGCAGGCCATCGAGGAATACCGCCAGATGCTCGCCGACGGCAATCCGGCGGACCTCTTCGAGGCCAAGGGCGAATCGTTGTGGAAGACCAAACGCGGTCCGCTCAATGCATCGCTCGAGCGGTGCGACCTGGGCAAGGGGCCGGGCGTCGTCAAGGGGGCGTTCGTTGAACTGCCGCGGTGGTTCGGCGATACGCAACGTGTGCAGGATCTGGAGTCGCGGCTGGTCACGTGCATGGAAGTGTTGCAGGGCCTGAGTGGTCCTGCTATTGCACGCACGCCGTTTGGCCAGGGCGAACAAAACAACGTGACAGCGCTCGCAACCTATGTGGCCGCAGCATCGAAGGGGATGGCATTCAACCTCCCGCAATCGCATCCGCAGGAAAAGCAGATGTATGAAGTCGGCAAGCGCATGTTCTTCCTGCGCGGGGGCACGCACGACTTCGCCTGCGCCTCTTGCCACGCCGAAGACGGCAAGCGCATTCGCCTGCAAGACCTGCCGAACCTCACGAAGAATCCGGGGGCGGGGGAGGGCTTCGGTGCATGGCCTGCGTATCGAGTGTCGAACGGACAGATGTGGGGCATGCAGCTTCGCCTGAACGACTGCTTCCGCCAGCAACGGTTTCCGTATCCGGGTTTCGCAAGCGACGCGACCATCGCGCTCGGTGTGTATCTCGGTGTCAACGGGTTGGGCGGTGTTTCCACTGCGCCCACCATCAAGCGTTAAAGGACAGCACGCATGAAGCCTTCATTCAAAGCGCGCCCGTCAACTCGTCCGACAGCGCGCCCGACACGAATCGCCGCCCTTGTCGCTGCGTGCTGCATCACCGCTGCGCTCGGATGCGCGTCGTCACCTAACTCTGCTTCGCTCGACAAGATCACCGACGGCGTCGTGAAGAACTCATTTCGCGACCAGGGCATGGCCAAGGTGGACCGGCTGGTTCAGGACGATTCCAATCGCGAATGCAGCATCGCCGAGGCAACGGGAAAGCCTGTTTCCGCCGAGCGGGCCAAGCAGATCGAGGAAGCGAACCTGAAAACGGTGAAATGGCCGAGCGACGGCAAGTTTCTCGGTGACTGGCGCGAAGGCGAGAAGATTGCGCAAAGCGGAAGGGGCCTGACCTGGACCGATGATCCGAAGATGGCCAACGGCGGCAACTGCTACAACTGCCACCAGATCGCGAAAGAAGAAATTTCCTTCGGCACGATTGGCCCGAGCCTTTACAACTACGGCAAGATTCGCGGCGTCTCCGATCCGAACAGCGCTGCGGCAAAGCCGATCGTCGAATACACCTGGGGCAAGATCTGGAACTCCAAGGCGTACAACGCCTGTTCCAACATGCCACGCGCGGGCCATGCGGGCATCCTGAACGAGGCACAGGTGCGCCACGTCGTGGGCTTGCTGCTCGATCCGCAGTCACCGGTCAACAAGTGACGCATCGCTGATGGATCTGCGCAAGCGCGAACTGCTCCAGGTGTTGGGGGCAGCGGCAGTCGCCGGCATGTCCCTGGGTCGCTGGGCAGACGCCGATGCCGCCGATGCGGCAAACGGTCTTTACGACGTGCCGCGATTTGGCAACGTGTCGCTGCTCCACATGACCGACTGCCATGCGCAGTTGCTACCGATTCACTTTCGTGAACCGAATGTCAACATGGGTGTGGGGGCCATGTCGGGCCGATTACCGCATCTGGTGGGCGAAGAACTGCTCAAGGCCGCAGGCGTTCCGCGCGGAACACCGGCTGCGCATGCGCTCACTTACCTCGACTTCGATCTGGCGGCTCGCCGCTACGGCAAGGTCGGCGGGTTCGCGCATTTGGCGACGCTCGTGAAGCGCATGAAGGCAAGCCGTCCGGGCGCGCTGCTGCTTGACGGTGGTGACACGTGGCAGGGCTCGGCGACGGCGTTGTGGACCCGCGGCCAGGACATGGTCGATGCGGCCAAGCTGCTCGGCGTCGATGTGATGACAGGCCACTGGGAGTTCACGCTCGGCATGGAGCGCGTCAAGGAAATCATCGCAAAGGATTTCGCTGGCAATGTCGAATTCATCGCGCAGAACGTTCGCACGACCGACTTTGAAGACCCCGTGTTCCCGCCCTACACGATCAGGCCGATCAACGGTGTTCCGGTCGCCATCATCGGGCAGGCATTCCCGTACACGCCGATTGCCAACCCTCGCTATTTCGTTGCCGACTGGTCCTTTGGGATCCAGGAGGAGAACATGCAGAAGATGGTGAACGAGGTGCGCGCCAAGGGCGCGAAGCTCGTGGTCTTGCTGAGTCACAACGGCATGGATGTGGACCTCAAGATGGCCAGTCGCGTGACCGGCATCGACGCGATCCTGGGTGGTCACACACACGACGGCATGCCCGTGCCCTCCATCGTGAGCAACCCGGGAGGCAAGACGATCGTTACCAACGCGGGCTCCAATGGCAAGTTCCTGGGTGTCATTGACTTCGACGTGAAGGACGGCAGGCTCGCGGACTTCCGCTATCGGCTGCTTCCGGTGTTCGCCAACATGCTGCCTGCCGATCCGGCAATGCAGGCACTGATTTCCAGGGTGCGCGCACCGTATGAATCGAAGCTGGGCGAAACGCTCGCGATCAGCGAGGGTACGCTCTACCGGCGCGGTAACTTCAACGGTACGGGCGACCAGTTGCTGCTCGATGCGTTGATGGATGTGCAAGGTGCGCAGATCGCGTTCTCGCCGGGATTCCGATGGGGGACTTCACTGATCGCGGGTCAGCCCATCACACGCGAGTGGCTGATGGACATGACGGCCACGACCTACTCTTATTCGACGCTCACCAACATGACGGGCGAGACGATCAAGACGGTGCTCGAAGACGTTTGCGACAACCTCTTCAATCCCGATCCGTATTACCAGCAAGGCGGCGACATGGTGCGGGTCGGCGGGCTCACCTATAGCTGCAATCCGTTGGCGGCGATGGGTAGGCGGATCGACGATATGCGCCTGAACGGCAGTCCGGTCGAAGCGTCGCGCACCTACAAGGTTGCCGGTTGGGCTCCGGTGGCTGAAGAGGCGCGAACCGCCGGCGCGCCGCCCGTCTGGGAGCTGGTCGAGCAATGGCTCAAGTCGCGCGGTGGCAAGGTGGCCGCGCGCCAGCTGAATGTGCCGCGCCTCACCGGAGGGCTACCCAATGCTGGCTATGCGCCGATTTGAACTGACACCCCTGGCACTGTTCGCGGTGTTGCTGGGCAGTGCGTCGATATGCGTGGCTCAATCCGCGACCCACACGGTTCGAAGCATCACGCCTGAAGCGGCACTGAAGGCAGCCCAGGCCGCGATGCGCAGCTGCGCACAAAGCGGCTATCAGGTGGCAGTGGGCGTGACCGATCGCTCGGGCACGCCGCTGGTCATGCTGCGGGACCGGTTCGCGGGTCCGCACACCGTCGATACGGCCACTAACAAGGCGTACTCGGCACTGACGTTCAAGACCGATACCCTCGCATTTGCGCGAGCGACCATGCCTCAGGAGGCGATGTCGGGCATCCGTCAGCTTCCGCGGGTGATTGCTGTTGGGGGCGGGCGCGGCATCGAATCCGCTGGATCGCTGGTAGGTGCCATCGGTGTTTCCGGCGCGCCGGGTGGCGAGGCTGACGACGTTTGTGCACGAGCTGGTATCGCCGCAATCGCTGACGACCTGGAGCTTTAATTTGTAGTCCAGCAGCGTAGGAAAAAGCCTACGTTGAGCTCGGACTAGTCCCGCAGGCTGCGAAGTCATCAGGAAGCTAGCATTAACATGGCATGTTAATCACCAAAGACAACGACGGCACTGCTGGCGACAAGCTGGCCCCGCGCACGGGGCAGGGCGCGGCCAGCCTGATTCCGCATCTGAACAACGATTCGCCTCAGTTGATTTCACCCAACGAAGACGACGTGGATATTTCCACTCCAGCGACTCCACCCCAGAAGGCTGAACCCGAGGAACCCACTGCCTAGGCCCTGCCCACCAGCGGCCAGCCTGCAGCAAGCCCCAATCCGAGGCCAGCAAGCAGGCTCAGCAATACCGGCATCAATCGCTCGACCATCAGAGCGCGCCTGCGTTCGTCCACCGGTTCAGCTTCCAGAGCTATCTGTGCTTTCCAGCGTGCCGCTGCAATTTCATGTGAGGCGGAATAGAAAGCGGTAGCCCCGGCGCGCGTGTCGGGGGTCGGACCCAGGATCGACCCACCGGACTCGTCAAGAATGTAAATCCTTGCGCCATCGGGCCGCTCGGCCGCTGCAGCCAGAAACACCCAGGTGGCTTCGGAGATCCGGGCGCCCAGCATGTATCGCACCTCATCGTCCTGCAACACCGGCACTGCAAGCATCACGGGGCCTGGCGACGGCGCTTGTCCTGGGGAACCCGAGCCCATGCCTCGCGTGATGAGAGGCGCTTTGGTGGCCCGCATGCGTGCATGAAGCTCTTTCAGACGCCTCGCATCGGCGGCTGCAATGCGGGCGGGCGCCGTGTCAACGACCACGTCGCCATCGCTGTCAATGACGACCAGGCTGTCCCAGTCGCTGCGCGGCCGGCCATGCAGCAGGCGGCCCAGCGATCCGACGCGATCTCTCTGGAAAAACCCCGATTGCGACAGAACCTTGAGCGCCTGCAGCGACGACGTGAGCTCTGCATCCACCGACTGCGCAAGCGACTGAGCCGATCGCGACAGGGACGCATCCAGGGCCGCCCGATTGCGGGCTGCCTCATCGAACGCCTTCCACGAAACCAGCATCGCAACCGGCACCACCGCGCAAAGCAGCGCGGCGACCAGCCACGCGATAGCCGGTGCCCGGCTGCTGCTGCGGCTGGAGAGTTCAGTTGAAGTCACCGGCCAAGGTTAACCGCTGTGAATTCACTCGACCTGATGTGCTCTAGACTCGCGGCGTATGAAACCTGACGTCACACCCGCCCTGGCTACACCCGCCGAGGCTCGGTGGGTCGAGGCAGAGCTGGTGCGCAGCCTCATGCGCACCGCTCGCAATACGCAGGTTGCAGGCTTGATGCTGATCCCGATTTTTCTTGGCGTGTTGTGGACCGATGCGTCACTGGTCGTGTTGTTGCTGTGGGCCTCTGCGGCGCTGGGCGTGGCCGCTGTGCGATTCGCCATCATCCGCAAATATGTGAGGCAGGTGATGGCCGGCGGCGTCGATGACCATCTGGCTTTCTTCCATCGCTACCGGTATTTGTGGCCCGTCAGTGCAGTGGTGTGGGGCCTGTCCGCGCTGCTCTACTTCGACCGGTCATCGCTCGAGGATCAGTTCATCTGCTGGCTGATGATGGCGGGTCTCGCGATGATCTCGATCAACAGCCTGTCGACGCACCTGCGCACGCTGCGCCTTTATCTCGACGCTCTGACGGGCACGGCACTGGCGGTCATGCTCTGGCGCATTGGCGTGGAGCTGCAGTTCCGCGGGCCGCTTTATCACTTCTGGATCATCGCGCTCGTAGTCATCTTCTGGCTGGTGCTGCGCCAGGCGGGGCTCAGGCTCCACGTCACGCACCGCAAGAACTACCAGCTGCAATATCGCAACAACCAGCTGATCGAATCGCTCACGCGCCAGACTCAGGCCGCGCTCGACGCCGTCGAAATCAAGAACCGTTTCCTGGCGAGCGCGGCTCACGACCTGCGCCAGCCCGTTCATGCTCTGGGCCTGTATGCCGACTGGCTCGGAAGCGAGCCTGAACTGGTGCACGAGATCGCGCCGAAAATCGTGGAATCGACCAAGGCCGTCAATGCGCTTTTCGATTCGCTGTTCGACCTCGTGCGGCTGGACTCCGGCAAGATCAAACTCAATATCGAGCCGGTTGACCTCGGCCAGCTGTTGCATGACCTGGAACTTCAATATCGCCCGCTGGCGCAGTCCAGGGGCCTTGACTTCCGGGTGCATGTAGCCAACGGCACGGTCATCTCCGATCCGATCCTGCTGCGGCGCATCGTGGGCAATCTCGTATCGAATGCCGTCAAGTACACGCAGCGCGGTGGTGTGCTGCTGGCGTCACGAATGATGCCCAGCGGACCGCAGATCGAGGTGTGGGATACAGGAGTGGGCATTGCGCCGGTTCACCAGCGCGAAATCTTCAGGGAGTTTTTCAAGGTGCCGGGCCATGCCGGCACCGAAGACGGATTCGGCCTGGGGCTGTACATCGTGTCGAGGCTGTCCGGCATTCTCGGACACCCACTGGATCTTGCGTCCAGGCCAGGGCGCGGGACGGTATTCAGGATCATGCTCAACCCTACTAACCCACGCGATGCGGCCGATCGCGCGGCCGCATCGGTGGCTCAGCTCGTCAACATGCCGTGAGTGCGGGCGTAGTGGATCGTCTGCGTGCGGCTCTTGACGCCCAGACGGCGGAACAGGCGCCACAGGTGGACCTTCACCGTGTGTTCGCTGATGCCCAGCTCGTCTGCAATCTCGCGGTTGGACAAGCCGCGATCCAGCATCACGATGAGTTGCTTCTGGCGCTTGGACAGCTTGCTGTCGGTGGGCGAGAGTTCTTCGAAGCCGCCGTCGGCGTTGAGCAGCGCACGAAGTGCCGCGCCGATTTCCTGGGCGCCTGACGATTTCTCGATGTAGATGTCGGCCCCGGCGTCGATGCAGCCTTCTTCGGCGTCAGCGGCAGGGGAAGCCGAGAGAACAGCCAGCGGAGTCTCGGGGTAGCGCTTCTTGAGCTCATGGATGCCGGAGGCGCCCGTGGTGTCGGGCAGCTTCAGGTCCAGGCAGATCAGGTCGGGGTTGCCATGTTGGCGTACTGAGGATTCCATTCCGCCGAGCCGGTCGAGCTCTATGACGTTGGAGCCAGGACGAAGGCGGCGAAGCAGCATCACGACCGCCTCGCGCATCAACGGATGGTCATCTATGACATACAGGTTGATGGGCTTGGCGGCAGGAGGTTTGGTATCAGGCATGGGGGGCAAGGATAACGCTGATTCAGCGCTTGGTGAAACTGGGGTTTGTTTGCATGCCATCCATGTTGTCAGGATGCCGCCAGTGTTGCGAGAGCCGTTTCCAGTTCGCTTAGGCTCACGCCCTCTGCAAGGTGGAGCTGGCCTTGCGCCGCGCCCGCTTCATTGCGCTTGAGCTGGCCGATCAGGCGGCCTGCGTCCTGCGGCGAGTCGAATCCCGGGCTTTGTGCCAGCAGGCGACCCGCACTATCAACCAGCTTGAAGTAATGACGGCCGTCGGCTTCGCGGTACTGCTTGAACGAAGGCAGTGCCGATCGGGCGGCCTTGTCTTTCTTACCCGAAGCCGGACGAGATGCGAGATTGCGCAGCCCCACCGCTTGACGCAGCTCGCTCATGAAGGGCGTGGCGCGTGAGCGGGCTCGTTCGGCGCCGTGCTTGAGGATCTGCTCCAGCTCAGCCGGATTTGCGACCAGTGCGTCGTACTTCTCGCGCATGGGTGCGATCTCGCCGTCGATGCGCTCGAAGAGCTGCTGCTTGGCATCGGCCCATGAAATGCCTGCTTCGAACGCCTTGCGAAGAGCGTCGGTCTCTTGCCTGGACGCGAACGCCTCAAATATCTGGAACAGCGCCGACCCCTGCGTCTGCTTGGGCTCGCCCGGAGCGCGTGAATCGGTGACGATGCCCGCAATCTGCTTTCTCATCACCTCGCGCGGAGCAAACAGGGCAATCACGTTGTCGTAGCTCTTGCTCATCTTGCGGCCATCGGTGCCCGGCAGCAGCGCCACGTTGTCATCGACAGCAGCTTCCGGCAAAACCAGGTGCTCGCCGTAAAGATGATTGAAGCTGGACGCCATGTCACGCGCCATCTCGATGTGCTGAACCTGGTCGCGGCCCACTGGAATCTTGTGCGCCTTGAACATCAGGATGTCGGCGGCCATCAGCACCGGGTACATGAACAGGCCCGCCGTCACATCCGCATCGGTCTCCGCGCCGGCGGCGTGATTCTTGTCTACCGAGGCCTTGTACGCATGAGCGCGATTGAGCACGCCCTTGCCGGTGACGCAGGTCAGCAGCCAGGTGAGCTCGGGAATCTCGGGAATATCGGACTGGCGGTAGAAAAAAACTTCTTTCGGATCGAGGCCGATCGCAAGCCAGCAGGCTGCGATCTCGAGCGTGGAGCGCTGCATCCGGGCCGGCTCATCGCACTTGATGAGCGCGTGGTAGTCGGCCAGGAAATAGAAGTTCTCGGTGCCCGGACGGCGGCTGGCCTGGACAGCGGGACGCAGGGCGCCCACATAGTTGCCCAGGTGCGGGGTGCCGGTGGTGGTGATGCCGGTGAGGAAGCGGGTGATGCTCATCAGGTGTCAGTGGGGTGATCGGTGATCGGTGTCGGGGTAAACGCCTCAGCGAATTCTGGAGGGCAGGGGCGTGCCCAGGTTCAGCAGGTCCAGGCCGAAGTAGCCCGCCTGCACGAGGGGCCAGAGCCAGTAGGCGCCCAACACGCCGAGCATCACGAGCGCGAGCACGATGAAAAAGCCGAAGCGTTCCACCTTGCTCACGACCATTGCAGCTTTCCAGGGCAGCATGCCGACGAGAATGCGACCCCCATCGAGCGGCGGCAGAGGAAACAGGTTGAAGGCCCACATCACGAAGTTGACGAGTACCCCGGCCTTGCACATCTCCAGGAAGAATCGTTCTTCCGCTCCTGTCAGGGCCAGCACCGCATATGCGATGGCCCACATGACGGCCTGTATCAGGTTGGCAGCCGGACCCGCCAGCGCCACCCAGATCATGTCGCGCTTGGGACGTCGCAGGTTGCCGAACGTGACGGGCACCGGCTTGGCGTAGCCGAACAGGAACATGCCCTTGGTCGCAAAGAACAGCACGAGCGGCATCAGGATCGTGCCGATCGGATCGATGTGCTTGATGGGGTTGAGGGTGACGCGGCCCATGGCATAGGCCGTGTTGTCACCGAGGTAGCGTGCGACGTATCCGTGAGCGGCCTCGTGCACGGTGATGGCAAAAAGCACCGGCAAGGCGTAGATCAGGACCGTCAGGATCATCGAGGATGTATTCACCCGGCTGATTGTCTCAGAGCGCTCCAGTCGCGCCCGTCACGGGCTTCATAACCCCAGCGCCGAGACACTCCCGCGGCCTTCCCGCACCACTACGGCATCGCCGCCTGCGCCCATCGGAGTCAGGTCAACCACGGTGGTGGGCTGCGAAGGGCAAGCGCCCGCACCGATCACCCCGGCGAGCTGGTGCTGGAAGCGATCACGGATTTCGGAAGCGTCGTTCAGCGCGTCAACTTCTTGTGGTGGGATGAGCGTGGTCGCCAGCAGAGGCGCACCGTGCAGCGCAAGCAGTTCCTGCAGCACGCGGTGGTCCGGCACCCGAAGGCCGATGGTCTTGCGCTGCGGATGGCTCACGCGGCGCGGCACTTCCTTGGTTGCTTCGAGGATGAAGGTGTACGCGCCCGGCGTGGCCAGCTTGAGCATGCGGTACTGACGGTTGTCGACCCGCGCGTAGTTGGAAAGCTCGCTCAGGTCGCGGCACAGCAGCGTGAGGTGATGCTTTTCATCGACGCCGCGAATCTGGCGCAGTTTGTCTGCCGCGGTCTTGTCGTCGAGGTGGCAGGCCAGGGCGTAGCTGGAGTCGGTCGGCACGGCCAGCACGCCGCCCTTTTCGAGCAAGCCCACTGCCTGCTTGAGCAGTCGCACTTGCGGGTTGTCGGGATGAACGTCGAAATACTGGGCCATAGGGTGCGCACCTTATCAGGGCCGGGCGGGTTCGACACTCACGCGGGCCTCGCGCACCGTCAGCCATGCCCCGGCGGCGCCGCAGATGGCGATCATCACCATGCCAACAAGCGACCAGCGGTCGGGCACGTGTTCAAAGACAAGCCAGCCGCCGAGCATCGCGAAACCGATCTGCGAGTACAGGTAGGGCGTGAGGGTGACGGCAGGCGCGCGCTGGTAGGCAAGGATCAGCATGAAGTGGCCGATGGTGGAGGTCAGTCCCATGAAACAGAGCGCGGCCCAGAGCCACCAGTGAGGCAGGTCGGCCCACACGAATGGCAGTGCAATCGTTGCCAGCAGCGTGCCGACCCAGCCGCTGTAAAGGTGCATCGTGACCGGGTCTTCGGTACGCGCCAGTTTGCTCGTGAGCACCTGGAACCATGCATTGGTTCCGACGAGGCCCAGCGGTAGCAGGCTGGCCCAATGGAAGGCCTCACCGCCCGGCCGGATGATGATGAGCGAACCCGCGAAGCCGCCGGCGACGAGCGCCCAGCGGGTGGCAGAAACGTATTCCTTGAGCACTGTTGCCGCGAGCATCGTGATGGCCAGGGGCGCGATCATGACGATGGCGGTGAACTCGCCGACCGGCATGTATTTGAGGCTGGCGAAGGCAAGTAGGCTGCTGGTCACGAGCAGCACGCCGCGCAGCACCTGGAACTTCGGATGCATTGTTCGAAGCGCTGAAAGACCGCGTAGCGGAAGCACGGCAACTGTCGTTGCGATGGCCTGAAAGGCATAGCGAAACCAAAGCGCCATCATGATCGGAACTGCCGCGCTGATGTACTTGGTAGTCGTGTCCAGGGCAGCGAAGCAGGAGCCCGCCGCAATCACGAACCCCACGCCGGCCAGGGCCCTCGATGCTGTCGTCACTGGATCCGGTCGGCCAGCAGGTCCCACACGGGCGTGAGTTCGCCCTGCAGATAGGGCAGCTGGCCCAGGTCGGTGCGACTTTCGGCCGGGCTGTGGAAATCGCTGCCGCGCGATGCGGCCATGCCAAATTCTTTTGCCGTTGCGGCGTAGGTCACGTATTCGGCTGCCGTGTGGCTGCCTGTGACGACTTCGACGCCTTGTCCGCCGTGGGCCTTGAACTCGGTGAAGAGGGCATATTCCTCGTTGGGTGTGAACCGGTAGCGCGCTGGATGCGCAATGACGGCCATGCCACCGGCGCGAGTGATCCAGGTGACGGCGGCCCGCAGCGACGCCCAGCGATGCGAGACATAGCCTGGCTTGCCTTCGGTCAGGAACCGCCGGAAAACTTCGTAGGTGTCGCTGCAGACGCCCGATTCGACCAGGAAGCGCGCAAAGTGGGTTCGCGAAACGAGATCGGGATTGCCGGCGTATCGGATCGCGCCTTCGTAGGCGCCCTTGACGCCTGCGAGCGCCAGGCTATCGGACATCTGTCGCGCCCGCTGCTCGCGGCCGCCGCGGGTTTCCATGAGGCCGTGCAGCATGTCGGCGTCGTCGGGGTCAAACCCCAGCCCGATGATGTGCACGGTCTGATCTGCAAATGTGACTGAGATTTCAGTGCCGGTAAGGTACTTCATGCCGTGGGCTCTGGCGGCAGCGGCTGCACGATGCTGGCCCGAGATTTCGTCGTGATCGGTCAGAGACCACAGCTCGACACCGTTGCCCGCTGCGCGCGCCGCAAGCGCTTCGGGCGTCAGCGTGCCGTCGGAAACCACGGAGTGGCAATGCAGGTCGGCGTTGAGAATGGACACGCTTCGATTCTAGGGCGGGGGACCTGAGCGCGTGGTCACTGGACGCAACACCACTGACAGGACAAGGGAGGCTGTCATTGCGGACTCGACAGGTAGTGTCCGGAGATTTTCGAAGTGTGCGCGCCGCGTCAGGCGCTTTTCCGTCGGGGGCTCATACTGTGACGGCCTTCGTTTCGCTTGCCGCTTCACTCCGGCTTCGCTGCGTGAATGGTTCCGGGGCCGGCGGCTTAAAACTCACTTCCGGCCCGAAGGCCCGTCCGTTCAAACAGTTAAGCCGAGCATGTTGACGAGGCGCGCACTTGCGCGCCCGGCCCCGGACCCATTCACGCAGCCGCCACAGCAAGTCGCCCCCGCCGGAAAAGCGCCTGACGCGGGTTTGAGCGACTGTGGTGTGCGTCGAATTCCTGACCGCGCCCGGCTGCGGCACTGAGGACGTTGATTCGGTTGTCATGCAACACTGCGATAAACCCGCAGCAGGCGGTATCCGGCGGGTGCGATTTGCAGTGATGGCTGCGTGAATTGGCATGGGGTCGGCGCGCAAGTGCGCGCTTCGTTTCTGATCCAGCCCGATGTTTGAACGCAGGGGCCTTTGGGCCCGGAGTGAGTTTCGGGATGCGCGACCCCAGGCCAATTCATGCAGCGAAACTGCAGTGAAGCGTTAGCGAAACGGAGGTCGTCACAGTATGAGCGCCCGCCGGATATCGCCTGCTGCGGCGCGCACACCTGAACACTCTCCAGTCCAAAGGGACAGCCTAACTCAAGGCGCCTGCTTCCTTACGAATATCCGTCACCGTCGCCAATGCGCAGGCCACCCCAACTCGCAGCCCTTCCACGATCTCATCCAGCCGCATCGAAGGTTGACCCTGCGAAGGCAGCAGCGGCACGTGAATCAGGCCCGCCCGCGTGTGGCGCAGTTCGGGATGCGTCGCCACCATGTGCATCAAGCCATAGAAAACATGGTTGCAGACAAAGGTGCCCGCCGTCTGCGAAACCTCGGCATTGATTCCTGCATCGATCAGGCTTTGCAGCATGGCCTTGATTGGCAAGGTCGTGAAGTACGCGGCTGGTCCACCCGCGACCACTGGCGTGTCGACAGGTTTGCCTCCAGCGTTGTCCGCGATACGCGCATCGTTCACGTTGATGGCGACTCGCTCCAGGGAAAGTGCCACGCGTCCCGCAGCCTGGCCGACGCACAAAACCAGGTGGGGTCGGTGATGTAGGAGCAGGGCGCGAAGTGATGTCAGCGACTGGTCGAACACGGTTGGCAGTTGCGCCCCAATGATGCGGTGCCCACCCACGATTCTCCCGTGAAGCGCTTGCACGGCCATCCAGCTCGGGTTGATTTCACTGCCGCCGAAGGGCTCGAACCCGGTTACGAGGACAGTGGGAAAGCGGCCCACGGATGGGGCTGAAGCGACTACCATGGGTCGACTTTATACGAGAGGGGCAACGGCCCCAGAGACTCCAGGAGAGACAACATGAAGTGGGAAGGCAATCGGGAATCAAGCAACGTCGAAGACGCGCGAAGCGGCGGCGGTGGTGGTGGTGGTGGCGGCGGCTTCGGCCTCGGAGGCCGCAGCATCGGCATCGGCACGATCGTGATCGCGCTGGTGGGTGGTGCCATCTTCGGCATCAATCCCCTCACGATCCTCGGTGCCCTGACGGGTGGGGGCGCGCCTGCCCAGGTTCAAAGCCAGGGTCCAGCCAAGGCGCCGCCCGCCGACGACCGGATGGCAAAGTTCGTGTCCACCGTGCTCGCCGACACTGAAGACGTCTGGAAGGCACAGTTCACGCAGGGCGGAGCAACCTATCGCGAACCCAAGCTGGTGCTCTTTCGAGGTGCCGTCGCAACGGCCTGCGGCACCGGCCAGTCGGCAATGGGCCCCTTCTATTGCCCCGGCGACCAGAAGGTTTACATCGACCTGAACTTCTACGAAACGCTCAAGACCCGGATGGGCGCGCCCGGCGACTTCGCTCAGGCCTACGTTATTGCGCACGAGGTTGGCCACCACGTGCAAAATTTGTTGGGCATCACCCAGAAAATGGACCAGATGCGCGGCTCGTCGAGCAAGGCGCAATACAACGCAATGAGCGTACGGCTTGAGCTGCAGGCCGATTGCTTCGCCGGCGTCTGGGCACATCATGCGCAGAACGCACGCCAGATCCTGGAGCAGGGCGACGTCGAAGAAGCGATGAATGCGGCAGCCAAGATCGGCGACGATGCCCTGCAGGGTTCGCGGGGCGGCGCTATCGTGCCGGAAAGCTTCACGCACGGCACCAGCGCGCAGCGCCAGAAGTGGTTTTCTACGGGCCTGAAGACAGGTAACGTCAAGGCCTGCGATACCTTCAACTCGCGCGATATCTGAGCGGCATATCTGAGCCGCATATCTGAGCCGCATATCTGAGCGGATTTCAGGCCAACGTTAGGTCCTGTAACAGCCGGGTTACCCTGTCACAGGGAGGTGAGCCGCTGGGTGCGACAATAGCGGGTTATTTCCGGACCCCCTGGACACCCCTTCCTAGATGACCGCATCCTTCTCCAACCTGTCGCTGGCCGAGCCGCTGGCCCGCGCCGTAGCCGAAATGGGCTACGAGACCATGACCCCCATTCAAGAGCAGGCGATCCCCGTAGTGCTCGCTGGCAAGGACGTGATGGGTGCGGCACAAACCGGCACCGGAAAGACAGCGGCTTTTTCGCTACCGCTCCTTCAGCGGATGCTCAAGCACGAAAACTCCTCGACCTCGCCCGCGCGCCACCCGGTGCGTGCACTGGTGCTTCTACCCACCCGGGAACTGGCAGACCAGGTAGCCCAGCAGGTCAAGCTCTACGCCAAGTACACCAACCTGCGCAGTGCGGTGGTTTTCGGCGGCATCGACATGAAGCCGCAAACGGCTGAGCTGAAAAAGGGCGTGGAAGTGCTGGTTGCCACCCCGGGGCGCCTGCTCGATCACATCGAAGCCAAGAATGCGGTGCTCAACCAGGTCGAATACGTGGTTCTGGACGAAGCCGATCGCATGCTCGATATCGGCTTTCTGCCCGACCTTCAGCGCATCCTGTCGTTCCTGCCCAAACAGCGTACGACGCTTCTTTTTTCAGCGACTTTCTCGCCTGAAATCAAGCGTCTGGCCGGCAGCTACCTGCAAGACCCTGTCACCATCGAAGTGGCCCGGCCCAATGAGACAGCCTCCACTGTCGAACAGCATTTCTATAGCGTGCCCGACGAGGAAAAGCGACACGCCCTCAAGCAGATCGTCCGCCAGCGCGGCCTGAACCAGGCCTTCGTTTTCGTTAATAGCAAGCTCGGTTGCGCCCGGCTCGCGCGTTCGCTCGAACGCGAAGGCATGAAGACGACGGCGCTGCACGGCGACAAGAGCCAGGACGAGCGCCTGAAGGCGCTGGCTGCGTTCAAGGCCGGCGAAGTCGATCTGCTGGTGGCTACCGATGTCGCTGCACGCGGTCTCGATATCAAGGACGTGCCGGCGGTCTTCAACTTCGACGTCCCCTTCAACGCAGAAGACTACATCCACCGTATCGGTCGCACAGGCCGCGCGGGCGCTTCGGGCCTTGCCGTCACTTTCGTATCGGCCACCGATACACGACTGATTGTTGACCTCGAAAAGCTCCTGAAGAAAAAGATCGAAATCGAGGCCATGGAGTACGACGAAGACAAGCCGCGCGGGCGCATCAACGATGGTCGTCGTGCGTGGCGTGAAGCGGGCGAAGTCGGTGATCCGCGCGATGCGCTCGATATGCCGCGCGAGCGCGAGCGCGGGATCGAACGAAGCACGGGGGAACGCGATCGGCGTCCCCTGCGCGATTTCAGGCCTGCGCCGGCACCTCGCGATCCGTTTTTCGATCAGCCCTACGAGCCTCCGGCCATTGAGGTCGCCCCGGCCTGGGAAGCAAACGCCAAGCCCGCTTCCTCGCGCGTGTCAGCCAACATCAAGTCCAAGCGCAAGATCGCGGCGCTGTTCAAGGCTGATCTCTAGGGCTTGACGCAGGTGCAGTCACTCGCCGGGAACCTTTGATTGCTCGCACTCGACCTGTATCAGTTCATCGCCTGATGCATCCAGCCTGAGCGCACTCAGGCACCCGCCCCACACGCATCCGGTGTCCAGCGAAACGATGTCACAGCGCTGGAGAAAGCCCAGCGTGGACCAGTGACCGAACGCGATGCGCGTGCCTGCCGTCTTGCGGCCCGGTACATCGAACCAGGGCATGTAGCCGGCAGGCACCTCATGAAGACCGCCTGAGGACTTGAGGTCCACGACGCCCTCGGCCGTGCAGAACCTGAGGCGCGTCAATGCATTCACGATGAGCCGGAGCCGGTCGGCACCTTCCAGCGTGTCGCTCCATTGCAGCGGCTCATTGCCGTACATGCGCAGCAGGAAATCGCCGAGCGCCGGCCCCCGGACCACCGCTTCCACCTCGGCAGCGAGGGCCAGCGTCTGTGCCACATCCCATTGCGGCAAAGCCCCGCCATGCACCATCAGCACGCCGTGTTCATGGATGGCCATTCGCTGGTGGCGTAGCCATTCGAGCATCTCACTTCGATCGGGCGCCAGCAGTACCGAATCCATCGTGTCGTTGCGATGGGGCGCACGCGCGCCATGCGCCACCGCGAGAAGGCTCAGGTCGTGGTTGCCAAGCAGACAGCGCGCCGACCCGCCATAACCCATCAGCCGGCGCAGCACCTGCGAAGACGACGGTCCCCGATTGACCAGGTCGCCCAGCAGGTAAATGGTGTCACGGCTTGGTGAAAAGCCGATCTGGTCGAGCAGGCGTCCCAGCGGTCCATCACAGCCTTGCACGTCCCCGATCAAGTAAAGTCCCATGGTGTTCCATTCTGTACCCGATCCATGGAAGTCCTGCTAATCGCGTTGCTCACGCTGCTCAACGGCGTGTTCGCGATGTCCGAGATGGCGCTGGCTTCCAGCCGCAAGGCGCGTCTGCAAGGGCTGGCACAAGATGGGGATGCGGGTGCGGCGGCGGCGCTGCGATTGCTCGATACCCCCACCCGGTTTCTTTCCACGGTCCAGGTGGGCATCACATCCATCGGTGTGCTCAACGGCATCATCGGCGAGGCTGCATTCAGTGGCGGCCTCGCCGCGTGGCTGCAGGGCCTGGGCTTGGGCGAGCGCGCCTCGGGCTATGTGGCCACTGGCATCGTCGTGACCATCATCACATATGTGACGATCATCTTTGGCGAACTGGTGCCCAAGCGCATCGGCCAGATCTACCCGGAGCCGGTCGCTCGCCTCATCTCCCGTCCGATGAGCTGGCTTGCCAGGGCGGCGGGGCCGTTCGTCAAGCTCCTGTCTGCATCGACACAGGCGGTTCTGAAAGTGCTGCCTATCGACACGACGCTCGAACGTGGCATGACCGAAGAAGAGATTGCGCACAGCCTTGAAGAGGGAGTCGATGCCGGCGTGATCGAGCAGCACGAACGGCAGATGGTGCAGAACGTTTTTCATCTGGACGATCGCCCGCTCACCTCGATGATGGTTCCGCGCTCGGACATCGAATGGCTGGAGGCCGGGCTCACAGTAGCCGAGTGCTTGCGGCAGGCAGGCGAGGGCGAGCCGCATTCGTGGTATCCGGTGTGTCGGGGCTCGCTCGACGATGTGGTGGGCGTGCTCAGCGTCGCGCGCCTGCTGGGCGCCTCCACGCGCGAGCCCGGCGCGATGATCGAATCGCTCGCCATACCGGCGCTGTTCGTTCCAGAAACGCTTTCGGGCATGGAACTGCTCGAGCAGTTCCGCGCTCGCGCAGGGCGCCTGGTCTTTGTGGTGGACGAATACGGTGTCGTGCAGGGCCTGATGACACCGCACGACTTGCTCGAAGCCATCACCGGCGAATTGCAACCCGGCGCGCAGATGCAAGCCTGGGCCACGCGACGCGAGGACGGATCCTGGCTGCTCGACGGATTGATGCCGGTTACCGAGCTTAAAGCGCGTCTTGAGATCCGTGACCTCCCGGAGGAAGACCGCGGCCGCTACAACACGGTGGCGGGCCTGTTGATGTCGATTTCAGGAAGCTTGCCGGGCGTGGCGGCGCGCATCGACTGCGGCGAATGGGTGTTCGAAGTCGTGGATCTGGACGGCAAGCGCATCGACAAGGTGCTGGCGATGCCCCGGCCCGCGTCAGACAATGACAGCATTGCGGCCGAATAGGGCCTGAAATTCAAGGAGCCAGTCGCGTGTCCGATAACGTGTATTACGAAAAGCCCGTGCTTCTCGACCGCGTCAAGCATCGCAATTGCCGCGTCAGGCCCACGGCAAGCTACGCCTTTGCGCGCAAGGCGAATTCGCTTTTCATTGCCGCCGCGGAGTTTCCAGAAGCGTTCAAGGAGTACCCGATCGTTTTTTCGCGGCAGGCGGGCGGACGCATCGTGCCACTGGCCATGCTGGGCTTGCGCGCAAGGGAAAACCTGTTCGTGGACGAAGAAGAGAGGTGGACTGCGTCTTACGTGCCCGCGTTCGTGCGCCGCTACCCATTCGTGCTGGCGGAACTCGAAGGCAGCCAGCTGGGTGTGTGCATCGATGAGGCCTTTACCGGGCTGAACGAAACCGACGGCGAGCCACTCTTCGATGCAACCGGGGCAGATACGCCGCTTTTGAAGAACGCACTCGATTTTCTCGGGCGCTACCAGCAGGAGTACGTGCGTACCGATCTGTTCTGCCAGCGGCTGGACAAAGCCGGCGTGTTGCGGGAGATGAACGCAAAGGCTGATCTGGTCGACGGGCGCAGCTTCACTGTCGGTGGCCTACTGGTGGTTGACGAAGCAATGCTGATGGCGCTGCCGGATGCAACGGTGCTGGAGTTGTTTCGTGCCGGCGAAATGCACCTGGTGTCGATGCACCTGGCCTCGCTGTCGAACATGAAGAAACTGGTGGATCGGGTGGCCGAGCGGCAAAGTCCCATTCAACCGGCGCCCAAGCCGGCATAGCAGCCTGGGGGGCAGCAGCCCTCAGTACGCGTGCGCCAACCCCTGCCTGAACGTGGCGGCAGCTGGAACAGCGGGGAAGCGTGCGGTGTCGATGATCGTGACTGCATCCTGGGCGATAAGGCGAGCGATAAGGCTATCGACCTGGGCGGGCGTCAGTTTGGTGCTTGACAGGATCCACCGCCGATTCACGGGCCGGTGGCTCATCACTGACAGTGCGCGCAACACATCAGCGGTTCTCGGCCCGGAAAGGTCGGGCCAGTAGCGCAGCTGGTACGCGAGGCCCTCTCCTGGACCATCCGGTCCGGACCTCTGCATCACCGTCATGCGCAGCTCGGCGAACGATGTGGTTGTTCTGCGGGCCCAGTTGGAGATCGAATCTAAGACGGTAGTCATTTGGTGCATCCTGAAACAGTGGAATCAGTGTCATGGGATGTGCGCCTGGCGCTTTAGGTGAAGCGCTCCGCTGGGCTAAGGAGTTTTCCTAGCCATTTAGTTCTTGGAGGAATCGCGCGATTTCTTCGGTTTCGCGGTCGATCCAACAAAGGTTGCCTGAACGCGCTTGCGCTTCGCCGGCTTGACTGCAGCCGCCTGGCGGACCTGCTTGCGAGGCGCAGCCGCTGCGGCCTGCGGGCGTACTGCGACCGCATCGCCGGCAATCCACTGTCGTATGCGGCGGGCGTCGGCGCTGCGCCGGCCGTTGCTCCCTGAATCGAGCAGCACCATCACCAGGTTCTGTTCATCGATGCGCGTTCGCAAGACAACGCAGTGCCCTGCTTCAATGATGTACCCCGTCTTTTGCAGCGTGATGTCCCAGGTTGGATCTTTCACCAGCGGATCAGAGTTCCGGTAGAGCAGAATGCGGCTGCCCATTGCGGTCTCATGTTCTTTGGTGGTGGAGAACTCGCGAATGATGGGGTGCGCCGAGGCCGCTAATACCAATGTCGCAAGTTCCCGTGCGGTTGACTGGTTCCTGCTCGAAAGACCGGTGGGGTCTACGAACACGGTTTTGGTCATACCCAGTTGCCGGGCCTTGCGGTTCATTGCCGAAATGAACGCGTCCAGTCCGGCTGGTGAAGTTCGAGCGATGGCGTGCGATGCGCGGTTCTCACTGGACATCAGTGCCAGACGCAGTGCCTCCCCGCGGGTGATAACTGTGCCGACCCGCAGGCGGGAGCGGCTCGACAGCACCTTGTCCACGTCCTCTTCGGCAATGGTGATGGGCGTGTCCAGCGGCAATTGCGCCTCGAGGGCGACCATGGCGGTCATGAGCTTGGTGATGGAGGCGATCGGCAGCACGGCGTCCGGATTCTTGTCGTAGATCACTTCGCGGGTGCCCGCATCGAGCACCAGTGCCGCGCTCGCTCCCAGTTGTAGCGCGTCTTCGACCTTGTGCAGCCCTGCCGCGTGACCCATCGAGCGGCGCGGCAGGATGCTCTGCAGCGCTGTTTCCGAGTCTGTCGACTCGCGTACTTCCTCGACGGCTCCACGAGCGGCTGCCGATGCGGTCCGAGACGATGACAGGGGGGGCACGATGGAACCCGGCGCCGACGCCGGGGTGGAGGCAGGAGCTCGGGGCGCTTGTGCCTGAGACGGGGCGCGCCCGGGCAGCAGATGAGGCAGGAACCAGGCTCCAGCTGCAATCAGCAAGAAGATGAGCAGGCCGACGGTAACGCGCTTTGTCATGGGTCACGAGGGTGCTGGATGACCTGCGTGCGGGCTGACAGCCGAAGGCAGATGCACCTGTAGTTCTTCTTCGCCTTGTGCAACGCGGAAACAAAAGATGGTTACTGGCAAGCTGGCGCGTCTTTCGCCCAAGTAAACGCCCGCAGTTGTGTGCAAAAGTTAACGATCGGTGAGGTAGGCAACTAATGAACAATTAGTTACACTGACGTTGAGCCTGTGGGGACCGAACTTGTAACGAATGGAGTGAATCATGGCTGAGCTTGGCTTTTCGAATGCTTACCGGATAAATACCGCCACCACTCAAACGGGTCGTGAGAGCAACAGCCATGACATCATCTTCACGTCGCTGGGGGCGACTTCAATCGACGATCAGAACGCTGCCGCCGAGTTCTCGGGAAATGACGTCGCTGTCTACAGTGTGATCATTGATGGGGCAAGTTATTACGGTTGGATCAGTCGTCCGGTTAAGGTGGGCGGTGACATTAAGGGTTTCTATTTCTGGACTGACGTTGACTTCACGTCTCTGGCCCTCGCAACGGCCGACGGGAATACAGATGGTGACGGCACCACGGCGGACAACCTTGGATTTATTCTGGTTGTCGACCAGGCGTATTTCAATAATCTCGCCTGGAAAAATCAGGGCGCCAATCTCAAGAACGTTGGCTCGTCGTCAGATCCAGTCGATGATGAGTTGAACTCACTCATTCCTCCGGGAACCCCCACGGTCACGATTACCGAGGACACAAACAACAACGGGGTCATTAGCGGCAGCGAACTCTCAGGCAACGTGGACGTCAGCGTGGCGCTGCCCGCCGGAACTGATGCGGGCGATGTGCTGAGAGTGACAGACGGCCTGACCACACAGGTCTTTACGCTGACTGCGGGTCAGGTGACGGCAGGGGTCGTGACAACGTCCTTTGCTGCGCCGGTGCAAGGCGCCACCATCACAGTCAGCGCATTTGTCACCGACCAGAACGGCAATCAGGGTCCCACCGCCAGCGACAGTGCGGTTCGCGACACGGTTGGACCTGGCGCTCCTGTGGTCA
>JBKJKT010000143.1:0-5644 GCA_046597415.1 Ramlibacter sp.
TACGGACGAAGCGACGCGACGATCAATCGTCACGGATTGCGAATGGGAACGAGCGAGCTGTACAGCGCCGTGGAAGCGTTGCCTGAAGTGCTCGACTCGATGGTGGTCGATCTCGAATATCTGGGGCGCGAAAGCTACATGCCGCTCTTCGTCGTGCTGCGGCCAGGCACTGCACTGGATGACGCGCTGCGTGCACGCATCAACAACGCGATCCGGACGGCGCTCTCGCCGCGATTCATGCCCGACGAGATTTTCAGCGTGGCCGAAATCCCGCGAACGATTTCTGGCAAGAAACAGGAGCTGCCGATCAAGAAGCTCCTGCTCGGTCAGCCCCTGGAGAAAGTCGTCAACCGGGAAGCGATGGCCAACCCCGCATGCCTGGACTGGTATGTGGAGCTGGCCTCACGCAAGCTGCATCAGCCCTGACGCTGGAACAGCACGAGGGTGGACTCGGTCCTCAGGTTGCCACGCGTGGAAGTCATCTGCACGTCATAGCGCGTTCCTGGCACCGGGAACTGCGGCGAGAAGCTGAACGAGAAGTTGCCGTTGGCATCCGCTTGCACACGCTGCGACAGGAGTTCCTGGTTGAAGCCCAGACCGACGACTGATGCGCTGGCCATGACTTTTACATCTACGGTTGCGCCCGGCAGCGTGCGGCCCTGAACGAGCGTCGCACCAGGAGGAATCTGTGCGTTGTTGCCATGGCTCATTACCTGCAGCGGCAGGACTGTTGGTGCCACGCTGGCGACCACTTCGAAGTCCCATGCGCGCCGCACGGTGTTTCCACCGAGGTCGCTGGCCGTCACTTCAACGCTGTGGCGTCCGGGCGGCAGGTCTGAACGATAGGTAAAGCTCTGCGGCGTGATCTGGCTTTGCGCCGTGACGTTGCGGCCCGAGACGATGATGCGAACGCTACGGGGATCCACACCCACGCCTCCGGCGTCGTCGAAGACGCCGGTGATGGACGCACCGCGGCCGAGAACTGCTTCGCCGTCACGGGGCGCGGTGTGACGGATCACGGGCGGCCGGGCATCTGCGACCAGTGCCTGGGTCAGCACTTGCGTCGCGACACGGTCTGCGATGCGCAGTGTGGCAACGACAGGACGCGAAGGCGCAAAGTTGTCCATGCGGCGGATCGTGTAGCTTCCTTCGTAAACGCCGGGACGCACTTCCCGCATCGGGACGTTTTCCACGACGCCGGGGATGTCGAATTCTGCGCGGGCACCTGGCACGCCTGTCAGGGAGAAGATCAACTCCGCACCCGGTTCCAGGCGATTGACCGGGGTGACCACAAAACGCTCGATGCGCAACGCAGGCACCACGACGACTGGCGGCGGCGGCGGCGGCGGTTCAACGCGCGGCGGACGGACGGCGACAGGACGGTCGATGTTGGCGGGGAAGTTGAAAACGGTGCTGGTGGTCACCTTGCGGAGACGCAACGATGCACGAATCGCGCTTTCCTGGGTGATGCGGTCGGCGCGGCGAATGGTGTAGTCGCCGGTATACACGCCGCGATCGGTCTCCTTGAGCACGATCAGACGCTGAACGCCGCGGATGCGCAGCGTCACCTGGGCGCGAGGGGCACCGTCGACCTTGAAGCTGAGCTCCGATCCGGCAGCCAGGCCGTTGTCGGCCTCGACTTCGAACGATTCGAGCTGAGGGGCGGCGCGCTGTGCCTGTGCAGTGGCCGGCAGCGCCATCAGCGTGGCGGCGACGGGCATCAGCAGGAAGGCGGCGGCAACGTGGTTGCGAATTCTTGAAGACATGGCTAACCTTTCAAAACTTTCATTACGTCCCTGTTCAACGCATGAGCCAGGAGCAAATGTGTCATCTCCTGGCCCGCGCGGATGTAGGACAGCGTCGGACGTTACCGACGTTTAACGGTAGTACGGATTGTCCGGAAACCGGTCGTGCCTGTTTCGGACGCCGTCGCCGTCGCGGTCGCGGTCATCCTTGTTCAGAATTCCGTCGCGGTCGAGGTCGCCCCACGGGCCCGTGTCGCGCGCCAGACGTTCGCGTTCCCAGCGCTGTGAGCGCCAGTCGTTGGCGTAGCCATAGGAGCGCTCGCCATACACGGGCTGGACATAGACATGCCTCGGCTGGGTGTACACGGGTTGCGGCTGCACATAGGCCGGGGCGCTGTCGTAATAAACCGGAGCCGGCTGGTGATAAGTGCGCGCCGGCTCGTAATACACAGGCGCAGACTGGACGCCAATACTGAACACAACGTCGCTGCGCGCGTGGGCTGCAGTGGCTGCGCCGAGGATTCCCAGGGCGAGGGCGGCGGATGCTGCGATACGGGGAGAAATGCGGGGAGAAATGAAGCGGTTCATGAGAGCTCCTTGGGTTGGTATGAACTCATGATGCGCGGCGTTGCATGAATGCAACCTGAACCGATCAAAGATGACGAAAGACCCGTTTTTCAGGCCGTGGGCAGTGCGAACTCAACCTGACCGCCGCCCAGCGGCGAGCGGCCCAGCGTCAACGTGCCTTCGTGGCTTGCAACCAGGTCGCTGACCACCGCGAGGCCGACGCCATGACCTGGCACCTGCTCGTCCATTCTCACGTGGATCTGCAGGATGGTTTCGGTGTCAGTAAACCCCGGCCCGTCATCTTCAATGCGAATGCGCAACTGCCTGTCTTCTCGCCATGCACGAACCGTTACGCGATGACGGGCCCACTTGGCCGCGTTGTCCAGCACGTTGCCGAACATCTCGAATGCATCGCCTTCGTCGATTCGCCAGGCGAGGTCATCGGGGCAGTCGATGGTGAAGATCAGGTGCCTGTCGGCGTACACCTTGACGAGCGAGTCGCGAATACGGCTCAGCACCGATGCGACAGGCAGGAGTGGCGCAAACCGCGCAGCGCCGCTTGCGGCTGCACGCCCGAGTTGGTGCTGCACGATCGCGTCCATGCGGGCGACCTGATGGCCCACGGTGTCTGCCAGCAGCGCTGGTTCGGACAGTGCGTTCTTCAACACCGCCAACGGGGTCTTCAGGCTGTGCGCAAGAAAGCTCAGCGCTTCCCTGTAGCGTGTTTGCCGCACGCGCTCCTGAGCGATCAAGGTGTTGATGTTGCCCGTGAGCTGCGCGATCTCCGCGGGGTACTGGCCCTCGACCTGCGCCTGCTCACCCGCCTCGATGCGACTGAGTTCCTGGGCCACACGGCGAAGCGGTGAAAGGCCCCATTGAAGCAGGATGGTTTGCGACAGCAGCAGCAATGCAGCAGCTGCGCCGAGCCAGCTCCACATCGTCCGCTGAAAGACCCTGATTTCGCGGTTGAAACCGGCCTTGTTCTCTAGCACCGAAACCACCAGTGGCGCCTGGACACGCGGCCCCGCCCACCGCACACCGTAGGCCACCGCCAGGTAGCTCGCGCCCTGATCCGTCACGGTGTCGTACTCCCACTTGCCCACAGCGACACTGCGCTTGAATGCCAGATCTTTGCCAACGGCAGAGGACGATCGCCACTGCTCGCCCCGGTTGCTGTTGAAGATGCTGGCGTAAAGGCCCGAACCGGGCAGGGAGAGCCGCGGCTCGGCGAACGCTTCCGGCATGGACAGCTTGCCTGTCGCATCGATCTCCGCGCCTGCCAGCAGCAGGTAAACGGTGCCTTGCAGACGGGCCAGATGCGCAGCCTGCACGCTATCCGCATGGGCGCGCTGCACGGCGACGCCAGCGCCCGCGATGAAGGCCAGCAACACCAGCGCGGCGCCGACGATCAGGCGGCTGCGAATGGAGCCGTGTGGCGTCATCCGAGCGTCAGGCGATAGCCTCGCCCGCGCAGTGTCTCTATCGGTGCGAGCGTGCCGTCGGGGTCGAGCTTGCGTCGCAAGCGCCCCACCAGGACCTCCAGCACGTTGCTGTCCCGGTCTTCGTCATGCGGGTAGAGATAGTCGGACAACTCCTGTTTGCTCACCACGCGGGCGCGCTCGCGCACCAGGAACTCCAGGACCCGGTATTCGAATCCGGTGATTTCGAGCGCAGTGCCGTTCAGGGTTGCGGCCTGCGCAGAGAAGTCGATGGCCAGCGGACCGAGCGTGAGCACATCGGACGCAGCTTTCAGCGAGCGACGAAGCAGCGCCTTCACACGGGCAGCCAGTTCGGGGTACTCGAAAGGCTTGACCAGATAGTCATCGGCGCCAGACTCCAGCCCGACCACTTTGTCCTGCCAGGTGCTTCGCGCGGTGAGGATGAGGATCGGCACTGTGCTCCCGCTCGCGCGCAGTTGCTCAACCACCTTCAATCCGCTCAGGCGCGGCAGGCCGAGGTCAACGATGGCCAGATCCACCGGATACTCGCTCGCCTGGAAGAGGCCGTCCTCGCCATCGACCGCCTGATCGACGCGATAGCCGTCGGCTTCGAGCTTGCGCGCCAGACCCAGTCGCAGCGCGGCGTCGTCTTCGATCAGGAGCAGGCGCATGTCGAGTTCATCGCCTAGAGAGGTCTTCCGGTGACGGCATCGATCAGGATGACGCGCACCTCGCCCTGGGCTGTCACCACCTTGACCCGCCAGACGGGGCGTTGCGCGGCCTCTATTTTTTCCACCGAAAGCACACGCCCGGCCGTGACCCTTGCAGCAGCGGCGGCAGCGTCGTCACGACTGACGTCGGCCCAGGCGGGTGTCGCCAGCACAACGAGTGCGGCCAGGAGCGGAAGGACGAGAAGTTTCATTCGCAGCGGCCTCAGCCAGTTGGTCCAGTGGGTCCGATGGGTTGCGCGGATGGTACTACCAGGGTGCACGTGGTTCATTCAAAAGCTCCCATGAGTGGCATCACACTATGCATGCACGTGCATGAACGGATGCTGAACGGGCGCTGAATGACGCTCGACCGAACCATGTTGCCCTACGATCAACTCTTACGCACCGGAGTTCCGATGTTCCTGAAAAACTGCTGGTACGTGGCCGCCTGGGACCACGAGTTGATCGATGGCAAATTGCTTGCGCGCACGCTGCTTGAAGAGCGCGTCGTGCTCTTCAAGGGCGACAGCGGCAAGGTCATCGCACTGAAAGATCGCTGCTGCCATCGAGGCGCGCCGCTGTCTCTGGGACGGCGCGAAGGCGACTGCATCCGCTGCATGTACCACGGCCTGAAGTTCGACGCGGCAGGCAAGTGCGTGCAGATTCCGGGACAGGACAATATCCCCGCGAAGCTTGGCGTGCGCAGTTATCCGGTGGTGGAGCGTGACCACCTGGTGTGGATCTGGATGGGCGATCCCGAGCTTGCGAATACCGACGACATACTGGACTTTCCGTACCTGCGCGATTCGCAGTGGAAGGGCATTCCCGGGTATCTGCACTACGACGCGAACTATCTGCTCATCGTGGACAACCTGTCGGACTTCGCACACCTCGCGTTCGTGCACACCAAGACGCTCGGTGGCTCGGAAGAGTACGCGTATGTGACCAAGCCGGTGACGATGGAGCGACTTGAACGCGGTTTCCGCGTGGAGCGCTGGCACATGAATGCCGCGCCGCCGCCGTTTCACAAGAAGGTGCTGCCAGCCGCCGAACGAACCCAGAACGTCGATCGCCGCAACATCGGGCACATGCATCTTCCGGGCAACTTCTTCCTGTTCACAATGTTCGCGCCTGCGGGTAGCGGAGCGGAAAAGGGCAACCTGGAAGGCGCGCGCGAATACCG
>JBKJKT010000230.1:0-4254 GCA_046597415.1 Ramlibacter sp.
TTATTCGGGTTTGATGTCGCTGGATGGCGGCGCCCTGGCTAGCCCATCTGTTTCGCGTGACGCCTTGGGAGAATTGTTCGAGCCTGTGGTTGAACAGCTGGAGATCGCGGCGAAGTACTCGGGTTACATCGAGCGCCAGAAGGATGAGATCGAACGCTCAGCCCACTACGAGAACATGAAGCTTCCGGACGATCTCAACTATCTGGAGGTGCCCGCACTTTCGATAGAAGTGCGGCAGAAGCTCCAGAAGCACCGACCGGAGACTCTGGGCCTGGCTTCGCGCGTATCGGGCGTTACGCCTGCGGCCATTTCCCTGCTGCTGGTGTATTTGAAGAAACGCCGGGCGAAAGGCTTCGACAGCTCTCAGCGCCGCGCCGAACTCCCTGCGAATGACGCGTAAGCATGAGAGCTGAGCTGGAGGCCCGGCTTCGGGCGGGACTGGTCGCCTTGAGGCTGGAGCTGAATGAACGCCAGATCGCGCTGCTGCTTGACTACCTGGAGCAGATCGGGAAGTGGAACAAGGTTTACAACCTGACCGCTGTTCGCGATCCCGCTCAGATGCTGACCCATCACTTGCTCGACAGCCTTGCGGTCATCTCGCCGTTGCGCCGACGCGTCCAAGGCAAGCCAGAAGGCAAGGCGATCAAGCTTCTGGATGTGGGGTCGGGCGCGGGCCTGCCCGGCGTGGTCATCGCCATCTGCTGCCCGGAGATTCAGGTGGATTGTGTGGATACCGTGGCGAAAAAGGCCGCTTTCATCCAGCAGGCAGCTCTGGCACTCAAGCTGCCGAACCTTCGGGGTGTCCATGATCGGGTTGAGAACCTGACCGGTCCCTATGACGTCATTGTTTCCCGTGCCTTCGCGTCCCTCGTCGATTTCGTTGCCTTGTCCGGCGGAGCGTTGGCGGAGCAGGGCGTCTGGATAGCGATGAAGGGCAAGTCACCCGATGAAGAAGTCGCTGCGCTGCCCTCGGGTGTCACAGTGTTTCACGTGGAACAACTACAGGTCCCCGAACTGGATGCCGACCGGTGTCTTGTGTGGCTTCGTCGCTGACGCTGTAACGTAAACTCGGTCCTCCTAGACCCCGGGGAAATTCATGTTTGGCGTTGCAGATTACGGCGCATTCGTTGCAGCCATCATCGTTTTCCTGGCCATTCCCGGCCCCGGGAATCTGGCGCTCATCACTTCCACCGGCAAGGGTGGCGTGGCTGGCGGACTGGCGGCAACCATGGGTGTCATCGCTGGTGATCAGGTTCTGATGTGGGCTGCAGTCGCCGGCGTCGCAACTTTGCTCGCTACCTATCCCGCCGCTTTCCATGCCGTCCAATGGATTGGCGCCGCGTATCTGGCCTACCTCGGCATTCGCATGCTGTTGGCAAAGCCCGGCGCCGCACCGATCCTCAACATCGAACCGCGCCACTATTTCAAGCAGAGCGCAGTCATCACGCTCCTCAACCCGAAGGCCATCGTCTTCTATATGGCGTTCTTTCCGCTGTTCGTTGATCCGGCCCATCACCAGGGAATGTTGACCTTCGCAGTGATGGCGGCAACCATCGCGGTGTTGACTTTCGCGTACGGCCTGATGGTCGTGCTGCTCACCCATCACCTTGCTGAGCGCATGCGCGCGAACCCGATCGTCGGTCGCGTGCTCGAAAAAGTCGCAGGCCTCTTCCTGCTGGGCTTCGGCATCAAACTGGCGATCTCCAAGTGACGGCAAGAATTTTTTGCGTCGCCAACCAGAAGGGCGGCGTCGGCAAGACCACCACTACCGTCAACCTCGCCGCCGGACTTGCCAAAGTCGGTCAGCGCGTGTTGATGATCGACCTCGATCCGCAGGGCAACGCGACCATGGGCTCCGGCATCGACAAGCGCAAGCTGGAGTTGACGGTATACGACGTGCTGCTCGAGTCGGCGTCGATCACAGAGGCGAGGGTGCGCAGTGAAAAGTGCGGCTACGACGTGCTCGGTGCAAACCGTGATCTGGCTGGGGCTGAAGTGGAACTGGTGGAAGTCGAGCGTCGGGACCAGCGCCTGAAAAAAGCAATTGCCGAAATCGCCGCCGAGTACGATTTCATCCTGATCGACTGCCCGCCGTCGCTGTCGATGCTCACGCTCAACGGACTGTGTTCGGCGCATGGCGTGGTCGTTCCGATGCAGTGCGAGTACTTTGCGCTGGAAGGCCTGACTGATCTGGTCAATACGATCAAGCAGGTTCACGCCAACATGAACAAGGATCTGCAGATCATCGGCCTGTTACGCGTGATGTTCGATCCGCGCATTACGCTTCAGCAGCAGGTCAGCGAACAGCTCAAGTCGCACTTCGGTGCCAAGGTGTTCAACACAGTGATCCCGCGCAACGTGCGGCTGGCTGAAGCGCCGAGCTACGGACTGCCAGGAGTTGTGTTCGACCCGAATGCCCGTGGAAGCCAGGCTTATGTCGAGTTCGCAAAAGAAATGGTCGATCGGCTGAGGAAATTGTAGTCGACCCTTCAAAGCCCCATGCAAATTGACATCGACG
This sequence comes from Ramlibacter sp., assembly GCA_046597415.1. Classification (GTDB taxonomy): domain Bacteria; phylum Pseudomonadota; class Gammaproteobacteria; order Burkholderiales; family Burkholderiaceae_C; genus Ramlibacter. The sequence goes on from JBKJKT010000230.1 coordinate 2,519, forward strand.
CTATCAAATAAAGAGCAATGAAGCCCTCTAACGTTCTCGTTCTGCCCGGCTGGTTCAACAGCGGCGCGCAACACTGGCAGTCCCTTTGGGAAAAGCGCCACGGCTATGTGCGCGTCGAGCAGCACGACTGGGACAAGCCTTTGCGCGGCGACTGGCTGGCGCGGCTGGAGGAGATGGTGCTCTCGCGTGACGAGCCAGTGGTGCTGGTTGCGCACAGCCTCGGCTGCATCTTGACGGCAGCATGGTCCGTGCGCTCATTCAATACACACCGGGTGAAGGGTGCGTTGCTCGTCGCTCCGGGCGATGTCGAAAAGCCCGAAGTTCGCGATGCGATCCCGACCTGGTCGCCGATCGACCTCAGCGCGCTGGCGTTCCCGAGCGTGATGGTCGCGAGCCGCGACGATCCTTATTGCGAGTTCGAGCGGGCGCGACTTTTCGCCCACGCCTGGGGTTCGCAATTCATGGACTACGGTGACTGCGGTCACATCAACGCCGATTCGGGCTTGGCAAGCTGGCCCGAAGGCCACGTCCTGCTTCAAGACCTCATGAAAGACTAGAAAAACAATGGCGACAAAGAAACCCAAGGGCCTCGGACGCGGCCTCGAAGCATTGCTCGGCCCGACAGCCAGCGAGTCCGCACATGAAGCCGAGGTCGCAGGTCCGGGCCAGCCCGCATCGCTTCTTCTCGCCGATATGGTGCCCGGCACCTACCAGCCGCGCACGCGCATGGACGAGGGCGCGCTCTATGAGCTGGCCGAAAGCATCAAGGCGCAGGGCATCATGCAGCCGATCCTGGTGCGGCGCGTGGTCAGCGGAGCGAACAGCGGCAAATACGAAATCATCGCGGGCGAGCGAAGGTTCCGCGCTGCGAAACTCGCTGGCCTCGATAGCGTGCCGGTACTGGTGCGTGATGTGCCGGATGAAGCCGCAGCCGCGATGTCGCTCATCGAGAACATTCAGCGCGAGGATCTCAATCCGCTGGAGGAGGCACACGGACTTCAGCGGCTGGTCAAGGAGTTCGGCCTGACCCACGAACAGGCCGCGCAGGCGGTGGGCCGTTCACGCAGTGCCGCAAGCAACCTGCTGCGCCTTTTGAATCTCGCCGATCCGGTGCAGACGATGCTCATGGCGGGCGATATCGACATGGGTCATGCGCGCGCGCTGCTGGCGCTGGAGCGTGCATCGCAGATTACGGCAGCCAATCAGATCGCGGCTAAAAAGCTTTCGGTGCGCGAGGCGGAACGTCTGGTCAAAAAGCTGGGTGCCGAATTCAATCTCGTCTCACCCAAGCCAAAGAACGAGAAGTCACGTGACTTGCGTCGGGTAGAAGAAGAGCTCTCTGACATCCTCACCGCCGAGGTCGAAGTGCGCGTGAAAAAACGCGTGAAGCGTCATGGCCGGGTCGAGGAAATGGGCGAGGTCGTGATCCAGTTCGGTTCGCTTGACGAACTCAATGGGCTGATCGAAAGACTCCGGGCATAAACAAGGGCAGCTCGCGTTGTCCTTTGCCAAAACTGCTGGGGCAGGCAAATAGGCCAGGAAGACTGCGGCATCTGGGATGGCTTGCGCTTGCGTTGTGGTAGTTGCCGCTCGTTCGTGCTCCGCCTACGCGCAAGGTGCCCCATTGGGATACTCCTGTTGAGGTTGACGGAATTGAGTTTACAAAATACATTTGATTCAGTAAAAATGTAAACCTTGGAGCCATCCCATGATCGGAAACCGCCTGAGAAGAGCTC
>JBKJKT010000094.1:0-4223 GCA_046597415.1 Ramlibacter sp.
CAGCGAAGTGCTGATCAAGAGCCACGCCGAGCAGTCGGGCTTTCCGGCAAACAAGATCACCCGAGTAAGCGCGGTGATTGACCCGACGTCCGCCAACGCTGCGCGCTGAGGCGCGACAGACTTGCGCTGGCGGTATGCATGGGCGGCTGACCGTAGTGCTGGCGCCAGCAACGGGGCCACTTCGAAGACGATGTTTCTCGCAAGCGCCACCGGGCCCAGCCTCGACCTTGCCGAATGACCAGCCGTCCAGCCCACACTGGCGAGCGGCTGTCCGGCCAGACCGGCCACAGTTGATCTATTGCTGGCCGCTACCCCGGCAGGTTCAGGCTTTCGGGCTAGCCTTCGCACGTTTCGATGGGCGCGCCGGCCCCGGCGCGGCGGCCTGGTCCTCGCGTATCGCCGCGTCGATCAGCACATCCGCCATCCACAAGGCAATGCCCTCGACTTCGCGATCCGCCAGTCCCCAGATGTCCTTCAGAATCACAAACGGCTCAATGCCGTAAACCACAGACAAGGCCTTGTGCAGTCGATCTCGCACGGCCGGATTCAACCGCAAGGGCGCGATCGCGTGTTCCAGAATGCGAATGCGGTGCCCACGGCGGTAGGGCACTTCCTTGAGCTGGCCCGCGCGCTCCAGCGCCCATTGCTCCATTGCCAGTTGCGCGGCGGCCCGCAACTGCGGCTCGAACTCCTTGAAGCGCGGAAAGGTCTCGGTGAAAAGCTCACGCACGCGCGCGCGGCCGTCGGGGTTGTCGGATGAAAGGGTGCGCACGGGGCCGAGCGAAGAGTCGATCACCGCGGTGATCAGGGCGCTGCGGCTGGTGAAGTAGCGGTAGGCCGTCGCCCGCGACACCTTGCAGTGCTGCGCCACCACGGCGACCGAAGGGATATGCCCGTCCTCGCTGATGAGTGCCATGGCAGTGTCGAGCAGCAAGTGGAAGGTCGCGGCCTTCACGCCTTTCTCGGGCGCCAGTGGGGGCTCTGTGAGCTTATGTCTCGGTCTTTTCATGCGGGTTTGTCCGGGGCCGATTTTTGCGATCTGCGGCTTGTGTGTGCGATGCCCGGCTCGTATGATGCACCGATCCTGATTTGAGACGCAAGTCTCATTTCTTAAAAATCAAGGTCAAGCCGGTCGGCCCCAAGTCGATTCGAGCGCGGACTGCCCGGAGACAAGACAATGCGCTTGGCGAGCTGGAGTTGGGGCGGCGGCTTTCACGCCGGCACGGTGTCGGCGTGCGGGCGCGAACTCACGCCCCTGGCCGTGAGCCAGCCGGAGCGCGGCGTGCTGCCCTTGCTCGAAGCACTGGTGCAGGGCGAGCCCCTGCCGGCGACCAGCGGTACGCGCTTGCCGCGCAGCGCCGTCACCTTGCGCTCACCCTTGCCCCAGCCCCGGCGCGGTGTGTTCTGCGTGGGGCGCAACTACCGTGCGCACGCCAACGAACTGAAGGCGAGCGTGTTTCGCGATCACCTCCCGGCCGAAGATGGCTGGCCTATCGTCTTCACCAAGCTGGCGGAGTGCGTGGTGGGGCCCACGGACGATGTGCGCCTGCCGGGCGCCGGCGTGTCCACGCAGATCGATTACGAGAGCGAGTTGGCCGTCGTCATCGGCCGCGGCGGCCGCGACATTTCTCGCAGCCGCGCGATGGACCATGTCTTTGGCTACACCGTGCTGAACGACGTCACCGCGCGCGACGTCCAGATGCGCCACAAGCAGTGGGATCTGGGCAAGAGCTTCGACACCTTCTGCCCGATGGGGCCCTGGATCACCACGGCCGATGAAGTCGATGGACGCGACACGCGCGTGCGCGGCTGGGTCACTCCCGCAGGGGGCGAGACCGAGTTGCGCCAGGACGGGTACACACGCGACATGATCTTCGACATCCCGACGCTGATCGAGACCTGCTCCCGCGGCATCACGCTGCTGCCGGGCGATGTTATCGCCACCGGCACGCCGGCGGGTGTCGGCATGGGCTTCAAGCCCGAGCGCTGGCTCGCGGCAGGCGATGTGGTGCGCATAGAAATCGATGGCCTCGGCGCCATCGAGAACCGTTTCGTCTGAGCATGGCCCTGCACCAATTCGACCGCATGGTCGTAGAAGACGAGGGCGAGGGACCTGTGGTCGTGTGCGTGCACGGGTTGGGCGGCACCAGCAACAGCTTCTCGCCGCTGATGCCCGCGCTGGCGCGGCACCGCGTACTGCGCGCGGATCTGCCGGGCAGCGGCCGGTCGCAACACGCGCAAGGTCCGCTGTCGATAGAGCGCTTTGTGCAAGCCCTGCTGTCGATGTGCAACCGACTGGGCGTGACACGCGCGGACTGGATCGGCCACTCGATGGGCACCATCGTCTGCCAGCATGTGGCGGTTGCGCAGCCGGACCTCGTGCAGGGCCTGGCCTTGTTCGGCCCGCTGATGGAACCGGCCCAGCCGGCACGTGCCGGCATTCGCACACGCGCCGCAAAGGCGCGCAGCGAGGGCATGGCGGGCATGCAAGAGATCACGCAGACCCTGCTCGGCGTTGCGGTATCGAACGACACGCGCCAGCGCCTGCCGCTGGCCTGCGCCTTTGTGCGCGAGAGCCTGATGCGCCAGGAGGCCGAAAACTACGCGCGCACCTGCGACGCGCTGGCCGATGCGCAGGCGGCGCGGGTCGAGACCATTCGTGCGCCGGTGTTGCTGGTCACGGGCGACGAAGACGGCGTGGCACCGCCGCAGGCCGTTCGAAGCATGGCCGAGAAGCTGCATGCCGCGCGCAGCACCCGCGTCGAGGTGCTGGCCCGTTGCGGCCACTGGACACCGATCGAGCGGCCCGACGAGTGTCAGCGTGCCTTGCGCGACTTCCTCGCCAACACACGGAGCTGACGATGGCCGACACACTGTTCACCAACGTGCGCGTCTTCGACGGCGGCGGCGAGTCGCCCTTCACCGGCGATGTGCTGGTGCAGGGCAACAAGATCAGCCGCGTCGTCAAGACCAGCCATGGGCAGGCATCGCCGCCGGTGCTGGGCGCGCGCATCATCGACGGAGCAGGGGCGTTTCTCATGCCGGGCATGATCGAGGCGCACACGCACTTCTCCTGGAACGACCAGCCCACCCTGGACGCCATCCAGCGCATGCCGCCAGAGGAGCACATCCTGTGGTGTGCCGAGGTCGCGAAGAAGTACCTCGACATGGGCTGGACCAGCTGCGTGGGCGCCGCTGCCGCCAAGCCGCGGCTGGACGTGGTGATCCGCAATGCCATCAACGACGGCACCATCGTCGGGCCGCGCTACCTGGCCGCCAGTCAGGAGATCACGGTGCCCGGCGGGCTGGGTGACACCACGGCGCCGCACCTGCCGCAACATGAATTTGCGTTCGGTGCCATCGTCAGCGGCGCCGAAGAAATGCGCCGCTGCGTGCGCATGTTTGCCAAGTACGGGGTCGACAGCATCAAGATCAACCTGTCTGGTGAATCCATCACTGGCATGCCTTCCGAGATGAGCCAATTCACCGCCGAAGAAGTGCGGGTCTGCGTCGAAGAGTCCAGGGCCTGGGGCAAACGGGTGTCGGCACATGCACGGTCCACCTGGGCGATCAAGGAGTGCATCAGGCAGGGCATCGAAGTGATCTACCACGCGAGCTTCACCGACGAAGAAGCGCTGGACATGCTCGAAGCCAAAAAGCTGGAACACCACGTGGCCCCGGGTCTGGCCTGGCTGATTAACACCAGTCACCACGCGTCGAAGTGGGGTCTGACGCCCGAAGTCACCCGGAAGATGGGCTACCACCGCGAGCTCGAAGCGGCCATCGAAAGCATGAAGGCGATGCGCAAGCGCGGTATCCGCATCCTGCCCGGCGGTGACTACGGCTTCGCCTGGACGCCGCACGGTACCAACGCCAAAGACCTGGAGTACTTCGTCAAGTTCGTGGGAATGAGCAACATGGAAGCGTTGCTGTCGGCTACTGCATGGGGCGGGCCGATGATGAAGATGGGCAAGCAGATCGGCTACATCCGCGAAGGCTGCCTGGCCGACATCCTGCTGGTCGACGGCGACCCGCTGGCCGACATCACGGTGCTGCAGGACAAGAGCCGCATCCTGTCGGTGATGAAGGACGGCGTCTTCCACCGGGAGCCACCGGTAGGCGCCGGCCGTCCGGTGCGCGTCGGCGCGCCTGCCTCAGCGACGCGCTGGAACTGAAGGACGATGTGATGACACCGACCCTGTTCACCAACGTCAACATCCTCG
>JBKJKT010000084.1:0-18339 GCA_046597415.1 Ramlibacter sp.
GGTATTTCATGGGAGCTCCTTCACAAGCTTTCACTAACTCCCATGGTGCCCAACCACACCCGTTGCCGGTGTGGTGAAAATCTAGAAAATCCGGTAGGAACCCACCCACAGCACGCCTGCACGCCTGCACGCCTGCACGCCTGACCTTTACACATCAGCTACGTGGCGGGCACTGCTGCGTTACAAGCTCGTCGCAAACTCGCTCCAACCTGTTCCATTGCGGCCAGGCTTTCAAAGACTGGAAAGGAAATCTTCATGAAGCTCGCCACCAGACATTTCATTGCGGCCGGACTTCTGGCCACTCTCGGTCTGGCCTCGACGGCGCAAACGCCTCCGCCCGCCACGACACAGGGGCCCGCCGCCCACGGCATGCAAGTCCATGACGGCCGAGGCCGGATGATGGATCCCGCCACGCGGCAAGAGCGCATGCAGGAACGCATGGCCAGGCGCATGGACATGCTCAAGCAAAAGCTGCAGATCACGCCGGCACAGGAAGGCGCCTGGAGCAACTACGTCGCGGCGCTCAAGCCCACGCTGATGCAGCGGCCGAGTCGCGACGAGTTCCAGAAAATGCGCACGCCGGAACGCATCGACCGCATGCGGGCCATGCGGACCGCCCGTGTGGCTGAGGCTGACAAGCGCGGCGATGCGACCAAGTACTTCTATATGACCCTCAATGTCGAGCAGCAGAAGACCTTCGATGAGATCGGTTTGCGCTTCATGCGGGGCAAGGGCGGCCGGGGCGGCTACGGCGGCGGGCACGGGCATCATCACCACAGAACCTGACCCGCATCACGCCCGGCAGGGCAAGTGAGAAAGGATGCAGGCTAGAACGTCTTCGCGTATCGCAGCTGCAGGAAGTTCTCGCCCGGGTTCGGTCGCTTGATGCTCCCATTGGAGTAGTGCGTCAACCGCAGCCCCAGCTCGCTATCGCGCCGGGGCCCCATGCTCACACCGAAGCCCAGCGTATCGGCAAAGTTGAAGCGCGTGCTGAAGGTCTTGGTGCTGGTCACGTAGAGCTTGTCGGTGACCGTGAGGCCTATGCCGCCTTCAAGAAACCAGGGTGATCCGCCCTGGTTGAACCGGTAGCGAAAGATGGGCTGCAGGCCCAGCTGAATGAACGACTCGCGGCCACCACCCACTGCTTGTCCGCCCCAATGGCTGATCGACGCTTCCGTGATGGCCGTGATCTCTCCACCGGCGAGCTGGGTGCGCCAGTCCCAGTTCCACACCAGTCCGCCCGTCACGCTATAGGCGTTGCGCTCGGCGACTCCGCCCTGCAAAAAGTAGCCTGATGGACGCAGGTCTGCGGCATGCGCTGAAACCGACAGCAGAGCCGCGCAGGCAACTCCAGGTGGCAGGAAAGTTCGGATCGAAGGCATGACGGTCCCCTGGATGACGTTTTGAACGAATCGCGCCCCCGGAGCGCGCGTGTCTACGAGTGTGCCATCTTCGGGCGACCGAGCTGTTCATGTCGAAGCTGCAACACGCCTTCTTGATTGACCACGGCTGAGTACACCGTGACTGCCGCCAGTCCTACACCCGCGCAGGGTGCCAGGGGGTACAAAACTTCCTCTCCTGCGATGAGACTTATATAGATGACAGACCCCGTGGCAGCCGCCCCCCAGTCGACCGTGATGACCGTGATGACCGTCAATATCCACAAGGGATTCACCACCTTCAATCGCAAGTTCATCCTGCGCGAATTGAGGGACGCCGTGCGTGCAGTTGGCGCCGACGTCGTCTTCCTGCAGGAAGTCATGGGGACCAACGGCCACCACTCCAAGGAAGACCTGGACGCGCCGCACTACGAATTTTTGGCCGACGAGATCTGGCCTCAATTCGCGTACGGACGCAACACGGTCTATCCGAAGGGGCACCACGGCAACGCGGTGATGTCCAAGTTTCCGATCATTCATTTCCAGAATCACGACGTTTCGGTCGCGGGTGAAAAGCGCGGAATGCTGCACTGCGTGCTGGACATGCCCGGTCGCGAGCAGAAGATTCACGCGATCTGCGTTCACCTGGGCCTGGCCGAATCTCAGCGGGCTCACCAGCTGGCTCTCTTGTGCCAGATGGTTCGCAGCGAAGTGCCAGATGACGCGCCGCTGATCGTGGCCGGCGATTTCAACGACTGGCGTCGACGCGCCCATGCCTTGCTCGAGCGTGAGGTGGGCCTTCGGGAAGTTTTTGTGACCGCATACGGCGAATCGGCCAAGACGTTCCCGTCGCGATTTCCGCTTCTCTCACTGGACCGCATCTACGTGCGCAACGCCTCGGTGCATCTGCCCGTCGTGTTGCCCCGCAAGCCGTGGTCGCACCTGTCCGACCACGCGCCGCTTGCAGCTGAAATCCATCTGTAGGACCGCAGTCATGAACAGCAAGTGGATAGCGGGCAATGACATCCGTCTTCTCGAAAACGGCGAGGAGTTCTTTCCGCGCGTCTTCGAGTGCATTGCTAGCGCGAAACGCGAAGTGCTGCTGGAGACCTTCATCCTGTTCGAAGACAAGGTGGGCCTGCAATTGCACGCAGCGCTGATGGGTGCAGCTGGGCGTGGGGTGCAGTGCGACGTCACCATCGACGGCTTCGGCTCGCCGAATCTCTCCGATGAATTCCTGGGATCACTTCGTGAGGCGGGTGTGCGCGTTCACGTGTTCGACCCTGGCAAGCCATTCCTGGGCCGCCGGGTGAACCTGCTGCGCCGCATGCACCGCAAGATCGTCGTGGTGGACGGCAGCATCGCTTTCATCGGCGGCATCAACTACTCGGCCGATCATCTGGCGGACTTCGGACCAGAGGCCAAGCAGGATTACTCGGTGGAAATACGCGGACCGCTCGTCTCGGAGATGCACCGGTTCGCGCATGGCGCACTGATCCAGGGCCACCGCTATCAGCGCGTGCGCGCGTGGTGGCGGCACCGCCGCAATGCTCGTATGCCCATTGCCGATCAGCCCCGCGCGGGCAACGCAGCCGGCATGCTGGTCGTGCGAGACAACCGTGACCACTGGAACGACATCGAGCGCCACTACCGGATTGCGTTGCGTGCAGCGCGCAGTCGCATCGTGATTGCCAATGCGTACTTTTTCCCGGGCTATCGCTTCATGAAGGAAATGAAGCGCGCGGCCCGGCGCGGCGTTGACGTGCGCCTGGTGCTGCAGGGCATGCCGGATATGCCGATCGTGAAGACCGCGGCGACCATGCTGTATCACCAGCTCCTGCGAGCGGGCGTTCGGATCTTCGAATACTGCGACCGGCCGCTGCACGGCAAGGTTGCGTTGATGGACGACGAGTGGGCCACTGTCGGCTCCAGCAACCTCGACCCGCTGAGCCTGGCCCTGAACCTCGAAGCCAACGTGATCATTCGCGACCGGCAATTCAACCAGCACCTGTACTCGCGCCTGGAAATGCTCATGGGCGCCAGCTGCAACGAGATCAGGAGCGAAGATCTCGGAGAGCTGCGCGGCATGGCGCTGCTGCGCAGTTACGTGGCCTATCACTTCACGCGTCTCTACCCAGCCTGGGCTTCGTGGCTGCCGCGCCATGTGCCACGCCTCTTGCCTGCGTTTGCCAGCCGCATTGAGGCCGCCTATGCCCATGTGGGTTCCAGTCCGCAGGCCGGCACCAAGGATTGACCCGCCATGGATGTGCACACCGCTCCTGAGGCCGCTCACAAGAAGCGATGGCGAGACCAGGCCTGGTGGGCCTGGGCCAAGCGAGTCCTGTCGATCGTTTTCTTTGGCGCCGTCATTGCGCTTCTGGTGCGTTACGGGCGCACAGTCGACTGGGACGACGTGCTCGATTCGTTGCGCGGCACGCCCATTGCGATCCTGCTGCTGGCGATTGGCCTTGCCGCGCTGAGCCATCTTCTCTATAGCTGCTTCGACCTGCTCGGCAAGCGCTATACGAAACACACGCTGCCTGCGCCCACCGTCATGGGCGTGAACTTCGTGAGCTATGCATTCAACCTCTCACTGGGTGCCATCGTGGGCGGTGTCGCGTTCAGATATCGCCTCTATTCACGCCTGGGATTGTCCAATGGCGAGATCACTCGCATTCTGACCATGAGCATGCTCACGAACTGGCTGGGCTACATGCTGCTGGCCGGTATCGTTTTTCTCATGGAACCGCTGCAGCTTCCCCCCAGCTGGAAGATGGGCAACTACGGGCTGCAATGGCTGGGCGGGGCGCTGGTGATGGGGGCGTTCGGCTACCTCATCGCCTGCTGGCGCAAGGGCGGCCAGACATTCACCGTGCGCGGACACGAACTCCATCTGCCCGAGGTCCGCATGGCACTCCTGCAGCTGGTCATGGCAACGACCAACTGGAGCCTGATGGCAGGCGTGGTCTACGTCCTGCTGGGCCAAAGCGTGGGTTACAGCGACGTGCTCACCGTGCTTCTGATCGGCGCGATCGCCGGCGTCATCACCCATGTTCCCGCCGGGCTGGGCGTGCTGGAGTTCATCTTCGTGACGCTGCTGTCGCACCAGGTGCCCGAGAGCCGGCTTATCGCGGCGCTGCTGGCTTACCGCGCCATTTACTACATCGGTCCGCTGATCCTTGCTGCGGCGCTGTACCTGGTCATGGAAGCACACGCAAGACAACGAATCAAAACCGAAGGGGCAGTACCAGCATGAGAAAACAACCGCGCGCCATCAATGCAATCGGCCCCATGTTCATGTGGATGGACATCGCGGCCAAGACCACGCAGATGATGGTCTCGTCGAGCGTCGTCATCAACAATCGCGTTGGCCGGATGGTTGCAGCCGGACCCAACCCGAGTGCGCGCGACCGCAAGGAATTCAAGCGCATGGGCACCGAGAAAGTCACCGCTTTCAATCAGGCGGCTCTGGCCGCGTGGCAGCAAATGATGCTCGGCTCGCTGGCCGGCTCCGCGAAGATGACCAGCGCCGCGCTCGCCCCGATTCACCGCACCGCCACGGCCAATGCCCGGCGGCTCTCGGGCGTGTCAAAACGCCCTTCGCGAGGGCGGTGATGGAAGCCCGGCTGGCCAGCGAAACCGACATCGAGGGCTTCCGCGAGGAGACGCGCCTGTTGCTCGCGCAGCAGGTTCCGCCCGACAGCGTTCACTGGACTGCTCAGGCACAAAACTGCGAACAGTTTGCCGACGTCCCTTCCAGTCTGAGCCTGCCGGGTGCGCCCAGGGCCGGGGTATCCATCGTCCCGGCTTCGTTCCAGCGCCTGTGCGATGTGGTGGTGCTGCATCACGATCCGGACCGGTTTGCGCTGCTGTACCGGTTGCTGTGGCGCCTGGTTTACGAGCCACACCTGCGAAACAACTCCGTCGACGCAGAGATGCTGCGCGCCCAACAGATGGGCCAGTCGGTCAGGCGTGACCTGCACAAGATGAAGTCGTCGGTCCAGTTCAGATCAGTCAGCCAAGACGACGGAAGCACCCGGCAGATGGCCTGGTTCGATCCTGCCCATCGCATCGTCGAAAAGATTGCTCCCTGGTTTTGCGAGCGCATGGGCGATGAGATGTGGGTGATCTTCACACCCGAGCGATCCGTCGAAGGTGATGGAAAGCATCTGCACTTCGGTCACGGTGTTTCGCGTGATGCCATGCCTGCTGCCGGTGCCGACGATGCAGCGTGGTCGGCGCTCTACCAATCGGTTTTTGGTAAGTAGCTGGCCTGGTGGCAAGAACCCGGAGGTCGTGCCGGTCAGCGCTGCCGTTCTGTTTTCGAGTCGATGATGCTCACGCCGGTGCGGGCCTGTTGCACCACCGATTTAGCTGCCCGCCTGGTTTTCTTGACTGCGCTTCGCTGATCCTTTGCAACGCTTCCCTCGGACTTGCGAATGCCGTCTTTCTGGACTTTGTCAGCCAGCCCCGCAGGCTGCAAAAGGACCTGCCCCTTGGCTTCGGTAATCGTCAGCGTAAGAGCAGCGAGCGCAAATGCCACTGCAATCCAGTGATGAGGCGCGTGATGGTTCATGGTGACTCCTTGGGAGAGTTGAATACCAGTGTGGTTACGGCACCTACCCACGACATCTGCAATTTGCAACAGTCGTTGTAGGACGCCGCCGTCTTCTGCACCCTGACTGCGCGCCATAATCGCGGTCATGGCTGACTCGACCATCGTGCGCGTGACGCACCGTTACAACCTGCCGGCGGACCGCGTGTTCGATGCATGGGTCACCCCCGCAACGGCGGGGCGCTTCCTGTTTGCCACGCGCACCGGCAATGTGCTGCACTGCGAGATGGATGCGCGAGTCGGCGGTGATTTTCTGGTGACGGATCGCAGGCCCACCGCCGATGGCGACGAAAGCTTTCTCGATGCACAGCATCGCGGCACCTACCTCGAAATCGACAGGCCCTCGCGCCTCGTGTTCGAGTTCAGCGTTGAACCCTTTTCAGACCAACCCACGCGTGTATCGCTTGATTTCGTGCCTTTGGGACCGACCATCTGCGACATCGTGCTCACCCACAACCTGGGTGACGACGAGACCGCACACGTGATGCGCGACCGCACGCGCCAGGGCTGGGAAAAGATGCTCGATCAGCTCGACAAAGTGCTCAATGCCCGCAGCTGGGGGTTTCGACCCGTAGGCTGAGCGAACTTGCGGCTCTACGGGGACCCCGCCTCCGCTTCAGGCCAAAGATTGGGAAAGTAAAACCGAAGGGCTCGCTGCGGCACGCCAAATCGCAGCTTGCCATGAGGTGAATCGGTCGCCAGCAGTCCACGCTTGAGCAGAGCAGACACCTGCGCCGTGGCAAGACGATCGCCCAGCCCCAGCATCGCCTTGAAATCGCTTCGCTCCAGGTCGCCCCGGGTCGCAAACAGGTAGTGAAGCGCACGCAGAGAGTCGCTGCGAACACCTTGCTTCACCACGTTCTCTTCGAAAGCAAGACAAGCGGCAATACGGTCCTTCATCGCTGCGAGGTCCAGCAAGCGCGCCATGAAATGCACCTGGTCCTGGCATAGCTGAATCACGTAGCCAATCCACTCGATCAGCGCACTTTCGGACAGGTTCCCCCGGCCATCGAGATCGCCCGCCCGATGCTGATCCGCAGCTGCCAGATGTCCGTAATAGGAGTCTTGCGCTCGTGCGAAACCACGCAGCGGCGACCAGAGTCCATTGGTCAAGCCCAGCTGACAGAAGATGAGTTGCGTGTGAAGCCGCGCAACCCGACCGTTTCCATCGCGAAAAGGGTGGATCCAGGCCAGGCGATGATGACCGGCCGCTGCCGCCACCACCTGCAGCTCCCCACGCCGGACATCGCCATAAAAACGGCCCCAACGCTCAAGCATCGCGGCAATGGCCAGATGCGACGGCGCGGCATGAATACCTACCGAAACATTGCGGTCGCGCAGATCGCCGGGCTCCAGTACTTGCCCGTCTTCCATCAGCCGGTCGCCATCAGGAAGGCGCGCAAAAAGATCCTGGTGAATGTCGCCCACCATCTGCGGCGACCAGACCTGCTGCCAGGTCCATGTCTGGCATTTCTCTTCAATCTGGTGCTCGGTGGCCATGTGCGCGACCGCAAGCCGCTGCCTGCGGGCCTTGTCTGCGTCGGCGGAATAGTCTTGACGCAGCGCCTGCTCGATCTCGATCGGCAGCGTCTGTTGGCCCTCGATCTTGTTGCTGTAGTACGAGTTCATCGCACGCAGCAGCAGGCGCAAATCGCCAAGGGCGCCCGGCTGACACAACGCACTCAACTTGTCCGCGCTGCGCTGCAGGTCGTGCGCCAATTCAAGCAACGGGCGCAGACGACCTTCACCCGGCAACAGCGGCTCCATCTGCGCCGGGTGATCGTATAGCTCAAATTTTTGCGACTTGGATGCCACGCCTAACTATAAGTCAGCATTGGCTTTTGTCAAATTCCTGCGCTAATTATTGCGACTTCAAATGCGGGTTTGGAAACCGCCTCAGCCGGCGCCACCGCCCCCCGCATTGCCCCCGCCGCCACGCCGCGACTGGTTCTGGTTGTTGCCGCCGATGTGAGACTCGCGGTCGCTGCGGCTCTGGGGCGTGCGCTGGGCTTCGTGCCGCTGCGTCGGCTTCTGATTGCCCTGCTTGTTGCTGTCGTTTTCGACCTTGCCGGTCTGCGGCTCCTGCTTGTCGATGTCGGGGACTCCGCTGGCCTTGGGTGTCGATCGCTTTGGCATGAGACTGCTCCTGAAAAAGGGAAAAGTGATTCTTGAAGCGAGGCTGCTCAGCCGTATGTCGGACACCGCCCCTTTTGCAACTGACAGACCTGGACGCTCAGGTCAGTAGCCCAGCGGACGCACGCCGATCAGCGGCCCATGGAGCAAGAGAGCAAAGATCGACCAACCCACCAGCCCCAGCGCAATCGTGACGACCGTGCCAATCGCGCTGTACGAGCCGTACTCGGTGTTGTTGGCGCGGTCGCGCCGGCGGGCGGCGCTGAAGCTGACCACGGCCCACAGAAGAAATGAGCCGAACAGCACGACATCAGCCAGCACACCCACCGACAGCAGATGCGACACCGACCAGACCTTCACGCTCAACGCCTGGGGATGGTGCAACTTCCATTTGAACCAGTTGCGCGGGACATAGGCCGCAAAAAACAGGACGAAGGCAACCATCATGAGCACCGCCGTCAGATGCTTCATCCACGCGGGCGTGACATACAGAACCAGCGATTCCTGCCGGGCCATCTTGAATCCGATCACCAGGATGACAAACCCGATGATGGACACGAGCGCATACGCACCCTTCCAGGGTAGCGCGCCGATCCTGGCAATCGTGGCCGCACGCCAGCCGCCGGCAAATATGCGTGTGGAATGCACGCCCAGGAACAGAACGAGTCCCAACACCAGAATCAACATTGCGTCCCTTTTGCGTCGAAGTTCGGGGCGATTATGCGGTGCACATGCCTCAGGTGAGACTGCGCCAACACCGATGAGGCACGTTGGCCTACATCCACGTCCCGATACGCAGACCAAACTCTGCCCGAACGAGGAGACCTGCCATGCCCACCACGCCCATCCGAGATGCAGCTGCCGTGAACTACCTCAGGACCCGCCGCTCTACGGCAAGCACGCCCCCCCATGACAACTGGCACTCGGAAGTGCCAACAGAAGACCCGCGTAAGGCCACTCAGCGCCCCACCACCGGGCGGACGTCAGTCCTCGGAAAAAGGGTAGAAAAACCGGGTACGGGCCGCTCATCCGGTCCGAGCGGGCAGCCCGATGGGTTCAGACACGGCCTGGTCCACGCAAACAAGTAGACCCGATCTTCCTCCCTCCCCTTCCGGGGGAGGGCCGGGTGGGGGCAAGCGGCGGCAACTATCGCCCTCCCAAGCTCGCCTACCATCCCGAGATGCACACTCGCGCGCTCGTCCTCTTTTCCGGCGGCCAGGACTCCGCCACCTGCCTGGCCTGGGCGCTCCACAGGTTCGACCATGTCGAAACGATCGGCTTTGACTACGGCCAGCGTCACCGCGTCGAACTTGAATGTCGCACGGTCCTGCTGACGCGATTGCGCGATCAATTTCCCTACTGGGCTACCAAACTCGGCGAAGACCGCGTTCTGCATCTGCCGGTCCTGGCTGAAATTAGCGACACGTCGCTGACACAGGCCAGGGAGATCACGTTTCAAAGCAACGGTCTGCCCAGCACGTTCGTACCTGGGCGCAACATCCTGTTCTTCACTTTGGCCGCCGCAGTGGCCTATCGGCGCAACCTCACCGTGCTGGTCGGCGGCATGTGCGAGACCGATTACTCCGGCTACCCCGATTGCCGCGACGACACGCTCAAGTCGCTGCAAGTCACGCTGGGCCTGGGCATGGCCGAACGGCTGGTCATCGAAACGCCATTGATGTGGCTCGACAAGGCCCGCACCTGGAAGATGACCGAGCGACTCGGCGGCGCGTCGCTGGTGGAGTTGATCCGCACCGAATCGCATAGCTGCTACACCGGCGACCACACGACGATGAATGAATGGGGGTTCGGCTGCGGCGCGTGCCCGGCGTGCGAGCTGCGCGCCATGGGGTGGAGGAACTATGTGGACACGCGAGGGGTGGATCGCGCTTCCCCATGAAATTCCAAAGTGCAACTTTCGAATTTCATGGTGACCTGACCTGCGCTCTATCGGGCTAGCGGTTGGCTCCCCGCAAGACAATCAATAGTCACAGTCGCCTTTTCCAGCCCCAGAAAGTGCTTCCTGATTGCCTCCGGCATCTTCGCCTTCGATGCCTTCTGCACCTTCACCAGCAACTCGTGACACGGATCAAAAACGTCGTAGCGACGTTCCAGATCGCGCTGGATTCGACCGAGCAGCGCCGCAGTCACTTCAGCATCCGCCATCGCCCTGTGGGCGCGGCCCGAGAACGACAGATCATGAAAAGCCGCGAGCGACGCAAGTCGAAAGCTCAGTGCCTCCGGATAGAGCCGACGTGACAGCAGCATCGTGCAGGCAAAGGGCGAATGCTGGGTAGGCGGTACAGAGCCCGATCGCCAACCGACACGCTTCATTTCCGCCGCCCAGAATCGGCTGTCGAACGAAGCGTTGTGCGCGACCAGCGGTGCATCGCCGACGAACCGGCTGGCAGCCGCCATCACCTCCTCGGCCGGTGGTGCTTGCGCGATCATTTCGTTCGTGATGCCGGTGAACGACTCGATGAAGCTGTTGATGCGAACACCCGCGTTCATCAGCGATTGAAAGCGATCGACGACGCGGCCGTCTTCCATCATCACGATGGCGACTTCCGTGGCGCGATCGCCCATGTTCGGTGAAAGGCCGGTGGTTTCGAAGTCGATGACGGCGATGGGCATGCGGCGAATGTACCTGTGTAGCTGGAAGGAATCTGGAGTAGGCGAGAGACTTTGTCCTGGGACGAGTCACCAATTAAAGCGCGCTTTAATTGAGATGCAAGCGATTAAAGCCGCCTTTAATGGCTTCTGCGGAGTGTTGATGCGCAGCCAGCGTCGGGCTGAAGTTGCCGTAGTGCCGCTTCACCAGGTCCCCAAAGCGCTCGCGCTCGGCGTCAACGATGCGCCGCTTGGCCGCACGCCCCTCTTGCGCGGACATTACGGCTTTGTGCTGTCAACGACGTCGATGCTGTTGACGCAGTATCAAACGAAAGTTAGAGTTCGGACGCCCACGAAAAAGGTGGGCCGGGTTTGACGACCTGAAAGAAGCAAGTGGTTTGCAAAGGCCACTGTGACCCAATAGGACAGTGGCCTTTGCCATTTGAGCCGCGCTTTTAGGCGGCCCGAGTGGGAGGCTCGCGAGAGCCTGCCGGTCTTGCCTTGCTTCTCCGGTTCGTCAACCCGTTCGGGCCGCCGCCATTCATTCGATGTGCGGCGGTGCTTCCTCACAAGCAGTACTCACCGAACGCATCAATGCACGAACGCTATTTTCAAATTCTCCGAACTGCATGCGAGATTGAACGATTGTTCAACCAGCTCTCCCTACTGCTTCCACCTGGGCCGCTCGCGGCACACGCGCAGTACGTTCTTCAATGCGGCCGAAGCGCCTGTCTGGAGAGCGTCGTGGGTGGGTTGCTGAGGGCGGAAGTGGGGCAGGACGAGGGGGTGGAGGGGATGGGGGATCGGGTGGGGAGGAAGCTGCACTGAGGCCGCGGCTACCGATCCAAGAACGCCGACAATCGCTGAACAGTGCGCTGGGGATGTGTATGGAGTTCGCACTCCCAAACGACGGCAACCTTCCATCCTTGCCGCTTCAACTTGGCGACTGTAGATTTGTCACGAGACTTGTTCGCGGCCAGCTTCGGTAACCAAAACTCAATCCGCGATGAGGGCGGCTGAGAATATCGACACCCCAAATGCTGATGCCAAAAACAACCATGGACAAAAATGATTTTCCGACGCGCCGGAAACACCAAATCCGGGACGCCAGCCAGGCGGTGATCATGCAACCTGTAGCGATATCCCAGCTTGTGAAGTGCGCTTCGCACGATCAGTTCTGGCTTAGTCGACGTTGAGCGCACGCGGCTCATGGCCCTACTACGCTGCGCAACCGTCATGTTGTCCATAAAAGAACAGGTCAGGATTCGATCCAACCCGGATCAAGCGCTAGGGTCTCGGAATGAACTTCGTCGTGGCACACATTGCAAAGAGTCATCAGATTCTCTAGGGTATTTGCGCCTCCACGCACATGTTCGCGCACATGATGCAACTCCAGCATCGCTCGTCTGTCATCCGGGTGCAACATTGAGCGTTCCCACCCACATTCAGGATTTACGCACCGATAACGGTCACGACGAAGCACCGCGCCGCGGACGGAGTCCGGAATGATCCGGTCGTGCGGGTGTGTCTGCCGATTCACCTCCAGAACGTAGACTCCAACCGGCAAATCAGGTCTTCCACTACTTCGAGTTTTGACTGGCCAACCATCCTGCGTCCTCAACTCCCGGACACGTCGCGCCCACTCTGACCTATTCCCGGCCAAGTAACGGAGTTCCTCACCCGTGACCGGATGCCCTGCGTTCTCTTGCAAGTACTTCAACACACGATCGCGCACCGACCGATGGGCTTTCTTTACCCGATTGAGGAGCTTCCACCGGTGCGCAGCATCCCGGTCTCGTATGGGTGACAGGAGGACATACTGGTCGATTCTGATTGTTGAGGGATGAAGGCCGAACTGATCAACAAGCGCCTGAGCGTCTGCGCCATTCTCGTCGTCAGCAACCATGTGGCGAAAAGTCTGGCCGGAGTTAATCCACCACCCATGCTCAACACGTAACTCACGAATTCGTCTCGCCCACTCGCCAATGCCAGATACAACTAGCAATTCGTCCCCATCGATGACAACGCCAGGGTACTTGCCGAGATACGCAATCAGTCGTTCCCTTGCACCTATGCCTTGTCCCTCCGGCATTAATGAGGCGCCAACGTCCCGGACAGCATGAAAGATCGGGATGAGTGCCTTTACCCGTTGCCGCAGATCATCTTGCTCAAGCTGTGACTCGAAGTCTACGAGGAGCTGAACTGCCTTCTGATGAAGCGCAGCCAGATCATTCGATGGTTTAGATCTTCTCGGCATTTGCCGATAAGAAGGCGGCAGCAGGTGCGTTCTCCATCCAGCTCCGTAGGAAGTCAGACACCATTTTGGCTATCGCGCCAGCGAAGTCGGGCGGGACTGCATTACCGATCTGCCGAGCAATGTCCGTCTTCCCGCCCTTGAACTGGAAATCGTCGGGAAACCCCATCAACCTTGCGGCTTCGCGATGCGTAATTGGCCTGTGTCGAATCGGATGTAGGTATCGTCCTTTTTCAGGCTTAAAAAACTCTGTGCGGATGGTGACAGACGGCCGGTCCCACCATAGCCGACCGAACAAGTCAGTACCCCCAGACTTCTTTCGCACCCAGCAATCCGGAGTGATGTCAGGGGCATTTCGCAAGAGATCGACCCTGTTGCCGCCTGGCGGTACTGCCGCATAGCGGAGCAAACTTTTCTCTGTTGGATTCCGACCGAAGTGAAGCCCGTAGGTCGGATCTAAGGTAGGCTCGGTGCCGAGCGGCTCGCGCAGATTTCCGATTGCATCCTTGACGGTTCGCCATCTTGGCAAATCCCCCCCCGTCCCAGGAGCCGAGTGTGTCGGCGCTGGAGGAAATAGAGGCGAAACCATCGCCGCCCTCAGCCACCCAACGACGATGGTTCGCTTTCTAATTTGAGGGGCGCCATAGTCAGCCGCGTTGAGGACCGCAGCCTCTACCTCGAATCCCATTCGGTTAGCACGCGCTTTGATGTCGAGGAGTTCAGTCGATTTGTAGAGCTCAGCGACATTTTCCATCACAAAGATTTTTGCGCCCGAACGCTTTACGACATCTAGGTAAGGCTCCCAAAGCGCTCGGCGCTGATCCCCGGTGCGACGTTTATTCAGAAGGCTAAACCCTTGGCAAGGCGGGCCACCAATGACTACATCCGCCTTCGGAACCGCTGGCTCTTGCCACAGTTTTTGCTGGGAATTGCCATTTAGCCAATGCTCGATGTTGCCGCAGTGAACATCACCGTCGAAGTTCGCTGCATGTGTCTGAATCGACAGCGCATCATTATCCACCGCCAAAATTGGCGCAAAGTCACCGCAATAGCGAGAGTCCACAAAGCCGAGCGTCATGCCCCCGGCCCCACAGAAAAGGTCAATCAAACGAAATTTCATCGAGGCAGTTCTAGTCAGTCTGAGAAAACAAATTGTGAAGCGTCACTGATGATTTGTACAGACCCCTGCGTTAGGACCGAAGACGCAGCCTTGCGTGAGTTTTGACTCGATCTAACTTGCAGGCTGCTCCTCCAGCCGCTTCGCCTGAGTGCGCATGCCCTCGAAAATTGCTGTAGCCACATCCTCCGGGAAACCTTCGGGCAACTGGTTTGCAACGGAACCTATGGCCGCCTCTACTTTTTCAAGCATCGTGCCAATGATGTCCTCGGCGTTTTCCCCCCGGCCGCACCGGGCCGCAGTTGCGTTGAAGTGACGTCGCATGATGGTTGCGAGGTTGTAGTGGCGATTCTTTCCAGAGACGGCCATTGCGAGTTTGGCGTTCTTCCAGGCAAGCTGGTTCTTGCCTTTGCCAATGATCGGCCAGGCTGAGAGCACGTCGTACAACGGTGTCAGCTCGAATGTTCCGCCGGCATGCAGCCGGATGCTGAAGTTCTTTGCATGTCCGTCGGTTGCTGCCAGCAGCCAGAAAGCGACCTGGCTTGCCAATAGCGTCCGCAAGTCGGCGCGCCCGTTTTTTGAGCCGTACAAAACCTGCGCCACCTGCTCGATGCCGGGCCCGCCATCTGACTCGTACTTGATCGCCGGGGGAACTCCCCACGCCTGGCAGAAGTCTTCCTGGGGAAGGCGAAGAATCCATTTTCCGGATGGGTGCGGCTTGCGGTCAAACCGCTCGACCACCAGCACCGGGGGATGGTCGGCGAATGTGGCGATGTCCGCTTTGGCCACATCAAATCCAAGCTCACCCATCAGCTTGAGGCACAGCCACTCGTTGAAAACCGAGGTGCGCATGTCGGCTTGCATATTGCCAACGAGACCTATCGGCAGCTTGAGGATGTGTGTGGTCGGCGTCGCGCCCAGCGGACGCATCCACCGTCCTTCGTGCCAAAGCAGAGCGGTCTTCTCCTGGGCACCAGCAATGGAGATGCGAAAGTCCTGCTCAATGTCATGCTGCCCAAACTGGGGGCCTGTCACCGCTCGAAGCAATGCGGCGACGCCCTCTTCATTCAGAGGCGCTCCTTGAATGCGATCAAAGCCCTTCGGCTCTTCATCCGCACCCAAAAGCTGCACCGCACCCACGCAGTCGCGTCCGATGGCGGCGAGCAAGTCGAAGGTGTCTTCGGAACCAGCCGCATACCGTTGCGCAAGACGTTTGCGGATGACACCGCCTTCAGGCAGCAGGTTCTCGAAGAAGTTCTCAACGATGTCGCCACGTAGGGGCTCACTGCCCCGCAGGGGTATCGGCAAGGAAAGCGACAGTGGCCGCGCAGAGGCCGACTTCACCCAACTGTCTGCGTAGCTCAGCTCCGTGGGCTGACGCCCAGCCGGAGTCCAGTGGCCCACCAGTTCACCGTTGGTCCAGATGGAAAGCGGGCGGGAATATGCGCGGCGTCCCATGACTTACCAGGCTGAAGCGGGACTGTCCGGTTTGGACGGGTTTTCGTCGCGCGCCTGCAGGCTTATTTGCAGGCCCAGCTGATTGCAAAGCGCCAGGAGTTGGTCAACGCTCAAGGTTCCTGGAGCGAGCTCCAGATCCGACATGCGAGTCTGGCTCAGGCCTAGCCGTGCTCCGAGCTGGGCCTGGGTGAGCTTGCGGCTTTTGCGAGAGCTGAGCAACAGGGTTCCCAACTGTGCAGCTGTGACGATGGACTGAATACGACTCGACATGGGTACCACCTATTCCGGTAAGCGCATCTTACGGGAATCGCCGGTATAAGCCAAATACTGGAATATCCGTTAATTGTCTTTTACCGGAATAGGCGGTGTGGGAGGGCATCGGCGACATCCGCAGCATCAACAGGTGAGAAGCAAATAAATTGTCGAGCCACTTCTCAAAGTAGGCAAACCTAGACATAAAAACAATTGAAGTCTATATTCACATACTTCCATGACACGCCGCGACCCTGCAACCGAGCCCTATGAAGTCCTGCAGTTCGTGACTGAGGTGGGCACGCGCGTGCGCCTGATGCGGTTGGCTCGGGGGCTCACACAGGCAGAGCTCGCAGAACGGGCGGAAATCAGCCGACTGACCGTGATGTCCATCGAGGGTGGTGCCCTTTCCTCCAGATTCGTTGACGTCGCCCGGCTACTTTGGGCCCTCGACGACGTGAGTCTCCAGACGGCGATGGCAACCGCCGCACAGGACCCAGCCTTCCAGGAAGCCGCGCGTCGCAACCTTCCACGCTTTTCTTCGCGCCGCAAGAAGGACCCGACGTGACACGTCGCCGCGCCCCCGTCTTCAGGTGGGTCGTGAACCCCGCTACATAGGAGCGCCGGCCTGTCCGGGTACCGGCCTTTCGGATGGACATCACGCGGCAAAGGCCGTCACGCCTGGCAACCCGTGCAAACCTTCTTGCTGCTGGCAGGCACATCGCAGGCCTCGACGAGGCCGCAGCCTGGGCCGTTGTCCAGAACACCGTAGCCCACGTGCACAACAGCTGGCGGCGGATTTTCACGCAGCATGGCGAGCGTCACACCGGTTCTCAACCTGACCGTTGGGCAGATGTGTTTGAGCACAACTGGCTAGGTGACTAGCCTTTCGAGCCTGCAACAACAGGCAGGCAATCAAACATCAATATTCGCCGCCCGCAACGCATTCGTCTCAATGAAGTCACGCCTCGGCTCGACCTCATCGCCCATCAGCATCGTGAACACACGATCTGCTTCGATCGCATCATCGATCTGAACGCGCAGCAAACGACGCACCGTGGGGTCCATCGTCGTTTCCCACAGCTGCTGCGGGTTCATCTCACCCAGGCCCTTGTAGCGCTGGCGTGCGGTCGCGCGCTCAGCTTCACCAATCAGCCATCGCATCGCCTGGCGGAAATCGCTAACGCGTTCTTCCTTCTGCTTTTCGCCTTCACCGCGCATTACCTTCGCGCCATCACGCAGCAATCCGCGGAACGTGTTGGCAGCTTCGGCCAGCGCCGAGTAGTCGGCTCCATGCACGAAGTCCTGCGTGATCACGCTGCTCTTGATGTTGCCGTGATGGCGGCGGCTGATGCGCAGAATCGGCTTGTCAGTACGGGTGTCGAATTCGCCAGCTACTTCGGCGGGCGCAGCGTTGCTGGCCTTGTCGAGTTCCTGCAGCTTGGTCTGCAGCGCGACTGCCGACGCTTCTGCATCGAGCACCGTGTCCAGGTTCAGGCTCACGCCATCGGCAATCGCGCGAAGTGCCTCAGCGTCCATGTAGCCGGTCAGGCGCTTGATCACGGC
Source organism: Ramlibacter sp. (assembly GCA_046597415.1). Lineage (GTDB taxonomy): Bacteria > Pseudomonadota > Gammaproteobacteria > Burkholderiales > Burkholderiaceae_C > Ramlibacter. The sequence goes on from JBKJKT010000084.1 coordinate 17,385, forward strand.
TTCGGCAATCTGGTGTTTGCGGGCAAGTTCCTGCAGCGTCTCACCATTGATCACGGAACTGCCTTCAGGCCCGGTCTGCACGCTCGCGTTGTTCAATGCAATTCGAAGCAGGAACGTATCGAGCTCGTTTTGCCCCTGCAGATACAGCTCCTCTTTGCCGGCCTTCACCTTGTAAAGCGGCGGCTGCGCGATGTAGATGTGACCACGCTCGACCAGCTCCGGCATCTGCCGATAAAAGAACGTCAGCAGCAATGTGCGGATGTGCGCGCCGTCCACGTCGGCGTCGGTCATGATGATAATGCGGTGGTAGCGCAGCTTCGCCACGTTGAAATCGTCGGCGCCCGTTGTCGTGCGACCTGTTTCATCGGGGTTGGCGGTTGCCTTGCCGATACCGGTGCCAAGCGCAGTGATGAGCGTGAGAATTTCATTGCTGGTGAGCAGTTTCTCGTAACGCGCTTTCTCCACATTCAGGATCTTGCCGCGCAAGGGCAGGATCGCCTGGAACTTGCGATCGCGTCCCTGCTTGGCAGAGCCACCGGCAGAATCACCCTCGACGATGTAGATTTCGCACATTGCAGGATCTTTTTCCTGGCAATCTGCGAGCTTGCCAGGCAAGCCCATCCCGTCGAGCACGCCCTTGCGCCGCGTCATTTCGCGAGCCTTGCGTGCTGCTTCGCGTGCGCGCGCTGCTTCGATGATCTTTCCGACAATGATCTTGGCATCGCCGGGGCGCTCTTGCAGGTAGTCGCCGAGCATGCGCGCGATCACGTCTTCGACCGGGCCGCGCACTTCGCTGGAAACCAGCTTGTCCTTGGTCTGGCTCGAGAATTTGGGTTCAGGCACCTTCACGCTCAGCACGCAGGTCAGGCCTTCGCGCATGTCGTCGCCGGTGACTTCAACCTTCGCCTTCTTGGCGAGTTCGGTGTCGTCGATGTACTTGTTGATCACGCGCGTC
>JBKJKT010000239.1:0-3042 GCA_046597415.1 Ramlibacter sp.
GTGTCCATCACGGTGAAGCTGATCAACCCGATTGCCATGCAAGAAGGCCTGCGCTTTGCTATCCGCGAAGGTGGCAAGACCGTGGGTTCCGGCGTCGTCGCCAAGATTTTGGAGTAATTAAATGGCTACTCAACAAAAGATTCGCATCCGCCTGAAGGCGTTCGATTACAAGCTGATTGACCAGTCCGCTGCTGAGATCGTCGATACCGCGAAGCGCACGGGCGCCATCGTCAGAGGACCTGTGCCGCTGCCGACGCGCATGAAGCGCTGGGACCTTCTTCGTTCACCCCACGTGAACAAGACGAGCCGCGACCAGATGGAAATTCGTACGCACCAGCGTCTGATGGACATTGTCGATCCGACCGACAAGACTGTTGATGCGCTGATGAAACTTGACCTTCCAGCAGGCGTGGACGTCGAGATCAAACTGCAGTAAACGGCTTAAGAAGAAAAACGCCGCCCCGTTCAGGGCGGCGTTTTTTATTTGAAAGAGGCGTTCTCGGTCGACCGTCGGTGGTATTCGAATCGCACTCCATCGGCTAGTGGGTCCCCTTCAACCTTCACTATGGACAACCGTGCATCGCGAGCTATAATGTGAGACTTCGCCAAAATGGGCGGAGTTAGTTTCGCCGGGCAATCTATCCGAATGGACTGATTTCGAGGGCGAATTTATCAACCTTCTTTCGCCGAAACCCCCAGTGGGGGAACGTCAAACGCAGAAGCCAATTGCAGCGGCTGCGGCGCAAGTAACGGAGCAAAAACATGAGCGAGCAACTCGAATTGGGGTTGCTGGGCCGCAAGGTAGGCATGATGCGCTTGTTCACCGATGACGGGGATGCAGTTCCAGTCACGGTGGTCGATGTGTCAAACAACCGAGTGACCCAGGTCAAGTCCCAAGAGAATGACGGCTACGTGTCCCTTCAGGTCACGTTCGGTTCGCGCAAATCGTCGCGCGTCACCAAGCCCCAGGCCGGCCACCTCGCGAAGGCGGGCGTTGAAGCCGGTGAAATCATCAAAGAATTCCGCGTGACAGCTGATGTTGCAGCGAAGTACGCTGCAGGGGCTGCGGTTCCTGCGGCCGATGTGTTTAACGTGGGCCAAAAGGTGGATGTGCAAGGCACAACCATCGGCAAGGGCTACGCTGGAACCATCAAGCGCCACCACATGAAGTCGCAGCGCGCGTCGCACGGTAACAGCCGTTCGCACAACGTGCCGGGCTCCATCGGCATGGCGCAAGACCCGGGCCGTGTGTTCCCGGGCAAGCGCATGACCGGTCACCTCGGTGATGACACCGTCACCACCCAGAACCTCGACGTCATCCGTATCGACGAAGCTCGTGGTCTGCTCCTGATCAGGGGTGCGGTTCCCGGCTCTCGTGGCGGCTTCGTCACGGTGCGTCCTGCCATCAAGGCCAAGCCCGCCCCGGCGGCTGACAAGGTCGCCACGAAGGGAGCCAAGTAATGCAGCTCGAACTCCTGAACGAACAAGGTCAGGCTTCGTCCAAGTATGACGCGCCGGAAACCGTGTTCGGCCGTGAATACAACGAAGACCTCGTGCACCAGATCGTCGTCGCGTTCCAGGCTAATGCCCGTCAGGGTACTCGCGCCCAGAAGGATCGTGAGCAGGTTAAGCACTCGACCAAGAAGCCGTTCAAGCAAAAGGGAACGGGTCGCGCCCGTGCTGGTATGACTTCCTCGCCACTTTGGCGTGGCGGCGGCCGCATCTTCCCGAACAGCCCGGAAGAGAACTTCACCCAGAAGATCAACAAGAAAATGTACCGCGCCGGCATGGCGTCCATCTTCTCGCAGTTGGCCCGCGAAGGCCGGCTGGCTGTGGTCGAGTCGATGAAGGTAGATTCGCCCAAGACCAAGGAACTGGCTGCCCGTTTCAAGGCAATGAATCTTCAGTCGGTCCTGGTGATCGCAGAGGAAATCGACGAAAACCTGTACCTTGCCTCGCGCAACCTCGTGAACGTGCTCGTCGTCGAGCCGCGTTATGCCGATCCGCTCTCGCTGGTGCACTACAAGAAGGTGCTTGTCACCAAGGGTGCCATCGACAAGCTCAAGGAGATGTTTGCATGAGCCGCGTCAACCCTACGCCCGCAGCACGCAAGTTCGACGAAGGTCGCTTGATGCAGGTACTGGTCGCACCGATCGTTTCCGAGAAAGCAACGCAGGTGGCTGACAAGACCAATGCCGTCACCTTCAGGGTGCTGCAAAACGCCACCAAGCCCGAAATCAAGGCCGCCGTCGAAATGATGTTTAAGGTCGAGGTCAAAGGTGTTTCCGTCGTCAATACCAAGGGCAAGACCAAGCGTTTTGGCCGCTCGATCGGTCGCCGCGACAACGTTCGCAAGGCGTACGTTCGGCTCAAGGAAGGCCAGGAGCTGAACCTCAATGGGGAGGCCTCGTAAATCATGGCAGTCATCAAAATGAAACCAACTTCACCGGGCCGACGCGGCGCGGTGAAGATCTCGCGGGACCACCTTTACAAGGGTGACCCGTACGCGCCGTTGCTGGAGCCTCAGATCCAGAAATCGGGCCGCAACAACAACGGCCACATCACCACCCGCCATAAGGGCGGTGGACACAAGCATCACTACCGCGTCGTCGACTTCGTCCGTAACAAGGATGGCATCCCGGCAAAGGTGGAACGCATTGAATACGACCCGAACCGTACGGCCCACATCGCTTTGGTGGTGTACGCAGACGGCGAGCGTCGCTACATCATTGCACCGCGTGGACTGGAAGTCGGTGCGGCGCTGCTCTCCGGATCGGAAGCACCGATCCGTGCTGGCAATGCGCTGCCCGTGCGCAACATCCCCGTCGGATCGACCATTCACTGCATCGAACTCAAGCCCGGCAAGGGCGCGCAAATCGCGCGTTCCGCTGGAACCTCGGCGACGCTGCTGGCTCGCGAAGGCACCTACGCACAGGTTCGCATGCGCTCTGGTGAAGTTCGCAAGATTCACATCGAGTGCCGCGCGACGATTGGCGAAGTTGCCAACGAAGAGCACAGCCTGCGCCAGCTCGGCAAGGCCGG
>JBKJKT010000030.1:0-9271 GCA_046597415.1 Ramlibacter sp.
CTGGGCGGCGGCATCGTTGAAGGAGGCGTCGTGCTGATCGGCGGCGATCCGGGTATCGGCAAGTCGACGCTGCTGCTGCAGGCCCTGGACGGTCTTCAGCGTGTTGGCGTTCCCACGTTGTATGTCACCGGCGAAGAAAGTGGAGCGCAGGTCGCGTTGCGATCCAGGCGCCTGGGCCTTGATCGCTCGCAAGTCAGCGTGCTCGCTGAAATCCAGCTTGAGAAAATCCTGGCAACCATTGCATCAACCAAGCCAGCGGTCGCGGTGATTGACTCGATCCAGACCGTGTACTCGGATCAGCTTACTTCGGCGCCCGGCTCGGTGGCGCAGGTGCGCGAGTGCGCCGCACATCTCACCCGCGCAGCCAAGGCAGGCGGCACCTGCATCGTCCTCGTGGGTCACGTTACGAAAGAGGGCGCGCTCGCCGGGCCTCGCGTGCTGGAGCACATGGTCGATACCGTCTTGTATTTCGAAGGCGATACGCATTCGAGCTTTCGCCTGGTGCGCGCCATCAAGAACCGCTTTGGAGCGGTCAATGAAATCGGCGTCTTCGCGATGACCGAGAAAGGGTTGAAAGGCGTCTCGAATCCCAGCGCCATCTTTCTCTCGCAGCATGCGGAGCCCGTGCCCGGCAGTTGCGTGCTGGTGACCCTGGAGGGCACCCGGCCGATGCTGGTCGAAATTCAGGCGTTGGTCGATAACGGAGGGCCGAGCCCGCGCCGCCTGTCGGTGGGCCTGGATCGCGACCGCCTGGCCATGTTGCTCGCTGTCTTGCATCGCCATGCAGGTGTCGCCTGTATGGATCAGGACGTGTTCGTCAACGCAGTGGGCGGCGTGCGTATTTCCGAGCCTGCTGCTGACTTGTCGGTGATGCTTGCGATCACCTCCAGCTTGCGCGGACGCGCCTTGCCTAAAGGGTTCATCGCATTCGGCGAGGTCGGTCTGGCCGGGGAAGTCCGGCCAGCCCCACGCGGACAGGAGCGCCTGCGCGAAGCCGCGAAACTGGGTTTTTCGGTGGCCGTTGTGCCCAAAGCCAACGCACCCAAGAAGGGCAGTCGCGACATCGAAGGCCTCACGATCCATCCAGTCGGGCGCATCGAGGAGGCTATGGAAGTGGTGCGCAGCCTCGGGTAGGTAACGACAGGGTCTACGCACTTGCCACAAGTCGCGCGCCTCATGCTGCACGACAATCGCGCCATGAATTGGCGTCAAATTGCATATCCCATCGCCGGCGTGATCCTTGTAGTGGGGGCCTGGCGAGCGGGCGGCTGGCCCGGCGTGGCCATCGTCGCGACCGGCATGATCACCTGGGCGTTGCTGCACTTCAACCGCCTGATGCACGTACTCAAGAAGGCGGCCGATCGCCCCAAGGGCAGTGTCGGCAGCGCGGTGATGCTCAACACCAAACTCAAGACGGGCGTGAACCTGCTTCACGTGATGGCGATGACCGGCTCGCTCGGTGAACTGCTTTCGCAGCCCGAGGCGCAGCCCGAAGTGTTCCGGTGGACCGATGACGGCGAGTCGTACGTCACCTGCGAATTCCGAAATGGCCGGCTTGTCAAATGGGAGCTGGTGCGCCCGCCAGAGCAACCAGAAAGTTCTCCCGAAAGCTCTCCGGGTGGAGCGCCGTAAAATCCGCAGTCCGACTGAACCCGAAGGACTGATATGAGCGTTGTACCCAGCATGGCCGACCGCGATGGCAAGATCTGGATGGATGGCGAGATGGTGGAGTGGCGCGACGCCAAGATCCACGTCCTGAGTCACACCCTGCACTACGGCTGCGGCGCCTTTGAAGGCCTGCGCGCATACAAGACCGCCGACGGAACGGCCATCTTTCGCCTGCAGGAGCACACGGACCGCCTGTACAACAGCGCCAAGATCCTGCGTATGACCATTCCTTTCTCCAAGGAGCAGGTCGTTGAAGCGCAGCGCGCCGTGGTCAGGGCCAACAACCTCGAAAGCGGCTACCTGCGGCCGCTGACCTGGATCGGCTCGCAAAAGATGGGTGTCAGCCCCAAGGGCAACCAGATCCATTTAATGGTGGCGGCATGGCCGTGGGGTGCCTACCTCGGCGAAGAAGGCCTGAAGCGCGGCATCCGCGTGAAGACTTCCAGCTACACGCGCCACCACGTCAACATCACGATGACGCAGGCCAAGGCGGTGAGCAACTACACCAATTCGATCCTCGCTAACATGGAAGCGCTTGACGACGGCTACGACGAAGCGCTGCTGCTCGATGCATCGGGCTTCGTTTCCGAAGGCGCGGGCGAAAACATCTTTGTCATCAAGGACGGCGTGATCTACACGCCCGATCTCTCCGCTGGCGCGCTCAACGGAATTACGCGCAACACCGTGTTCCACATCGCCAAGGACCTGGGCCTGGAAGTCGTGCAGAAGCGCCTGACTCGCGACGAGGTTTATATCTGTGATGAAGCGTTCTTCACCGGCACCGCCGCAGAAGTCACGCCGATCCGCGAACTCGACCGCATTGAACTGGGCGCAGGTTCGCGCGGCCCGATCACCGAGAAGATCCAGTCGGCATTCTTCGACATCGTGAACGGTCGCAATTCCAGGTACGCCCATTGGCTGACCAAGGTTTGACGCGATGGCTGCCACCGAACACAAGCAATCGGCCGTCGAGCTGCTGGCGACCGACCTGAACGCCAATGGCGGCATCTATTGCCCGAGCCCTGTGGCTGGCATGAAAGTCTGGAACACGCACCCGCGCGTGTACCTGGACATCGCCTCGACTGGTGAGAACAGGTGCTCCTATTGCGGCACGGTCTACAAGCTGAAAGCCGGCGAGCATTTCGGTGGCGGGCATTAAAAGCCCCGAAGCGGCTGCAGCTGCAAGAAGACATGGATTGCGGACCAGTCCGCAATGACATCCCCTTGAGTACTTCGCTCGTCATCGCCCCCCAGTGGATAGGCGATGCCGTGATGACAGAGCCGCTCTTGCGCCGCTTGCACCAGCGCGGCGAAACCTTGACGGTCGGTGCATTGCCATGGGTGGCGCCCGTATACCGCGCCATGCCGCAGGTCCACGACGTGATCGAATTTCCGTTCCAGCATGGCGGCCTGCAATTCAAGGCGCGACGGGCCATCGCGAAGCAGGTGGAGGGGCGATTCGACACCGCCTATGTCCTGCCCAATTCGCTCAAAAGCGCGTTGCTCCCGTTTCTGGCGAGCATTCCCAAACGGGTCGGCTATCTGGGCGAATCGCGGGTGGGGCTGCTCACACACCGTCTGAAGAATCCCAGGAAGAAGCCGCCGATGGTGGCGTTCTATTCGGCACTGAGCGGCGAGCGGGAGGGGCTCGAAACCGACCGGCCAACGCTTTCGATGGACAAAGCAGCCATCGCACGCGCACTCAGCCATGCGGGCCTTGAATCAAGTGCCTTCTACGTCTTCGCGCCCGGGGCCGAGTTCGGACCGGCGAAACGCTGGCCCGCCATTTATTTCACTGAACTGGCACGCCAACTCGACGGACCGGCCGTTTTGCTCGGCTCCGCCAAGGAAGCCGCGCTCTGCGATGAAATTGCGCATGCAGCCGGGGCAGGCCAGTGCATCAATCTTGCGGGCAAGACCTCGCTTGCCGATGCATTTGCGATCATTGCTTCGGCAAGGGCCGTCATCAGCAATGACTCCGGCCTGATGCATGTGGCCGCTGCTTTCGGCGCTCCGCAGGTCGCGGTGTTCGGCTCCTCCAGCCCGTTGCACACCCCCCCGCTGAACGACAGCGCGCGCGTGATCTGGCTCAAGGACGATCCGGCCTATCAGCCGCCCCTGGACTGCGCACCGTGCTTCCAGCGCGAATGCCCCCTGGGCCACACCCGCTGCCTCGTCGATATCTCTCCGGAACGGGTGCGCGAGCTGCTGTGACCCGCGTCGCTGTCAATCCGAGCCAGCCCGCGCCGTGGAAGATCGCGCTTGCCGGCGCGCTGTCCCTGGCGGTGGCCATGGGAATCGGCCGATTCGCTTTTACCCCCATGCTGCCGCTGATGATCGGGGAGGCACAGATCGACATTGCCGCAGCCGGGTGGGTCGCAGCGGCGAACTATGCGGGTTACCTTGCCGGAGCGGTCACTGCACCGAAACTGCGCTGGAGCGCCGTTCGACTGGGCGTGGTCGCGCTCGTGCTGACGGTGCTGCTCACGGCGGCGATGGCCCTGCCCGTGTCTGCATGGATCTGGGCTGCCTTGCGCTTTGTCGCAGGTGTCTGCAGCGCGTGGGCTTTCATCGCGACAGCGGTCTGGTGCCTGGGCGCACTGGCGCGCAGCGGCAAACCGGCATGGAGCAGCTTTGTCTACATCGGCGTCGGCCTGGGCATAGCGGGCGCTGGGCTCTATTGCCTGGCCGGTGCCGGTCTTTCGGCCAGCTCCAGATCGCTATGGCTGCAACTCGCGGCGCTCGCGGCTGTGCTGGTCCTGCCGGTGATGCTCGTGCTTTCCAGGATGGGCAGCGCGCCCGCCGTAGCGCCGCCGCAAAGATCAGGCAGCGCGCCGCCGAACCGCAATACCGGGCTTGTCATCTGCTACGGCATGCTGGGCTTCGGCTACATCCTTCCGGCCACGTTCCTGCCGGTGATGGCGCGCTCGCTGGTGGATGATCCAAGGCTCTTCGGGTTGGCGTGGCCGGTCTTCGGCGCGACGGCTGCACTTTCCGTGGTGGTGGGCGCATGGCTGCTGCTTCGCGCGTCGCGCCTGAAGATATGGTCTGCATCGAACCTGCTGATGGGACTGGGCGTGCTGCTTCCCTCGGTGTGGTTGAACGGCTGGACCATTGCCCTGTCTGCGCTCCTCGTGGGCGGCACGTTCATGGTCGTCACACTGGCTGGCGTACAGGAGATCCGGGCGCGCACCCGGGGTGATCCGACTGCGGCGGTTGCTCGCATGACCGCCGCGTTCGCAATTGGCCAGATCGCAGGGCCGGTTTTTTCGTCGGTGCTGCTGCTTGTACCGGGCTTTCGTGAAAACGGCTTGGCGCTCGCCCTGCAGGGTGCCGCCCTGTCGCTCGTGATTTGCGCGGGGTGGCTCTGGCGGGAGGCGCAGCGGATATCAGTGGCCGGCGCGGGGAATACCAGGGCTCGCTAGGAAACCTCTTTTTATCGGTTGCGGCATGTGAGTCGATTGCAATCCTTAATCGGCTGATGAGTCGATTGGAGTCATTAATCGACTCATCAGCCGATTTTGCGTCTCGCCGCCGAAGCGTGGGTGCAAGAAGCCCTGGGACCGCAGACTTACAGCTGGTCACACGGGATGTGAAGCACGAACGAAGCGCCGCCTCCCTCATGGCCTTCACAGTGCACCGAGCCTTGATGACGTTTCGCGATGGAATTGACCAGCGCCAGACCCAGGCCAACGCCACCGAAGCGTTCGCTGGCACCGGGGAGCCGGTAAAACGGCTCGAAGATCCGTTCTCGTTCACAAGGCGGCACGCCCGGCCCCCGGTCGTTCACACGGACGACGGCTTCGCGCCCCTGGCGCTTGAGTTCGACCGTGACCGGTCCATCGCTGTAGCGTCTGGCGTTTTCCAGCAGATTGCGCACGGCGCGGCGCATCAGTCTGGCTACAGCCTGCACGACAAGAGGCTTGCCGTCTTCGGTAGCGGCGAGCTCAGCGCCGGAGCGCGCGCATTCCTCAGCAACCAGGCCCGTGAGGTCGATCGACTCTATGGTCCCGATGTCGCTTTCGCGCGCATCCAGCCGGCTGGCTAGAAGGATCTCGTCGATCAGCTGGTCGAGCTCGGCGATGTTGCGCTCGATCTCATTGCGGGTCGCGACAGACGCCGGCGGATCCATCAGCTCCAGCCCCATGCGGATGCGCGCCAGCGGCGAACGCAACTCATGCGAGGCATTCGCCAGCAATGACTTGTTGGCCTGCAGCAGCCGCTCGACGCGCTCAGCCGCATGGTTGAAACGCTCTGCCAGGAACGCCAGCTCATCGGTGCCGGTTTCCTTGATCCGTGTAGTCAGGTCGCCTTCACCCCAGCGCTCGACGCCCAGGCGCAAGTCATCTAGACGCTGCGTCAGCCGCCGGATGATGGGATAGGTACTGATGGCCACCGCGAGCGCAACGATGCCCAGGATCCACAACAGCCCGCCGGGTCCGCGAGCCCAGTACGAGCGACCTGGCGGACCTTCGCCGGAGTTACGCTTGCGCGCTGGCAGCTGCACGGTCTGCGTCGTGCCATCGTTCATCTTCACGTCAAATTCGAGGCCCTGTCCCGGAACCCAGGCCGCACGCGCTTTCACCTGCCCGATGACATCGCCGGCCTCGTTGCGAATGATCACTTCGCGCTCGGGCGCGGCCTCGGCGTTCAGTCGCCAGAGATAACCGAACACAATCGTGAGCACGCCGACGGCGACCACCACGGCAAGCCACAGGCGCAGGTAAAGAGGAACCCGGAAACGGGCGCGCCAGGGAAGCATGAGATGACGCCTAGTCCTGCTGTTTGGCGAAAACGTAACCCACGCCGCGCACTGTCAGGATACGTTTTGGATTTTTCGCATCCTCCTCGATCGCAGCGCGGATCCGGCCCATGTGCACATCGATGGAGCGATCGAACGCTTCGAGTTCGCGGCCGCGCACGGCTTCCATGATCTGGTCGCGCGTGAGCACACGACCGGCCCGCTCGGCCAGCGTGATAAGCAGGTCGAACTGGTAAGAGGTGAGGTCGCAGGGCTTGCCGGCGACCGTCACCGTACGGGCATCCCGGTCGATCTCCAGCGAGCCGAACCGCATCACCTTTGCAGTCGGCTGCGCGCCTTCGGTGCGGCGGCGCAGGATGGCACGGATGCGCGCCAGCAACTCGCGCGGCTCGAAGGGCTTGGGCAGGTAGTCGTCGGCGCCCAGTTCGAGGCCGACAATGCGGTCCATCGGGTCGCCCTTGGCGGTCAGCATCAGCACCGGAACCTGGCCCATCTCACCTGGCAGCGCGCGCACGCGGCGGCACACTTCCAGCCCATCCATGTCCGGCAGCATCAGGTCCAGGATCAGCAGGTCGGGCGATGCACCCACGGGCGGATCCTGCAGCAGGGCCAAGCCGGCCTTGGCATCCATCGCGTGCGTGACCCCGAAGCCGGAGCGCCCCAGGTATTCGCCCACCATCTGTGCCAGGCGGGCGTCGTCTTCGATCATCAGGAGTTGCTGCATGTGCGGATGGTAATGAATTGGGGCCGCTATGGGGGGCCGCCCGGGCGCCCTGCCGATAGTGGGACGTGGGCCGACGTGTGGGCTTGAAGCGGCGGTAAAGTTAGGTAAATGGCTGTGCCCTCTTCCCCCTCCTTGCTTGCTGACGTATTGGCCTGTCAGGCAGCGGCGCGGCCGGAGGCGGTCGCCCTGGAATTTGATGGCAACGAGCACCGGTATGGCGATCTCGCGCGGCAATTCGAGCGCCTGGCCGGCCGGCTCTGGCACGGTTGGGGCGTGCGAGCGGGGGATCGCGTCGCTTGGCTCGGTGCCAATCATCCCGGGCAGTTGCTTCTGCTTTTTGCGTTGGCGCGTATCGGTGCCGCCTTGCTGCCGCTGAACTTCCGCCTCGCGCCCGGTGAATGGGATTCGATCATCGGGGAGTGCGAACCTGTGCTTCTGGTGCACGATAGCGCGTGGGTCCAGCCAGCGCAGGAACTTGGCGAGCGAAACCGTGTGGCCGTGTACTCCGCAGCTGCGCTGATAGAGGATGGCGAGGCGCCCGCTGCGCCCGCGCTGGGGACGCCGTCGTCGCCGGTGCTGCTGGTCTACACCTCCGGCACCACCAGCGCGCCGAAAGCGGCGGTGCATACCCAGGCCATGCTGTTGGCCAACATGGCAATCGCCTCCGCCGTGCAGCGGATGACTCCTTCGGACTCGGTGGCCACCATGCTGCCGCTATTTCACGTCGGCGGGCTTTGCCTGCAGACCCTGCCTGCCCTTTACACCGGCGCCAAAGTGATCCTGCATGCGCGCTTCGCCGCCGACGCCGCGATCGAATGCTTCGAGCGGCAACGCCCAACGTTGACGCTGCAGGTGCCCGCGACGATGAAGGCCCTGGTCGAACACCCGCGTTGGGCGCAGGCCGACCTGTCGAGCCTGCGTGCGGTCTGGGCCGGCTCGAGCCTGCTGCCCCAGGCGCTGGTGCGGGCCTTCATGGCTCGTGGCCTGCCCGTGGGCAACGTCTACGGCGCCACCGAAACCGGCCCATTCTCCATCGCCTTGCCGCCCGAGTTTGCTGCCAGCCACCACGGCTCGTGTGGCTGGCCCGCGCCGGGAGTCGAGGTACGCCTGGAAGAGCCGCAAGCGGGCGTGGGCGAGTTGCTGGTGCGCGGCCCCAACGTGATCAGGCACTATTGGCCGCGAGGGGCCGCTTGCGACGACCAGGGTTGGTTCCACACCGGCGACTTGGCATCGCAGGCCGCCGACGGCAGCTATACCGTGGTCGGCCGTGCCCGCGACCTCATCATCTCGGGCGGTGAAAACATTCATCCGGCCCAGGTCGAGAGTGTGCTTTCAGAGCATCCGGCGGTGGCGGAGTGCGCGGCCTTTGGCCTGCCCGACCCGGCATGGGGCGAGGTGGTGGCCGCAGCGATCGTCGTCAAGCCCGGGCACACGGTGGACGAGGAAGAGTTGCAGTCGCACCTGGCCCAGAGGCTGGCGCGCTACAAGTTGCCCCGACGCTGGTTCTGGATCGATGCGTTGCCCAGGACAGCGCTTGGCAAAGTGCAGAGGCAACTGCTGGCGCAGCTGGCGAACGGTGAAGCCCCGGGCCTGAACAGGCCCTAAGCGGGCGGTTGCGGCGGCGCCTGGACACGCGATGCCAGCCAGACCAGGGCCAGCACCGGCACGCCCAGCACCGCGGTGGCGGTGAAGAAATTCACGTAGCCGAAGGCGTTGACGTACTGGCCCGAAAAGCCCGCCAGGTATTTCGGCAACAGCAGCATCACCGATGAGAACAGCGCGTACTGCGTGGCCGAGTAGCCGACGTTGGTCAGACTGGAGAGGTAGGCGACAAAGGCAGCCGATGCAATCCCGCTGGAGAGGTTGTCAGCAGAGACGATCAGGATGAGGGCGGTGACGTCGTGTCCGCGCGTGCCCAGCCAGGCAAACAGCAGGTTGCTGGCGGCGCTGAGGACCGCGCCCAGCATCAGTACCCGCATCATGCCCCAGCGCATCGACAACACGCCGCCCAGGAAGGCGCCCAGCAGCGTCATGATGACGCCGTAGACCTTGGTGACGGCGGCCACTTCGTCCTTGGTGTAACCCATGTCCACGTAGAACGGGTTGGCCATGATGCC
>JBKJKT010000154.1:0-51773 GCA_046597415.1 Ramlibacter sp.
CTGCGCGTCGTGATACGAACGCAGAAGCGGGCCAGCGGCGAGAGCTGGAGCTATCGGGACAGCGACGGAACGCTGCTCGGGCAGAAGGTCACACCGCTGGACCGTGTCGGCATTTATGTGCCGGGCGGCAAGGCTGCTTATCCGTCTTCGGTTTTGATGAACGCGATTCCGGCGCAGGTCGCTGGCGTTGGCGAGATCATCATGGTCGTGCCGACACCACGCGGCGAGAAAAATCAGCTGGTGCTGGCCGCCGCCTATGTCTCAGGTGTGAGCCGCGCGTTCACTGTCGGCGGCGCGCAGGCTGTCGCCGCGCTGGCTTATGGTACCCAGACGATTCCGCGTGTGGACAAGATCACAGGACCCGGCAACGCATACGTCGCGAGCGCCAAGCGGCGCGTTTTCGGCACGGTGGGCATCGACATGATTGCCGGCCCAAGTGAAATCCTCGTGCTGGCCGATGGCACTACACCGCCCGACTGGGTCGCGATGGATCTGTTCTCGCAGGCTGAGCATGACGAACTCGCGCAAAGCATCCTCCTGTGCCCCGATGCGCAATACATCGAACTGGTTCAGCAAGCGATCGATCGCCTGCTGCCCGACATGCCTCGCGCTGAAATCATCTCAAAGTCGCTCAATGGCCGGGGCGCGCTGATTCGCACGCGCAGCATGGAAGAAGCGTGCGACATCAGCAATCGCATCGCCCCCGAACACCTGGAGATTGCGAGCAACGATCCGCACCTCTGGGAGCCGCGCCTGAAGCATGCGGGTGCGATCTTTCTCGGCGCATGGACGAGCGAATCGCTCGGCGACTATTGCGCGGGCCCCAACCATGTGTTGCCTACCAGCGGCACGTCGCGTTTTTCCAGCCCATTGGGCGTTTACGACTTCCAGAAGCGCAGCAGCCTCATCGAGGTGAGCGAAGCCGGCGCGCAGGCACTCGGCGCGATTGCTTCGGTGCTGGCCCACGGCGAAGGTCTGCAGGCCCACGCGCGTGCGGCAGAAATGAGAATGAAGCGATGAGCAATCTGCAAAAATCTGCGCCGCTGCATGTGTTCCGGCAGGACGTGCAGTCGATGCATGCATACGCCATCCAGGACTCAAGGGGACTCGTCAAGCTCGATGCCATGGAGAACCCGCACCGGCTTTCTCCTGAATTGCAGGATGCTCTGGGCAAGCGGCTGGGCGCATTGGCGCTCAATCGCTATCCGGGTGACCTGCCCAATGACTTGCGCGCCGCGCTCGCAAGGCACGCCAGCATGCCGGAGGGGTTCGACATCATGCTGGGCAACGGGTCCGACGAGTTGATTTCCTTGCTGGCGATGGCGTGCGACGTGCCCGGTGCCACCATCCTCGCACCCGAGCCCGGCTTCGTGATGTACGCAATGAGCGCGAAGCTGCAGGGCCTGAACTATGTGGGCGTTCCGCTCACCGCAGATTTCGAACTCGATGCCCAGGCGATGCTGGCCGCGATCGCGCAGCATAAACCCGCCATCATCTACATCGCGTATCCGAACAACCCGACTGCCAACCTGTGGAACGACGAGGTGATCGAACGCATCGTCGAAGCGGCTCCCGGCATCGTGGTGATGGACGAGGCCTATCAGCCGTTCGCCGCGCGCAGCTACATCGACCGCGTGGCAAAGCACTCCCATGTGCTGCTGATGCGTACGATGAGCAAGTTCGGACTGGCGGGTGTGCGTATCGGCTACATGTTTGGCCCGAAGGCCCTCATCGCCGAAGTGGACAAGGTTCGCCCGCCCTACAACATCAGCGTGCTCAACGCCCAGACGGCCCTTTTTTGCCTGGAGCACGAAGCGGTGTTCGAAGCGCAAGCTGCCGACATTCGCGAACAGCGCGCCCAGCTGATGACAGCGCTCGCCGGCATGTCCGCAGTGAAATCCTGGCCCAGCGACGCCAACATGATCCTGGTGCGGGTGCCCGACGCCATCAAGACCTTCGGCGGCATGAAGTCGCATGGCATCCTGGTGAAGAACGTTTCTAAAATGCACTCATCGCTGGCCAATTGCCTGCGCCTGACCGTCGGCACCGCCGAGGAAAACGCGCAGATGATGAAAGCCCTCGAAGCTTCCCTATGACAACTGCCCCCACAAACAAAACAACGACCGAGCCCGCCACCGAACGTGTCGCCGAAGTCACCCGCAACACGGCGGAAACGCAGATTACCGTTCGCGTCAACATCGACGGCACCGGCAAGTCGCGGCTTTCGACCGGTATCGGCTTTTTCGACCACATGCTCGATCAGATCGCGCGCCACGGCCTGATCGATATCGACATCGAAGCCAAGGGCGACTTGCACATCGATGGGCACCACACCGTTGAAGATGTGGGCATTGCTTTCGGCCAAGCCATTTTCAAGGCCATCGGTGACAAGAAGGGCATCCGCCGGTACGGCCACGCTTATGTGCCGCTTGACGAAGCGCTGTCACGCGTGGTTATCGACTTCTCCGGCCGTCCGGGCCTGGTTATGGACGTGCCATTCAAGAGCGGCATGATCGGCACATTCGACAGCCAGCTTGCACACGAATTTTTTCAGGGCTTCGTCAATCACGCCTTTGTCACGCTGCACATCGACAATTTGCGCGGCGAAAACGCGCACCATCAGTGCGAAACCGTGTTCAAGGCCTTTGCCCGCGCCCTTCGCTTCGCCATGGAGCTCGATCCGCGCACGGCAGGCACGATTCCCTCCACCAAAGGATCGCTCTGAAAACTGTCGCGGTCGTCGACTACGGCATGGGCAACCTGCGCTCGGTGGCGCAGGCGGTGATGCATGTCGCGCAGGATTCGGGTTACGCAGTCCTGGTCACATCGCGTCCGGAAGAGGTTCGCGCTGCCGAGCGGGTCGTGCTGCCGGGCCAGGGCGCGATGCCTGATTGCATGCAGGAGCTGCGTGACTCCGGCCTCCAGGAATCGGTGCTGGAGGCCGCAGCAAGCAAGCCGCTGATGGGCGTGTGCGTCGGCATGCAGATGATGCTGGACCGCAGCCATGAAGGCCCGACCGATGGGTTGGGCCTGGTCCACGGTGAAGTGCTGAAGTTTGACCTGAAGGGTCGCCTGCAAGCCGATGGCAGCCGGTTCAAGGTTCCCCAGATGGGATGGAACCAGGTGTACCAGGCGGTTTCTCATGCCATCTGGGCGGGTGTGCCGGATGAAAGTTACTTCTATTTTGTTCATAGTTTCTACGCCCGGCCGTCGGATGCGCGCCACAGCGTAGGGGAAGCCGATTACGGCGGTCGCTTTACGGCTGCGATTGCACGCGATAATATTTTTGCAACCCAGTTCCATCCCGAGAAAAGTTCGGACCAGGGCCTGACCCTTTATCGCAATTTCCTGCACTGGACTCCCTGAAACCCAAGTTCCGCCGGTATCCACCCGGCCACTGCCCGGCGCCGTCCGCATCTGACCATGCTCTTAATTCCCGCGATCGACATCAAGGACGGCCACTGCGTGCGCCTCAAACAGGGCGACATGGAGCAGGCAACGACCTTCAGCGAAGACCCCGCCGCCATGGCACGGACCTGGCTGGAGCGTGGCGCGCGGCGCCTGCATCTGGTGGACCTCAATGGTGCTTTCGCCGGCAAGCCGCAGAATTTCACGGCGGTCCGCACGATCCTCAAGGCGGTCGGTGACGATATTCCGGTGCAGCTGGGCGGCGGCATCCGCGACCTGGACACCATCGAGCGTTACATCGACGGCGGCCTGCGGTACGTCATCATTGGCACCGCTGCAGTGAAAAACCCGGGCTTCCTCAAGGATGCGTGCAGCGCTTTCGGCGGACACATCATCGTGGGGCTCGACGCCAAGGACGGCAAGGTGGCCACCGACGGCTGGAGCAAGCTCACCGGACATGAAGTCGTCGATCTCGCGCGCAAGTTCGAAGACTGGGGCGTCGAATCGATCATCTACACCGACATCGGTCGCGATGGCATGCTGACCGGCATCAACATCGAAGCCACGGTCAAGCTGGCACAGGCGCTCACGATTCCCGTCATCGCTTCGGGCGGCCTGGGCAGCATGGCCGACATCGAAAACCTCTGTGCGGTGGAAGACGAAGGCATCGAAGGCGTGATCTGCGGCCGCGCCGTGTATTCAGGCGATCTCGATTTCGTGGCGGCGCAAGCCAAAGCCGACGAACTCGGCCAGAGCAAAAGCTAGGCCCCCGCTTGCTCGCCAAACGAATCATTCCCTGCCTGGACGTCACAGGCGGGCGCGTCGTCAAGGGTGTGAACTTCGTCGAACTGCGCGATGCGGGCGATCCGGTGGAAATCGCGGCCCGTTACAACGAACAGGGCGCCGACGAGCTCACTTTTCTTGACATTACCGCCACCAGCGACAACCGGGACCTGATTCTTCACATCATCGAAGCGGTCGCGTCGCAGGTTTTCATACCGCTGACCGTCGGTGGTGGGGTGCGGACGGTCGAGGATGTGCGCCGGCTCCTGAATGCGGGCGCCGACAAGACGTCTTTCAATTCCGCAGCCATCGCGGACCCCGATGTCATCAATGCTGCCTCGGGCAAATACGGCGCGCAGTGCATCGTGGTGGCCATCGACGCCAAGCGCAGGGCGGGCGGCGGCTGGGACGTGTACAGCCACGGCGGGCGCAAGAACACCCGCCTGGACGCCGTGGCATGGGCCACAGAGATGGCCCAACGCGGCGCCGGCGAAATCCTTCTTACCAGCATGGACCGCGATGGAACCCGATCAGGATTCGATCTTGAACTGACTCGCGCTGTGAGCGATGCGGTCTCCGTGCCGGTCATCGCATCCGGTGGCGTCGGCACGCTCGACGATCTCGCCGACGGCATCCAGCTCGGCGGTGCCGATGCCGTTCTGGCTGCCAGCATCTTCCATTACGGCGAGTTCACCGTCAGGCAGGCCAAGGCGCGAATGGCCGAACGTGGAATCCCTGTGCGCGTCTAGCGCGTCACAATACCGCCATGGATTGGTTGGATCAGGTCAGGTGGGACACGCATGGGCTCGTCCCCGTCATCGCGCAGGAAGCCTCCAGCGGCGATGTGCTGATGTTCGCGTGGATGGATCGCGAGGCGCTCGCGCAAACGGCAGAGACGGGCCGCGCGGTTTATTACAGCCGCTCGCGCGCCAAACTGTGGTTCAAGGGCGAAGAGTCCGGGCATGTGCAGGCGGTCCACGAAATGCGGCTCGACTGCGACAACGACGTGGTCTTGCTCAAGGTGACGCAGCACGGGCACGATCCGTCCATCGCCTGCCATACAGGACGACATAGCTGTTTTTTCCAGCTTTACCGTGACGGGAAGTGGGAATCTGTGGAGCCGGTCTTGAAAGACCCATCGACCATCTACAAATAGAGACGACGCAATGACCCCCCAATCCAGCGCAAGCGATGTTCTGGCCCGCCTGGCCGATATCGTGGAGAGCCGCAAGAAGGCCAACGGCGGCGATCCGCAGGCGAGCTATGTGGCGCGGTTGCTCGACAAGGGTCCCGACGCTTTTTTGAAGAAGATCGGCGAAGAGGCGACGGAGCTGGTCATGGCCGCCAAAGACTCGGACCATGGCGGCGACCGTGGCAAGGTGGTGAGCGAGATGGCCGACCTGTGGTTTCACTGCCTGGTCGCGCTCGCGCATTACGATTTGCGGCCCGCCGACGTGCTGGCCGAACTCGAGCGCCGTGAGGGGACGAGCGGTATCGAGGAAAAGGCATTGCGAAAAGCGCAGGCCCGTGAAGAATCGAAGCAGTGAACTGAAGGAGCAGATGCCATGGCCGAGACTGATTTCGCTGTTTTCGAAAGCAAGAATGAACGTGACCGCACGTTCATGTACATCCTGTATGGCCTGCACACCATTGCATGGGCGAGCTTCGGGTCGCTGGCAGTGATCGCGCTGGTGTTGAACTACGTCAAGCGCAGCGACGAGCAGGATGCGGTGTACGCGAGCCACCACAACTACATGATCTCGACTTTCTGGTGGACGCTGGTCTGGCTGGTGTTGACCTCACCCTTGTATCTTGCATTCTTTGTGCCCGGCCTTGTCGCTTGGACGATCGTCGGGCTGTGGTATCTGTACCGGTGCCTGCGCGGCATCGTGAAGTTTGCCGACAACAGGCCACCGTATTGAGCCAACCCTACAGTCCGATTCCGAGAAGCTGTCCATGAGCGCAAGCGAACCCAACTGCATTTTCTGCAAGATCGTAGAGGGCAAGATTCCCTCTCGCAAGGTTTACGAAGACGACGAGATGCTCGCCTTCCACGACATCAATCCGTGGGCGCCGGTCCACTTCTTGATGGTTCCCAAGGAACATGTGGCGTCGATGGCGCATGTCGAGGACCGGCATCAGGCGCTGCTGGGCCGCATGATGGCGCTGGCGCCCAGGCTGGCTCTGCAGGAAGGCTGCCGGCCTTATCCGCAAGGCGGCTTTCGGATCGTGGTCAATACCGGTGCTGAAGGCGGGCAGGAAGTCCAGCATGTGCACGTCCATGTGATGGGCGGTCCGCGCCCCTGGATTAAAGGCTGAGTTCGCTGCGGCACCTGGGTCTCTGGCTACAGGGTCTTTCACCCTGGCCGACTAGAATCGTCCTCAATCAGTACAGGAGAAATTCATGGGTACCTTTTCGATTTGGCATTGGCTGATCGTTCTTTTGATCATCGTGCTGGTCTTCGGCACCAAGAAGCTCAAGAATATCGGCTCGGACCTCGGCGGCGCGGTAAAGGGCTTCAAGGATGGCGTCAAGGACGGCTCAACACCCGACACTCCGGTACCCCCTCAATCCCAGAGCCAGGTGACAGCCTCGCAGCAGCCGGGCGCTGCCGACAAGACGACGATCGACGTCGAAGCTCGCAACAAGAGCTGAGGTGGTTGCTTTCCTGCGAAGCGTCTCTGGCGTCTCCCTCCCAACGGGTGCGCTATCAGCGGACCGTCTGAGCCGGTTCGGTGGTAGCCCGCGCGCGGATCGGCTCAAGCCATGATCGACCTCGGAATAGAAAAACTGATGGTGATTGGCGCTGTAGCGCTGATCGTCATCGGGCCTGAGAAACTGCCGCGCGTTGCACGCACAGTAGGCACGCTCCTGGGCAAGGCGCAGCGCTATGTCGCCGACGTCAAGGCCGAGGTGAACAGGTCGATGGACCTGGACGAGCTCAAGAAAATGAAGGAGACGGTGGAGTCGGCCGCGCGAGACGTGGAAAGCTCCATTCATGGCGGCATGAGCCAGGTGGAGCGCGATCTCCACGACGCCGCGTCGCTCTCCAACAGCACGACAGATATGTCGGCGCTTGAAATTCCCCAGACCTACCCGCAGTACCGCCACCCGAAGAAAAAATGGCGTGTCAAGCAGGGGGCGACACCGTCCTGGTACAAGGCGCGCAACGGCATTCGAACCAAGGCGCTGTCTGGCGCGGCCCGAGTCGCCCGCTACCGCCCGCATAAATTCAATTGATGGACACGAACAAAGAAGACGAGCTCGCGGGCACCGAGCAGCCCTTCGTCGCCCACCTCGTCGAACTGCGTGACCGCCTGATCAAGGCGATGATCGCGGTCGGCCTCGTGGCGGCTGTCCTGTTCATGTACCCCGGCCCGGGCGCGCTCTACGACATCCTGGCCGCGCCGCTGATCGCCCATCTGCCGAAGGGCGCCACCCTGATCGCGACTTCGGTGATTTCGCCATTTCTGGTGCCGTTGAAGATTTTGCTGATGAGTGCGTTCCTCATTGCACTGCCGGTGGTGCTGTACCAGGCCTGGGCATTTGTGGCGCCCGGGCTTTACTCGCACGAAAAGAAGCTGGTGATGCCGCTGGTGATCTCCAGCACGCTGCTGTTTTTCATTGGCGTTGCGTTTTGTTATTACTTTGTCTTCGGGCAGGTCTTCTCGTTCATCCAGAGCTTTGCGCCCAAAAGCATCACTGCAGCGCCGGATATCGAGGCGTACCTCAGTTTCGTGATGACGATGTTCATCGCGTTCGGCCTCGCTTTCGAGGTGCCGGTGGTGGTGGTGGTGCTGGCTCGCATGGGCATCGTCACCGTGGAAAAACTCAGGGAATTTCGCGGCTACTTCGTGGTGCTCGCATTCATCATCGCTGCCATCATCACCCCGCCCGATGTGGTGTCGCAGCTGGCCCTGGCAGTGCCAATGTGCCTGCTCTACGAGGTGGGTATCTGGGCCGCCACCATCTTCATCAAGCACACCAAGGCGCCGGAAGAGTCGACAGCCTCGACCGATTGATTGCTAGCGCTGCTGGAACTGGGGCGGTCGCGTCGGCTTTGGCCTGAGCCCCGGCGTCACGTTCAGCTCTTCGGAATCGTCACGGCGCAAGACCTTGAACTTTGACGGAGTTCCCGGCTTGAGCGCGGCAACGCTCGACAGAAGCTCGGACACGTTCGCGATCTCCTTGCCGGCGACTTCGACGATCACATCGCCCGGGCGCACACCGGCTTGTGCCGCGGGCCCGTTTTGCAGTACACCCGTGATGAGTACGCCGCGCCTGGCCTTCACACCAAACGTTTCCCTCAATTCAGGCGACAGGTCGGCCGGCTCCACGCCGATCCAGCCGCGACGCACGACCCCGTCCTTCACGATGCCTTCCAGCACCAGTTTGGCCGTCGAGACAGGAATCGCGAAGCCGATGCCCATGCTGCCGCCCGAACGGGAATAGATGGCGGTGTTGATGCCCATCAGGTGCCCGTTGACGTCCACCAGGGCGCCGCCCGAATTGCCGGGATTGATGGCCGCATCGGTTTGGATGAAGTTCTCGAAGGTGTTGATCCCCAACTGGTTGCGGCCCAGCGCGCTGACGATGCCGCTCGTCACCGTCTGGCCGACGCCGAACGGGTTGCCGATGGCCAAAACCTGGTCGCCCACTTGCAACGCATCCGAATTGCCCAGTGTGATGACAGGCAACCGGTCTATTGAAATTTTCAGGATGGCCAGATCGGTGTCCGGGTCGGTTCCCATGACCTTGGCTTTGACCTTGCGGCTATCGGCCAGAACGACCTCGATCTCATCCGCGCCTTCTACGACATGGTTGTTGGTGAGGATGTAGCCGTCGTTGCTGATGATGACGCCGCTGCCAAGACCTGCTTGCGGCTGGCTGCCCGGTTCGCCGAAGAAGAAGCGAAACCACGGATCATTCGCCTTGGGGCTGCGATCGGCGGCCTTGCTGGTGTTGATGCTCACGACTGCTGCTGAGGCACGCTGCGCGGCCTGCCGGAAACTACCCGGAGGTGGCGGGCCGGTAACGGTCGCGGCAGGCGCCTCGACCAGCGACACCCGGCCAGCACCCGGAGCTGTGCGTTCGAGCCACTCGGGTTTCAAGGTTCCGACGACAAAATAAGCGGCGAGCAGGACGGTGACGGCCTGGGCAAAAAGCAACCAGATGCGGCGCATGGTGGGGCAAGAGAAAAAGTTGGCACAAGTGTAAGGCTCGCGCACGGATGAGGAGCGACCCGGGAGCGTGATGTTTGAGAGTTTGGCTTGTGCGACACAATCCGCCCATGGCTAGTTCACAACAGCTCCTGCAGGCATTCGACGGCCTGCTCCAGCCTGCACGGTTCAAGGATTACGGACCCAACGGGTTGCAGGTCGAAGGGCGCGATGAGGTGCGCCGGATCGTCTCCGGGGTGACGGCGAGTCGCGCCATGATCGAGGCGGCAATTGCGCAGGAGGCCGATGCCATCTTTGTGCACCACGGCCTGTTCTGGCGCGGTCAGGATGGCCGGGTTACCGGATGGATGAAGCAACGCCTTTCGCTGCTCCTGGCCCACGACATCAACCTGTTTGCCTACCACCTGCCGCTGGATGCTCATCCGGAACTTGGGAACAATGCGCAGCTCGGGCAGAAGCTTGGACTGGTGGCCGACGGGCATTTTGGCGAGCAGGACCTGGGATTCATCGGGCAGCGTGCGGAGGGGGGCGAATTTGCCAGCGCAGCCGCGCTCGCTTCGCATGTCGAGGCCTTGCTCGGGGGGGCGGTGCGGTGGGTGGAAAACGAGCCCAGAGCGATTCGTCGAATCGCGTGGTGCACGGGCGGCGCCCAGGGGTACTTCGAGTCTGCTATCGCGGCCGGTGCGGATGCATTCATCACCGGTGAAATGTCCGAGCCGCAGGCACACTACGCGCGTGAATGCGGCGTTGCATACCTTGCCTGTGGTCACCATGCCACCGAGCGCTATGGCGCCCCCGCCGTTGCGGCCCACGTCGCAGCGCAACTGGGCATCGAGCATGGCTACATCGAGATCGACAACCCCGCATGAAACCCATAGCCATCACTCTCGGCGACCCTGCGGGTATCGGCCCGGAGATCATTGTGAAAGCCTTTAGGGCTGCGCCCGATGCAACGCGCGGCGCGTTCGTTGCCGGTGATCTTGCGGCGCTCCGGCGAGGGGCGAGGGCGGTTTGCGCAGAGGGGAAGTTGGAAATCCCCATCGCCGTTATCCACGACCCGGGCGAGGCGCTGCAATTGCCGCCGCACTGCATCGGCTTGCTGCAGGCTGCTGAGGCCTTGCCTTCGCTGCCTGCGTTCGGCGCCGTGAGTGCGGACGCAGGGCGCCTGGCTTCACAGTGCGTCACATGGGCAGCGCGTTCAGCCCTTCGCGGTGAGATCGCTGCACTTGTAACGGCGCCGCTGCACAAGGAAGCTCTTTCAGCCGCTGGCGTGATGTTTCCAGGCCACACGGAATTGCTTCAATTCGAGGCTGCGCAATTCCTGCGCAAAACGGTGCAGGACGTGCCCGTGCGGATGATGCTTGCCAATGACGAACTTCGCACGGTGCTTGTGAGCATTCACGTGTCGCTTCGTGAAGCGATTGCGGCAGTGACCACGGCGAACGTGCTGGAGACCCTTCGCATCACCCACGCGGCGCTCAGGCGCGAACTCGGTCATCCACCGCGGATTGGGGTGGCGGGTCTCAATCCCCATGCGGGTGAGGGCGGACTCTTTGGCCGGGAGGAAATCGAGGCTATCGTGCCTGCCATCGAGGCGGCCCGCGCCGAGGGAATTGCGGCAAGCGGCCCCTTCGCACCGGACACCGTCTTCATGCGAGCGCGCGCAAAACGAGGCCCGAAGGGCGAATCGGGCGAGTTCGACGTGGTGGTGGCGATGTACCACGACCAGGGACTGATCCCGGTGAAGTACCTGGGCGTGGAGAAGGGCGTGAACGTCACGCTCGGACTTCCTCTGATTCGCACCAGCCCCGACCACGGCACCGCTTTCGATATCGCCGGTACGGGGCGGGCCGATGCCTCCAGCCTCATCGAGGCGCTCCGGATGGCGCGGCGGATGAGCGCCCGTGCGCTGGGTGACTAAGAAGCCTGGCGGCCGCGCAGGCTGTCGCGAATTTCGCGCAGCAACACCACGTCTTCTGGCGTCACCACTGGGACCGCAGCGGCTGGTTCGGTGCGGCGTAGCCGGTTGACCTGCTTGATCATCATGAAGACCACGAACGCCAGGATGATGAAGTTGACGGCAACGGTAATGAAGCTGCCATAGGCCAGCACCGGAACGCCCGCCTTCTTCAGTGCGTCGAGAGTTGTCGCGGTGCCTGCAGGCACCTGGCCGAGCACGATGAAAAGATTGGAGAAGTCCAGCTTGCCGAAAATCGAGCCGATGATCGGCATGATGATGTCGCCGACGAGCGAATCGACGATCTTGCCGAAGGCCGCGCCAATGATCACGCCGACCGCGAGATCCATGACGTTGCCCTTGACGGCGAATTCCCTGAACTCCTGCATCATTCCCATGGTGGCTTCCTCTTCAGTTGGGGCGAAGTATGCGTCATGACTGAACGGTTCAATAGCGCCCCTGTCATGGAGTCACCCGGAGACGCTCCGCTACAATCGACGGTTGACTCCAATAAGCGATTCCTCGAGGACCCCCATGAGTGACACCCCAGTGGACGCCAGCAAACGGACGTGGCTCATCGCGTCTGGTTGTGCCGGCGCAGTTGCGGCCCCCTTCGTCGCCATTCCCTTTGTCAGCAGCTTCCTGCCTTCCGAAAAAGCCAAGGCTGCCGGCGCCGCGGTGGAAGTGGACATCTCGGCCCTCAAGCCGGGTGAGAAGGTTACCGTCGAATGGCGCGGCAAGCCTGTCTGGATCATGAAACGCACGCCCGAGCAACTGGCGTCCCTCGCCAAGACCGAGCCACAGTTGGCCGATCCGAATTCCGAGCGCAAGGCTTATCCCACGCCCGAATACGCGCGCAACCAGCACCGATCGATCAAGCCAGAAATCTGGGTGGGCGTCGGAATCTGTTCGCACCTGGGCTGCTCGCCCTCCGACAAGCTCCAGCCCGGCCCGCAGCCATCGGTGCCCGATGACTGGCAAGGCGGCTTCCTCTGCCCATGCCATGGCTCCACGTTCGATGTTGCCGGCCGCGTGTTCAAGAACAAGCCTGCACCTGACAACCTGGAGGTGCCAGCGCACATGTACCTTTCGGACACCCGCCTGGTGATCGGCGAAGACAAGAACTCCAAGGCTTGAGGGTTAAATGGCTGAATTCAAGGAAATCTCTCCCAACGCGAGTGCCAGCGCCAAGCTGGCGAACTGGTTCGATAACCGGTTTCCATCGGCTGGAGCCGCCTACAGGAACCACCTGTCGGAGTACTACGCTCCGAAAAACTTCAACTTCTGGTATTTCTTCGGTTCACTGGCTCTGCTGGTGCTGGTGATCCAGATCGTCACCGGTATTTTCCTGGTGATGCACTACAAGCCCGACGCCGCCAAGGCGTTCGAGTCCGTCGAATACATCATGCGGGACGTGCCCTGGGGCTGGCTGGTGCGCTACATGCACTCAACTGGCGCCTCGGCATTCTTCGTGGTCGTGTACCTGCATATGTACCGCGGACTGATTTACGGTAGCTATCGCAAGCCGCGTGAGCTGGTTTGGGTCTTTGGCTGCGCGATTTTCCTGGTGCTGATGGCTGAAGCCTTCATGGGCTACCTGCTCCCCTGGGGGCAGATGTCTTACTGGGGCGCACAGGTCATCGTGAACCTGTTCTCCGCTATTCCGTTCGTCGGCCCTGATCTCGCGCTGCTGATTCGCGGCGACTATGTGGTGAGCGACGCAACGCTCAATCGCTTCTTCAGCTTCCACGTCATTGCCGTGCCGCTGGTGTTGCTCGGCCTGGTGGCTGCGCACATCCTGGCCTTGCACGACGTCGGCTCCAACAATCCCGATGGTATCGAGATCAAGGGTCCGAACGCGCCGCGCAATCCGGACGGCACACCGATGGACGGCATTCCGTTCCATCCGTATTACTCGGTGCATGACATCTTCGGTGTGGGCGTATTCCTGATGGTGTTCACCGCGATCATCTTCTTCGCGCCCGAGATGGGTGGCTACTTCCTGGAGTACAACAACTTCATCCCGGCCGATCCGCTCAAGACGCCTGCGCACATCGCCCCGGTCTGGTACTTCACGCCGTACTACTCGATGCTCCGGGCCATCACCACCGAGATGATGTACGTCCTCTCGGCAATCCTGGTGCTGGCGGTGGGCTTCGTATTGCTCAGGACCCGTGCTGCAGCGGCGATCAAGATCGCCCTGCTGGTGATCGCGGTTGCATTCCTCTGGATGTTCGGCGCTTTCGGCTTCACCGGCGTGCAATTGCTGCAAGGCATCGACGCGAAGTTCTGGGGTGTGCTTGTCATGGGCGGTGCGGTCATCATCCTGTTCTTCCTTCCATGGCTGGACAAGAGCGAGGTGAGGTCGATCCGCTATCGTCCCGACTGGCACAAGTGGGTTTACGGCGTCTTCGTCGTGAACTTCATCGTCCTCGCCTACTACGGCGTTCAGCCGGTGACGGATCTCGGCACGCGCATCTCGCAGGCCGGCACGCTCTTTTATTTCGGCTTCTTCCTGTTGATGCCATGGTGGAGCAGCAAGGGCAAATTCAAGCCAGTGCCTGACCGCATCACCTTCGCTGGTCACTGAAGCAGCGAGCCATGACAATGAAAAAATTCTTCCTCACTCTCATCGTTGCGCTTGGGTTTGCCGCCGGCGCGCAGGCTGCAGGCGGTGACACCATCGTCTGGGACAAGGCGCCGCAGAAAACAAACGATCTTCCCGCGCTGCAAAACGGCGCCAAGTTGTTCGTGAACTACTGCCTTAACTGCCATTCGGCGGCGTTCATGCGCTACAACCGCCTGACGGATATCGGCCTGACCGAGCAGCAGATCAAGGAAAACATGCTGTTCTCGACCGCCCGGGTCGGCGACACAATGAAGGCCGCGATTGATCCGAAGCAGGCCAAGGAATGGTTCGGCGCGAATCCACCCGACCTGACTTTGGTGGCCCGCTCGCGTTCAAGTCATAGCGGCACCGGTGCTGACTACCTCTACACCTACCTTCGCACCTACTACCGTGACCCTGAAAAGGCCACCGGCTGGAACAATCTCGCATTCCCAAGTGTCGGCATGCCGCACGTGTTGTGGGAACTCCAGGGTGAGCGTCAACCGGTTTTCGAAACCCGGAAAGTCCATGGACAGAACGCCCAGGTTCTTACCGGCTGGAAGCAGATCACACCAGGCACGATGACTCCCTTGCAATATGACCAAGCGATGGGCGACCTCGTCGGATACATGCAGTGGATGGCTGAGCCGGCGCAAAACACGCGGGTGCGTGTCGGCGTCTGGGTCCTGCTGTTTCTGGGTGTCTTTACCGTGATCGCCTGGAGACTGAACGCGGCATTCTGGAAAGATATCCACTGACAACGCGGTCCGGCCTTAAAAAGCCGGTTTCGCGTCCCTGAGCACGGTCCGGCTTTCGCCCGACCGTGTTTTCACTTTGATTTAGGAGCCTCCATCATGATGGTGCTGTATTCGGGAACCACCTGCCCCTTCTCCCACCGCTGTCGTTTCGTGCTGTTCGAAAAGGGCATGGACTTCGAGATCCGCGACGTCGATCTGTACAACAAGCCGGAAGACATCAACGTCATGAACCCGTATGGGCAAGTCCCCATACTGGTCGAGCGTGACCTGATCCTGTACGAGTCGAACATCATCAACGAATACATTGACGAGCGTTTCCCGCATCCCCAGCTGATGCCCGGCGATCCAGTTGATCGTGCACGGGTCCGCCTCTTCCTGCTCAATTTCGAGAAAGAACTGTTCGTTCACGTGAGTACGCTCGAGTCGCGCGCCTCCAAGGGTAACGAGAAGTTGCTGGAAAAAGCGCGCTCGCACATCCGCGATCGCCTGACGCAGCTCGCTCCTGTGTTCCTCAAGAACAAGTACATGCTGGGTGACAACTTCTCCATGCTCGACGTCGCGATTGCGCCCCTGCTGTGGCGCCTGGATTACTACGGCATCGAGCTGTCCAAGAATGCAGCGCCGCTGCTGAAGTACGCGGAGCGGATCTTCTCGCGCCCCGCCTACATCGAAGCGCTCACACCGTCCGAAAAGGTCATGCGCAAGTAGGCCTCCCAGCGTCTCGCCACCAGCAATGAACGCACTCGAATCCACTTCGACACGTCCGTACCTCATCCGTGCCCTGTACGACTGGTGCACCGACAACGGCCTGACGCCGTACGTCGCGGTGCTGGTTGACGACACGGTGCAGGTGCCGCGTGAGTATGTGAAGAACGGTGAGATCGTTCTGAACATCAGCTTCGATGCGACCAGTTCGCTCAAGCTGGGGAACGATTTCATCGAGTTCAAGGCTCGTTTTGCAGGCACCGCACGCGACATCATGGTTCCTGTCAGCCGTGTCATCGCCATCTACGCGCGTGAAAATGGTCAGGGCATGGCATTCCCCGTGCCCGTCACCGCAAACGCGGGTGAGGAGCCGGTCAAGCCTTCCCCACTGTCGAGCGTGCCGGCCGCCGGTATTACCCCTGCGAGCGACGATCCGAAAGTGGTTCAACTTGTCTCCACGGACCACTCGGCTGCAGGAGACGAAGGCCCTGACACTGATCCGCCCCGACCACCAACAGGCCCACGGCCTGCCTTGAAGCGGGTGAAATAGCAGGTGTTTTTCAAGCTGCCGCCGTTCAACTCGGGACGCCTTTAGAATCTTTCCCATTGCCGATTTAGCTCAGTTGGTAGAGCAACCGCCTTGTAAGCGGTAGGTCATCAGTTCGAATCCGATAATCGGCACCATTCAACCAGGCTCACCATGAAGAAATTACTTCTCCTGCTTTCCTTCGTGGCGTTGCTTCCAGCCTGCGCTACTCGCGAATACGGCTCCTGGCTCGACCAGATCGGCAAGCGTCCGAATCCACCTCTGGACATGAGACAGGAGGAGGCGGTCGCCCTCCGGGAGCAGGCCGACCGTCTCAGAGCCGAGGCCAACGCCATCCGCGTCCAGCTCGCGTCCGAGACTGACCGCGTCCAGCGATATCGCTACTACAGCGCGATTCGCAAGATCGACGATGACCTCGTGCCCATCGAGCGCCTGCTGCACGATGCCCGTCGCCCGTCGCGCACGCCGGGCCTGGCACCAGGCTGATTCGCGAATCGTTGCAGCCAGACTGATCGGTACCGAAGGCATGTCCCTTGGACCCGACCGACCTCAACTTCACCTACTCGATCGTTGGCCCTCCGCTGAGCGTGGTGCTGGGCAAGCGAGCCCAGCCACGTGATTACGCAGCGACGGGGGTTGCCATTGATATGCGTGACTCTCGCCGCATCCCGGGCCGCAACTGGGCTGAATGGGTACTCCTTCGCAGCGAGGCCGAATGGGTGGGTCGCGCGCGTGAGCGGCCATCTGCCGCGAGGCTTTGGCTCGAACGCAATGGGTTGTTGCTGGCAGGAGCCGGCCTTGGCCTGCTCGCGCTGGAACTGATTGTCGCGCTGGCATGGACCTTCTACTACCTCTGAGGCCGAGCGCAGGCGCCACCGCATGAAGCAATCCGAAGACGTTCTGACGATCGATCCGGTAGCGATGAATGTGGTCAATCGAGTTGCGCAAGGCACGAGCCTGGCAGGCGATCTTTTATTTGAGGGCGGACTGCTGGTGCAAGGTCGACTGGGCGGCGATGTCCAGGTGAACGGCCGAGTCATCGTCTGGATCGGCGGTGTGATCAAGGGAAAGATCAGGGTGCTGGGTGACATGTACGTCTTCGGTCAACTCGGCGAACTCGGGGCCGATCCCCAGGAAACCCTGGTGGAATGCCTGGGCACCCTTTATGTCGCCAACACCGGCGTGACGACGGGCATGCTCACCGCCCACCACCTGATGCTCTATGAGGGAGCAGACCTGCAGGGACCTTTCACGACGCTTCGTGCAGAACGGTCACTGCCCGTGCTCGATGACCGGGTCGTGCCCATTGTCTCGGCGTCCCAAGCGAAATATCAGTCCGGCAACGTTTGAAATTGACAAAAAGGGTTCTCGCCATGTCCGACACGCGAAACACGAAGCAAGACGACGCTCAAGACCACAGCGAGGATCGACCGGGCAGTCCACCCGTGGTGCCACTGGGCATCAAGATGCCGGGGCAGGCTAGAAAAATGCCGGTGCTTGGGGGCTCGTCTGGCGAGGGTCAGTCCGGCGGAAAGTCAGATGATTCGAGCCTTTCAAAAAGCGAAATCGCTGACGGCCTGAATTTCGAAGGCAACGCGGTACTCACCGGGGTCTGCACCGTCAAGGGTCGCGTGCAGGGCAACCTCACCCAGGCAGCCGATGCGAAGATCACGGTGGTCGTCACCGAAACCGGCCATGTCAAGGGCGACATCGTGGCCGACCAGATCTCGGTGATGGGACGCACCGAAGGGCTGCTCGATGCGACTGGCGGCTCAGTGTCACTCCACGATTCGGCCAATGTTTCCGGGCACGTTCGCTACTTTCGCCTGCAGGTCAATGGCAGCGACCTGAATGCGACGCTTGAGCGGGCGCCCGCCAAGTCGTCAGGCGCACCTTCGCAAGCTGCCCCGGCAATCGTTGCCGCCCCGCCTCCGGTTGAAACAGCCTCTTCAGCGCCAACAGACCTGGACCCGGACACGGGGATGACGCCATGAGCGAGTGTCGCCCCCGCAGAGTCGCCCCGGGCCTTCTCCTTGCACGCTGACACCCGCCGTGCAGGGCGTTCCCTCAAGCGAGATGTTGCGCCAGGCGGCGCTGCGGGCGAGCTGGCACCGCGACAGCCGCGTAAGCCTGCGCCGCCGAACCTGGCGATGGTTCGAGTGGCTGATCACGAGATGGTGTCTACCGGTGCTCGTCGCCGCTTTGCTGGGGCATGTGCCGGCAGGTTGGCAACCCGATAGGCCGTCCCTGCGGATCACACCTGAAGATATCGTCCTGAAACCGTCATTGACTCGAAACCTAACTCCAGAGGAGAAAAAATGAGCAGCAAACCGCAACCGACCGCGCCCCGCCTCGTGCCCGTGGAAAGGCTTTCGGCGATTTCGAGTCTGGTAGCCGAAGGCGCCGTGTTCACCGGGCACTTCCAGTCGCCGCTCGATCTGGGCATCAAGATTGACGGTGTGCTTGAGGGCAACATCATGTTCGGCGAAGGCGGCACGATCCACATCGGCGCCACCGGCGTCGTGCAGAACACCCGGCTGGAGGCGGACTACATCTACATCGAAGGCAAGGTCAGCGGGTCCGTGGTCGCCCGCAAGTCGCTTGAAATCACCGGGTCGGGCACGCTTTTGGGCGATGCAAGCTATGACGATGTGCTGGACATTCACCCGCGGGCCAAGGTGCGCGGCAAGCTGGAATACCGCGGCGTGATCGAGGGGCAGAACGACGGCCCGAAATCGTCTGGATCGTCTTGACGCGCGCCTGCCGGCTTGCGCGAGGCCGGAGAATGTTTACTTTCCGGGTACTTCGACCTTCAGGCGAATTGAGTTAACCTGCGTCCCCCGGGCTCGCAGATGAGCTATCAGGGCCGGAACCACCTGTCGCAGTTTGGCGGCCCCGGCGCTGGTGTCCACCAGCAGGCACCAGGCCTCGCCATCGATGGGACCGGGACGGATGGCGGAGCGCAGCGGTGCGGGTATCAGCAGTTCCACCGCCTTGAGTCGCTCGCCTGATTCGCGGGCGAGTTGCGCAAGTTGCGCGAGCATTGGCGATTCTCCGGCGGCCTGCTGGAGCGAAACGGGATGCAGGCGGCGGTCCGAAGGGCGGCGGTCCATGGGTCGGTGGAATGAATTCTAAAAAGCTGACGTGAGGGGATTACAGTGAATTTCATTATCACGGATGCGTGGCTGGCCAAGAGCCGCGCCGTGCACCTGAGCGGCACCAAGCTGATGGCCGCGATCGCCGGGCTTTCGCTGGTGATGATGGTGCTGGCCGCGGGCATGTATCACTGGGTTTTTCTCAAGGGCGCCCGCGAGGGCTGGCCCATCGTCGGCACGCTGGTCAGGCTCGTGGTCAAGGATGAGTTCGCGCAACGGGACCGGTTCATGCGCGAAAACCTCGATGTCATGGCGCGCAAGCTGGGTGAAATGCAGGCGCGCATGGTGCAGCTCGAATCTCTGGGCGAAAGGGTGTCGGGTCTTGCCGGCATCAACACTGCTGACCTGAAAGTGCCTTCGGGGCAGGGCGGCGTACTGGTCTCGGGGCGGCCGCTTTCGATACTGGAGCTGCAGGCCACCATGGATGACCTGGAAAAGCTCACCGGCCGTCACACCGATGTGATGACGGTGATGGAGTCGCGTCTTTTTGACCAGCACATTCGCAGCAAGATGATCCCTACGCAGCAACCGCTCAAGGGCGGCCAGCTCGGCTCTTCGTTCGGCTGGCGCGTAGATCCCTTTACCGGCCGTTCTGCATTGCACACCGGCCTGGACTTCCAGGCCGAGCCTGGCACGCCGATACTGGCCGCTGCGGGCGGCGTCGTGGTTACGCAGGAATACCATTTTGCTTATGGAAACATGGTTGAAATCGACCATGGCAACAACCTCGTGACCCGGTATGCGCATGCGTCGCGCACCTGGGTGAAGACCGGTGATTTCGTCAAGCGCGGACAAAAGATTGCAGAGGTCGGAACCACCGGACGCTCGACCGGGCCTCACCTTCATTTCGAGGTGATGGTGCAAGGCATCCCCCAGGACCCGCAGAAATTCCTCATGGCCGGCAGCAACTTGCCGCATGCACATGGCAACCAGGTTGCCAAGTTGGCATCAACGCCGTCCCAAGCACCACAGCAGCCGGGCATCGGCAGGTAAAATCGCCGGTTCCGCGCTGCTTTCGGCCTTGGATTGGCTGAAGGCGCCCCCACCTTGACTCCTGACAACAAATAGGGAATCGCGCTGTCCTGCCGCACCCCCGTGGCTGCGGCAAGCCGCTTCGCATCGATGGCCAAGAACCTCCTCACACAAATTTTCGGTTCCCGCAACGACCGCCTGCTCAAGCAATACCGCAAGGCCGCCGATCGCATCAACGCCATGGAGCCGCAGTTAGAGAAGTTGAGCGACGACGAGCTCAGGGCCAAGACGGACGAATTCAAGGCACGCCTTGGGAACGGCGAGACACTGGACGCGCTGCTTGAAGATGCGTTTGCCGTCGTGCGCGAAGCCTCACGACGCGCGATGAAGATGCGCCACTTTGATGTGCAGATGCAAGGCGGCATGGCCCTGCATAACGGCAAGATCGCCGAAATGGGCACGGGTGAAGGCAAGACGCTTACTGCAACGCTTCCGGTTTACCTGAACGCACTCACGGGCAAGGGCGTTCATGTCGTGACCGTCAACGACTATCTTGCCAATCGCGATGCGCAGTGGATGGCCAAGGTCTATAACTTCCTGGGCCTGACCGTCGGCGTGAACCTGCCGAACATGTCGCGCGAAGATAAGCAGGCGGCCTATCGCTCGGACATCACGTACGGCACCAACAACGAATTCGGCTTCGACTACCTGCGCGACAACATGGTCTATGAAGTTGCCGACCGCGTGCAGCGCGGCCTCAACTACGCGATCGTGGATGAGGTCGATTCCATCCTGATCGACGAAGCTCGCACACCCCTGATCATCAGCGGCCAGGCCGAGGACCACACGGACCTTTACATCGCGATCAACGGCGTGGTGCCGCTTCTGACCCAACAGGAAGGCGAAGCCGATCCGCGCACGGGCGAAGGCATCATCCGTGCAGGCGATTTCACGGTGGACGAGAAGACGCACCAGGTCTTTCTCACCGAGCAGGGCCACGAGAATGCCGAGCGCATCCTCTTCAACCTGAACCTCATTCCCGAAGGCGCATCGCTCTACGACCCGGCCAACATCACGCTCATGCATCACCTCAATGCAGCGCTGCGGGCCAACCACCTTTATCACCGCGACCAGCACTATGTCGTGCAAGACGGTGAAGTCGTCATCGTCGACGAGTTCACAGGCCGGCTGATGTCGGGCCGGCGCTGGAGCGATGGACTGCACCAGGCCGTCGAAGCCAAGGAAGGCGTGTCGATCCAGCCCGAGAACCAGACGCTTGCGTCGATCACCTTCCAGAACTATTTCCGTCTGTACAAAAAGCTCGCAGGCATGACCGGCACGGCCGATACCGAAGCGTACGAGTTCCAGGAAATCTATGGCCTGGAAACCATGGTGATTCCGCAGAACCGGCCCAACCAGCGGCAAGACCAGCTCGACCGCGTGTACAAGACGAACCGCGAGAAGTACGAAGCGGCAATCCAGGACATACGCGAGTGCTACGAGCGAGGGCAGCCGGTGCTGGTGGGCACGACGTCCATCGAGAATTCCGAAATCATCGACGAGTTGCTCAACAAGGCGAACCTTCCACACCAGGTGCTCAACGCCAAGCAGCACGCACGCGAAGCCGAAATCGTGGCGCAGGCCGGGCGTGCGAAGATGATCACCATTGCCACCAACATGGCCGGCCGCGGCACCGACATCGTGCTGGGTGGCAACATTTCGAAAGCGGTGGAGGCAATCGAGCTCGATGAGTCACTCGATGCAGGGACCAAGGCGTCGCGCATCGCGCAGCTGCGTGACGATTGGCAAAAGGAACACGACGCAGTCAAGAGTCTGGGCGGCCTTCGCATCATCGCGACCGAGCGCCACGAGAGCCGCCGCATCGACAACCAGCTTCGCGGCCGGTCTGCACGCCAGGGCGACCCGGGGTCATCGCGTTTCTACCTGAGCCTGGATGATCCGCTGATGCGCATCTTTGCGGGCGACCGTGTCAAGGCCATCATGGAACGGCTGAAGATGCCCGACGGTGAAGCCATCGAGGCGGGCATCGTCACGCGCAGCATCGAAAGTGCCCAGCGCAAGGTTGAGGCGCGCAACTTCGATATTCGCAAGCAGCTGCTCGAATACGACGATGTGTCGAACGACCAGCGCAAGGTGATCTACCAGCAACGCAACGACATCCTTGACGCCACCGATCTCGGCGCACAGATCGCCTCCCTGCGGCAAGGCTGCTTCACCGATCTCACGCATCAGTACGTGCCTGTCGAGACGGTCGAGGAACAATGGGACCTGCCGGGTCTGGAGACGGTGCTGGCCAACGAGTGGAAGATCGAGCTTTCACTGCAAAAGGCCGTTCAGGAGTCCAGCAGCATTACCGACGAGGACTTGCTGGAGACCATCCTCAAGGCGGCCAACGACGCGTTCGACGCCAAGGTGCAGCAGGTCGGACCCGAAAACTTCACCCAGTTCGAGCGGGTTGTCCTGCTGCAAAGCATCGACACCCATTGGCGCGAACATCTAGCCGCGCTCGATTACCTGCGCCAGGGTATCCACCTTCGGGGTTACGCGCAAAAGCAGCCCAAACAGGAATACAAGCGCGAGGCGTTCGAGCTCTTCGGCCAGCTGCTCGATTCGGTCAAGAACGAAGTCACGAAGACGTTGATGACGGTCCAGGTGCAGTCCGGTGAGCAGCTGGAGCAGGCCGCCGAGGACCTGGAAAGCCGCGCTGAACGCATCTCGAACGTGACTTACACGGCGCCCACGGAGACTGGCGATGTTGAAACCACCGTGGATCAGTCAACCACCCGCACCCAGGCAGCCGGTGGGTTGATGGGGCTGGCGGCGTCCGCAGCCGATTTGCCGCGTGTGGGTCGCAACGAACCTTGCCCATGCGGGAGTGGCAAGAAATACAAACAGTGCCACGGGAAGCTCATTTGAGAGCCTTTTGGACTACTGCTCTTAAGCATTAATTACTCATTTTCTTGTAGTATTCCTGCTACAAGCTGACGCCTTTACAAGCACCCCTGTCAATGTTGACAGGGGTTGAAGCGCGCCGATACGCGATTACCTCTTCAATCTAGGGCACCAGTATTGATAAATAGGTGCCATATGGAAGTCGTCGCTCCCCAGGAGTCGTTCTCAGCCCCCAACCCAGCGTCTGAGCCGGTCCTGCCCGAGGGTCTGCGAAACCGGATCGACCGCGAGTTCAGTGCGCGCTGGAAAGAGCAGTGGGGCGGCAAGTTTGTCCTGCACGGAAAGACGAGTGGACCGGGCGCCGTCCGACTGGATGGAAATGATTACCTCGGAGTCACGGGCCATCCCGACATAGTCACGGCCCAGGTCAATGCGCTGCGTCAGGACACGAATGCCGTCGTGCAGTCGGGTGTGTTTCTTCTGGGTGACCACCCGGCCCATGCGTTCGAAATGGCGATGGCGCGGTGGCTTCGCAAGCAAGACGGGTTTCTCTGCCAGTCGGGCTACGCGGCCAATATCGGGCTGCTGCAAATCATTGCCGATGAGCAGACGCCGGTTTACCTCGACGGACTTGCTCATATGTCGCTCTGGGAAGGCGCGCGGGCTGCCAGGGCGCCCTCCCATGCTTTTCGCCATAACGACCCTGCACATCTTGACCGGATGCTTGGAATCCATGGGCCCGGCGTTGTGGTCGTGGACTCGGTCTACAGCACCACGGGGGCGCTGTGCCCCCTGCTAGCGATTGTCGAGGTCGCCGAAAAACACGGCGCAACCCTTGTTGTCGATGAATCCCATTCCCTGGGCACGCATGGGCCGCAAGGCGCCGGACTTTGCGCCCAACTCGGTCTCACGCATCGGGTCCATTTCATTACCGCGAGCCTGGCCAAGGCTTTCGCCGGGCGCGCAGGATTTTTCACGGCACCGGCCAGCATGCGCTACTACGTGCTGATTTCAGCCTTCCCCAACATTTTCAGCTCCTGCCTGCTCCTCCACGAAGTTGCCGGGCTTGCCGCGACTCTGGACGTGGTCCGCAAGGCCGACGATGCGCGGGAACGCCTGCATGCCAACACCAGGCGGCTGCGCGCCAGCCTTGCGGATGCGGGGTATCCCATCCATCAGGGCAGTGAGCAGATCATTTCGCTGGAAGCGGGAGGGGAGTCGGCGGCGATGGTGCTTCGTGACCACCTGGAGGAACGGGGCGTTGTCGGGTCCATTTTCTGCGCGCCGGCCACCAGCAAGAATCGGGCGATGGTGCGACTCACATTGAGCGCGGGGCTGACCCAGGCTGAACTGTCCCATGTCGAAGGAGTCGCACGCGAAATCGCACCCCTGCTCAAACCGTGGGACTGGCCCATCGCGCGCCGCGGCCGCGCGGTCCGTCAACGCACACCACTTGCGGGGTGAGGGTGTTTCTGGCGGATCAACCCTGCACGTTGCGCCGGTCCTGGCGGGCCAGCCAGCCCGTGTAGCCGTTGACCGGATTGGGGCAATGAGACGGGTCCACAGCAAACAGCGCGCCCACGAGCGCGTTATCCTGCCCGACCTGGAACGCAGTCGCCAGCTGGAGGGGTTCGGTGCGACCCAGGGCCTGGCGCAACTCGAGGTCGGCCAGCTTCCGGCCCGCCCGGATATCTTCGAGCTGCACGGCACTGAGGCCCTCGAGTTCGGCAAGCTCACCGAGCGCAGCCAGGGTCTCTGGAGCTTCCAGCTGCAGCCAGCTCACCTTGCCCGCAGCGTCCATGCCGAGCACGCCGAAAGGCGCGCCGATCACCACATGTTCGACCCAGTTCTTCGTGGCGATCGCAAGCAGATCCCGGCTGATGGATGGCATCCGCAAGAGGGCGTTCTGATGCGGGCTGAGCGTGACACGCCAGGTTTGCGCATGACGGGCATTCGGGGTGCCGAGCAAATGCTCGACTGCGTCGATCAGGCGGCGGGAAATATCCGGTGTCTGTTTGGCGATGAACTGGTCGATAAGACCCCGGTTGAATGCACGCACGGCAACCTGTTCATCTGCCTGACCTGTCAGGAGCACCCGCGAACCCGGCCAGTCCACCAGTTCGCCCAGCGCGGTGAGGCCATCCATCGCCGGCATCGAATAGTCCACTACGCACACACGCGTGAGAGCGTAGCGTTCGGTGTACCTGGACCAGTATCCGAGCACCTGCGGAATCAGCGGCTTGCCGGCACGCCACTGGTCAATGAGTTGCTGCTGGTTCCACGCGTCCGCTTCCCAGAACGGCGGCTCCTGTTGCAAATAGTTGATGCACTCGACGGGCCGCAAGAAGAGCTTCACGTGCCATTGCCGTGGAAGCACCATCGCCAGCATTTCGAGATAGTCGGGATCATCATCGAGAAAGACGACGGTTCCCGGGCGATGAAAGAGGGGAAAGCTCATGGGATGTCCGCAGTTCGGGCGCAGGTGGATGGTTAGGGCTTGTTACCAGGCCCTAGTTGGGTATCGGCAATTCGATGATGAACGTAGCGCCCTGCCCCGGTTCGGACTTGACGCGGATGGTCCCTCGCGAACTGTGAATAACCTGCTGGCAGAAGGCAAGCCCGAGGCCATGGCCAGTGCCGCTGTAGGTAGAAAAAAATGGCTCGAAGATTCTTGGCTGCATCTCGTGAGCGACCCCCACCCCCTTGTCCGAAAAGATGATGCGACCCTTGTCTCCCGCAGCCTCTACATGAATTGTGAGGTCGCCCGGCTCGCTTGCGTTGCCGGCTGCGGCCAGCGATCGGAGGGCGTTCTTCATGAGGTTGTCCAGTACCTGGGAAAAAAGCGCCTGCGAGCCCTGGAAACGGAAGTCCCGCGAGACGCTCAGGCGAACCGACTCGCGCTCGCGTGTGCTTCTGAAGGGATAGTCGGCCACCGCATCTCGCACGAGCCCGGCAGCCGAGACTGCTTCCTTCAGACCTGGCAATCGCGTGAGGCGCGCATTGGCAATCTGCATGTCGATCTGGTGGTTCATGTTGCGAACCAGCATGTGCAGGCGTGTGGACAGCTGATCGAGTTGCTCCCCCGCTGCGGGTTGAGGGTGCCTATCAGCGCCGCGGACGGCATCGCCGATGAGTGCCATCGTGGCGAGTGGAGTGCGCAGCTCGTGCGCCATGATCCCCATGGTCGTGAGTGTGTGCGCGAGATGTTCGCGTCGCAGGTTGGCAGACGAAACGCCCAGCAGCATTCCCATGCTCACGCAGAACGCAATGACCATGAGATTGGTCCACAGCAGGTCGCCTGTGATCGGCGGTACATCCGGTCCCCAAATCGCAAAGCACAGGCGAGCCACCACTGCCCCCAGTGCGAGTCCTACCGTGGCAATGCGCCAGTCCGTGCAGAAGTAGTAGGTGAGGATCATCGCCGCCATGCTGGCAAGCCAGGCCTGGTTGCCACTGTTGCAAAGGTACATGTAGGAAAAAAGAAATGGCAGCTCGAACCAGAACACCACCGTGAACACTTGTCCCGAGAGACGGCTCGTTGGATCGCTGCTGATGCGGTTGCTGATGAGGAGCAAGCCGGTCGTCGCAGTCAGAACGCGTAGCGGCAGGTTTTCGTAAGGCTGTGGCAGCCACACCGCCCAGACGAACCAGAAAAGCGGGTGTCCAAGCAGCGTGAAGAGACCCAGCCCCTTCATGCGCAACGGCGAGGGATGAAGCACCGGCACCAGGGGTGCGACGACAACTTCCTCGTGAAGCCACCGCGCGAATTGCGACCACGCTGATCGCCTGGATGGCGCCGACGATGGCGGGGTCATCATCGCGGCGTGGGCGTCGCGGGTGCTTTCTTGGGACACGTAGGGTGCATCATGTGAGGGTGGGGGAGCGTGCTATTGTCCCGGTTCTTTTCAAACACGTCGATGCAGCTACCTGTTAACTTTGACAGCGTCAGCCTGGATGGACTGCTCAGTGATTGGGTGGGCGCGCTGCGCGAGTTCTCGGTAGAAGCAGTTGCCGTGCTCGGTCCCGACCCCTTTGGTAGCAGCGAGGACAGGCACGTGGTCGCGGTCCATCCGCCCCTGGTCGCGGATGCGGCCCAGGCCCTGGCCGAGAGCCGCGACTTCGGTGCGCCCTGGCGCGACTCCGACGCGCCGCTCGTGGCATGGCAGCACATTGCCAAATCCGACCAGCTGGGCGCGAGCCGGTGGCGGCTGCTTTGGCTTGCGCATGGATTTCAGACAGTGGTGCGGGTCGAGTTTTCACTGCCGGCCGGTCGCGCATTCGAGTGCTTCATGTTCAGCCCGCGCGAGCTCAATGACCGCGCCGAAGCCGCGTCCCTTGCCTGGTCTGCCCTGAACATCTGGCCGTTGGTCAAGCGGGGCATTGCCACCGCGCGCTCGACGCTCAGTCCGCGCGAACGGGAGTGCCTGGTGCTTGCTTTCCAGGGACTGACGGCCCGGGAAAGCTCGGTGCTGCTTCGATGCACGGAGCGAACCGTCAATTACCACCTGGCCAATGCCATGGGCAAGCTCAAGGTGGACAACAAGTTGGCGGCAATCCAGCGGGCCTGCTGGCTGGGTGCTATTTGAGGCGCCGAAGTAACGGTTTATATTGCGGCACGACCCACAGTTTGCCTGCACATGGAAGACCACGACCGCACCGCCTCCCTCATGACCCCTGCCAAGCTGGCGCAGGTCAAGCCCCAGGCGGCTGCATCACCGGCGGCATGGCTGAACCAGATGGCGGCCGATGCCGCCCACCAGCATGTCAAGCGCATCGCAGAACTGCGAAACGACCTCAAGCAGCAGGGCAAGGAGCGCGACT
Source organism: Ramlibacter sp. (assembly GCA_046597415.1). GTDB lineage: Bacteria > Pseudomonadota > Gammaproteobacteria > Burkholderiales > Burkholderiaceae_C > Ramlibacter. The sequence goes on from JBKJKT010000154.1 coordinate 27,809, forward strand.
ACTCGGGAATGACCACAGAGCTTGCACGGATGGCGAAGTCGCTGCCCAAACTTGATTTCGGGCTGCTGCAAAACCAGGGGCTGTGGGCCAGGGTTACCGGCAAGGCAAAGTCGGCGACCGAAGAGTTCGCCTCGCGCTTTGAGCGCCTGCAGGAAGCGGCAATGCCGCTGACCGATGAAATCCGGAAAACGCAGCAGCAGCACCAGTCTCAGGCGACCACGTCCGACCTGACCCTGCTGGAGCTCGAAGTCGAATTCAAGGCCATCGAAAAAGTGCAGGACCAGGGCGCGCGGTGGCTGCAGGACATGCGTAACCAGCTCAAGACGAGGCACACGGAAGCGGGCGATGAGGTTGCGCTAAAACTCATACGCGACGACCAAGTCCGCTGCGAAATCCTGGTGTCGCGCCTGAAGGCGCTGCGCGAAGTGAGCGCCGCTGCGCAGCATGTGCATCGGCAGGGACAGGCGGCCGCCACCCGTCGCGCAGCGCTCGCCCAGGCACTGCAGCAAGGCGTAAGCGCGCGACTCGCCAACTGGAGTGCATCGCTACAGGAAGTGGTAAGCGCTGCGCGGGAGTCCCAGCCGTTCACCCTCGAAGCTGCAATGGAGAGTCACCGCGAACTGCAACTCGCGATGAAGGACGCTGCAGCCGACTGTGCGCAGCTTCATTCACAGGAAAAGACGCTGGGCGAAAGCCTGAGCACGCTGCGCCGGCAGCTGCAGGCAGCCCAGGTCGACACGGCCTGATGGTCTCGCATTCTTCATGACATTCCTCGCTATCGACGTGGGCAACACGCGCCTGAAGTGGGCGCTGTATGACGAGGCCACGCCGGGAGCTGTGCCGCTCGCGAACGGCGCCGAATTCCTCGAAAACATCGACCAGCTTTCGGAAGGCGCGTGGGTATCGTTACCCCGGCCGTCCAGGATGATTGGCTGCTGCGTTGCGTCCGATGCGATCAGGCGGCGGGTCGAAGAGCAGATGGAGGAGGTTTGGGACGTGGCGGCTCAATGGGTCGTCGCCAGCACGTTCGAGGCGGGCCTGTCCAACGGCTATGACCATCCGACCCGGCTCGGCGCCGACCGCTGGGTCGCGATGATCGGAGCAAGGCATCGCTTGCTGGCGCAAGGGCAGCCGCGTCCCATGGTGGTGGTCATGGTCGGCACGGCGGTGACGGTGGAAGCCGTCGATACGCAGGGCAAGTTTCTCGGCGGGTTCATCTTGCCCGGTCACGGCATCATGCTGCGTGCGCTGGAGTCGGGCACTGCGGGGTTGCATGTACCCACGGGCGACGTGCGCGAGTTTCCAACCAATACCAGCGACGCGCTGACAAGCGGTGGCACGTTTGCAATTGCAGGTGCGATCGAGCGGATGGTGCAGCACCTGCGCGCACATTGTGGCGAGGAGCCGGCGCGCATCATGACAGGCGGTGCCGGGTGGAAGATGTCACCGCATATCTCGATGAACTTCGAGCTGGTTGAAGGCCTGATTTTCGATGGGCTCCTGGAAATCGCGCACCGGCGGGCTCTGTTATAGCTGGACGGCCAACCCCTCCACCGCCTGGAACATCGCCTCGCGCGCCTGGGTGAGAACCTGCTCCTTCCAGGGATCGGTGTCGGTATAGAACGCATCAAGCAGATCCTGCTTGATCGACTTGCGCAATTCATCGGGGGCCTGCGGATGCAGACGCAGCCAGTGATCTGCGCGCAGGCGCTGCATTGTCTCGAGCAACGGTACGGTACCGTACTCAAGGGCGATGCTCGTGAACTCGGCTTGTGGGCATTCTTCGCGCGCCGCGTTCCACATCAGGCCTGTGAGGAATGCAGACGTCGATGAACCATCGTAGAACGACGTGACAGGGGTGCGTCCGCTGCCGCCCCACCAGCGCCTTGCACGCGCCACCGTTGCTGCGTCGTCCGGTCCAGCAAAAATTCGCTCGCCGTGTCCGGTCGGACCCAGCCCGGTGTGGATGTCGATCCAGCCGATGCGGGACGCGCGCTTTCCGTATGCCCGCAGTACATCTCGCAGCGTCGTGTTGCTCCACGACGGCCTGCTGCCACCGAAGAACATGCCATCCGGAAATTCATGCTGGCCCTGGGAGATCGCAGCCTGATAGGCGGGCACGCCCACCCGGTCGATATAGGCCTGCAACAACGCTGCGTTTTCGGCGGTGGGCGGCCACCCTGGCGGCAGCAACAACGAATCAATTTCCCGATAGGCCTTGTTGACCGGCAGCGGCTTGCTGAAGTCCTGGAAGTTCCGGTTGAGATCGATGTTTTCGTGCGTCACGCGGCTTTGGTGCGAGAAGCCGTACGGATTGAGCGCATGAACGTACAACACCGCGACGCCTTTGCTTCGCGCATGTTCGCGCCACTGGGCATCGGTCAACGCAGCAACCTGCACCCCACTGCCGCAATATCCCTCTGCACCATGACAAGCGCTGGACAGCACCAGCAGGCTCGACGCACCAGCCTGCCCATCGCACGCAATGTCCATCGCCAACTCTTCGCCATCGCGACCCTTTTGGGGATGGAGCCTGCTTTCGACACGCAACCCCGCACCAGCGGCTGCTTCGATAAACCGCGTGCGGGCCTGCGCGTAGGACGATGAGAATGCGTCGCGTGCGTGCCGTGTGTCCGCGCCCATCATGCGCGCACTTGCGCGAGCCACTCTTGCGCCAGACGCACCCAATACGTCGCGCCGAGCGGAATCAGTTCGTCGTTGAAGTCATAACTCGGGTTGTGCAGCATGCAGGGGCCTGCACCGTGGCCCATTTCGCGGTGGGAGCCGTCGCCATTGGCGATGAAACAATAAGCGCCCGGCTTTGCTTGCAGCATGTACGCAAAGTCTTCTGCGCCCATCGTGGGTTCCTGCTCCACCACGTTATGTGCACCGACAATCGATGCCAGCACTTCACGGGAGAACTGCGCTTCTGCTGCTGAGTTGATGGTTGGCGGATAGTTGCGATGGAATTCGAATTCACACTGGGCATCGTGCGCCGCGCACAGATGCTCGGCGATCTGCTTCATGCGCCGCTCGATCAGGTCGAGCACTTCGATGGTGAAGGTACGCACGGTGCCCTGCAGTTCGCAGCTGTCGGGAACAACGTTGGTCGCTTCACCGGCGTGGATCATGGTGACCGACACCACACCTGCATCGATCGGCTTCTTGTTGCGGCTGATGATGGTCTGGAAGGCCTGCACCATCTCACATGCAATCGGCACCGGATCGATGCCGTTGTGCGGCAAGGCTGCGTGGCTGCCCTTGCCGCGAATGGTGATCTTGAATTCATTGCTCGATGCCATTACAGGGCCTGCACTCACTGCGAATTTTCCAACGTCGTAGCCAGGCCAGTTGTGCATGCCGAAGACGGCTTCCATCGGAAACTTCTCGAAGAGCCCGTCCTTGATCATTTCGCGTGCGCCACCGCCGCCTTCTTCGGCCGGCTGGAAAACTAGATAAACGGTGCCGTCGAAGTTGCGGTTCTTCGCGAAGTGCTGCGCCGCGGCAAGCAGCATGGCAACGTGGCCATCGTGACCGCACGCGTGCATCTTTCCGGCGTTCCTGCTTGCATGGGTGAAGGTGTTGAACTCCTGCATGGGCAGGGCGTCCATGTCGGCGCGAAGGCCGACGGCGCGTGCGCTGGTCCCGTTTTTCACGATGCCGACAACGCCGGTCGTGCCCATGCCGCGATGCACGGGAATGCCCCACTCGGTGAGCTTGGCCGCCACCACATCGGCGGTGCGATTTTCCTGGAAGCAGAGTTCGGGATGGGCGTGGATGTCACGCCGGATGGCGGTGATAGCCGCAGCCTGGGTGACGACGGAGTCGAGGATGTTCATGACGGGTATTGCTTGTGCATGGAATCCGCCAGTCTAGTCCTGTGCGCGTTGTCGCGCTACCGGAGAACATCGCGACCAAGCTGCAATGAATCCGCGAGAATGGCGTGATGGAACTCACACAGAACACCGTGTCTCCGCGCGCGCTCGAGCTCGCGCAGACCTTCGTGCGCATGAACACGGTCAGCGCCAATTCCAACCTTGAAATGATCCACTTCGTGCGCGATGAGCTGGCACGGGTCGGGGTCAAAAGCCGGCTCACATTCGACGCCGGTCGCACAAAGGCAAACCTGTTCGCTACCTTGGGCGAAGGAAAGCCCGCCGGAGTGATACTTTCCGGTCACACTGACACCGTGCCGTGGGATGGGCAGGAGTGGTCGACCGGACCGATGGACGCAGTCGTGCGCGACGGCAAGCTCTTCGGCCGCGGCTCCGCCGACATGAAGAGCTTCATCGCCATCGCGCTGGCCAATGCTGAGCGATTCCTGAACGGCGCTTCTCCGTTCGCCGTCCATTTCGCGTTCAGCTACGACGAAGAAGTCGGATGCTTCGGTGTGCGAGACCTGATCGCCGACATGCGCGATGCGGGCGTCACGCCGCTGGCCTGCATCATCGGTGAGCCGACCAGCATGGTCCCCGCGATTGCGCACAAGGGCGTCTATCGCTACCACTGCTGTGTACGCGGCAAGGAAGCGCACTCGTCGCTCACGCCGCAGTCGGTCAATGCCATCGAGATGGCGGCGCGGCTGGTTGGAAAATTGCGTGACATGGCAGAAGGCTTTGAACGCAGCGAGCCCCGCTATGAGGGTTTCGACGTGCCGTTCTCCACCGCTAGCGTTGGCCAGTTCCATGGTGGCATTGCAGACAATGTCGTGCCGCGCGATGCCTTCTTTCGGTATGAGTTTCGCAACTTGCCGACGGCGGATGCGCACGCGATGCAGCAGGAGGTGCTCGCGCATGCGCGCGCACTGGAGCCGGCGATGAAGCGCGTCGCACCCGAGGCAGGATTCAGCTTCGAGCCGATCTGCGAAGTCCCCAGCTTCATGGGCTCCGCCGATGACGATGTCACGCGGCTTGCGCTGCGGCTTTCAGGCGCGGCCGGCACGACTGAAGTGGCGTTTGGTACCGAGGCGGGTCTGTTCAAGGCATCGGGAATCAAGACCGTGGTGTGCGGCCCGGGGAGCATCAACCAGGCACATCAGCCGGATGAATTCGTCAGCCTGGACCAACTCGCGAAATGCGAACAATTCATGGCGGGCCTGGCGGCGAGCCGCGAGATCGGGTGATCGCATGAGCAGCGCCATCAGCATCTCCCCTGGCACCGGTTCGTCGCACGCCGTCGTGCGAGTGCGCGGTGCCTGCCCGCACGATTGCCCCGATACCTGTGCACTGGTGACGACGGTTCAGGACGGAATTGCAGTCAAGGTCCAGGGCAACCCGGGCCACCAGCACACGCAGGGCGTGCTGTGCAACAAGGTTTCGCGATACACCGAGCGCACCTATGACCCGCAGCGCCTGCTGCATCCCCTCAAGCGTGTCGGTCCCAAGGGCTCGGGCCAGTTCGAACAGGTGAGTTGGGACGCTGCGCTTGACGACATCGCTTCGCGCTTGAAGACAATCGCTGCGCGCAACCCTGAAGCGATCGTGCCTTACAACTACGCAGGAACGATGGGGCTCGTGCAGGGCGAGAGCCCGGCGCGCTTTTTCCACAAGCTCGGCGCGTCGCTGCTCGATCGCACGATATGCGCCACGGCAGGCGGCGAAGCGTTGACTTATACGCTCGGAATCAAGGGCGGAATGCGCGTCGAATTCTTCGCGGAATCGAAGCTGATCGTGATCTGGGGCAGCAACTCGATCACCAGCAACCTGCACTTCTGGCGGCAGGCGCAAATCGCCAAGCGTGCAGGCGCAACACTGATCTGTATCGATCCGCGCCGCACCGAAACCGCGCAGAAGTGCCACGAGCACATCCAGCTGAAGCCGGGGACCGACGCTGCGCTTGCACTGGCGGTGATGCATGAGCTGATCGTCAATGACTGGCTCGACCATGAATTCATCGCGCAGCACACGCTCGGATGGGAGCAACTGAGGGAACGCGCCCTCACCTGGACACCCGAGCGTGCAGCGCAGGTGTGCGGCGTTCCGGTCGAACAGATCCGGCTGCTTGCACGCGCATGGGGCACAACCCGGCCCGCTGCGATTCGCCTGAATTACGGCATGCAGCGCGTTCGCGGCGGCGGCAATGCCGTGCGCGCTATCGCGTGCCTGCCGGCGCTCACCGGCGCCTGGCGTCATCGTGCGGGGGGCGTGCTGTTATCGAGTTCGGGACAGTTCCCGGTGCAAAGGGGCGCGTTGCAACGGCCCGACCTGCTGGCTGGCCGCACACCCCGCACGATCAACATGATCACGATTGGCGATGACCTTCTGCGTGAGTCGTCCCCGCAGTTCGGACCGAAGATCGAATCGCTTATTGTCTACAACAGCAACCCCGTGGCGGTAGCGCCGGACTCCGGGAAAGTCGTGCAGGGATTTGCGCGCGAAGATCTTTTCACGGTGGTGATCGAGCACTTCCAGACCGATACAGCCGACTACGCGGATTACGTGTTGCCCGCAACGACGCAGCTCGAGCACTGGGACATCCACTTCGCCTACGGCCATACCGATGTGGTCCTCAATCGGCCCGCGATACCGCCTGTCGGTCAGTGCAAGACCAATACGCAGGTGTTTCGCGAACTGGCCGCGCGCATGGGATATGACGAGCCGTGCTTCACCCATGATGACCTCACGATCTGTCGCGCGGCCTATGGCGCGGAGGTGAATTTCGATGAGCTGCTTGAAACCGGCTACGCCACATTGCCCGGACCGGACGCACCATTTGCAAGCGGTAGCTTTCCGACGCCGTCAGGCAAGTGTGAATTCTTCAGCGAGCGGCTGCAACAGATGGGGCTGGACGGACTCCCCGATCATCTGGAAAACTATGAGACGGCAGGAAGCTCGCCGCGTTTTCCGCTGGCGATGATTTCGCCCCCCGCGCGCAACTTCCTCAATTCGACGTTCGTCAATGTGGGCAGTTTGCAGGCCGCAGAGGTCGAGCCACTGCTGGAGATCAGCGCCACCGACGCAGCTTCGCGCGGGATCGTGACTGGCGCGGTGGTTCGTGTGTTCAACGACCGGGGTGAATACCGGTGCAAGGCCCAAGTTTCCGATCGCGCACGGCCCGGTGTCGTCAATGGGCTGGGCGTGTGGTGGCGCAAGCTCGGACTGAACGGCACCAACGTGAATGAACTCACGAGCCAGAAGCTCACGGATATCGGCCGCGGGCCGGTGTTCTACGACTGCCTGGTTGAAGTGCAGGTGGCGTGAGGAAGCGGACCGTCATGGCCATCGCGGGTTTGGGATTGGTGGCGGTGCTCGCAGCGACAGTCTGCCTGTCGGGGTGCGCCAGCATCGGTTACTACTGGCAAGCGGCCAGCGGTCATTTGAAGGTGATGAATGCGGCCCGGCCTGTCGATGACTGGCTGGCCGACAAGGACGCGCCCGAGCGGTTGAAGTCGCGCCTGGTCCTCAGCCAGCGGATTCGCACATTCGCCGCGCAGGAACTGAAGCTTCCCGACAATCCCAGCTACCGGCGTTACGCAGACCTTCGGCGCAACGCCGTCGTCTGGAATGTTGTCGCTGCACCTGCTTATTCGATGAAGCTGCGCCAGTGGTGCTTTCCGGTGACCGGTTGCGTAGGCTACCGGGGCTACTTCGATGAGGCGCAGGCGCGCGCTGAAGCAGAGAAGGTCGGGGCCGAGGGCTTCGAGACATCGGTGTACCCGGTGCACGCCTACTCCACGCTTGGCTGGATGAACTGGGCAGGCGGTGACCCACTGCTCAATACCTTCATCAATTACCCCGAGGGCGAACTCGCGCGCATCATTTTTCATGAACTGGCGCACCAGGTTCTGTACGCCAGGGACGACACGATGTTCAACGAGTCGTTCGCAACGGCCGTCGAGCGCCTGGGTGGCGCGCGCTGGCTCGAGACCCAGGCAAGCGAGCCCGCGCGGCAGGACTACCTGCAGTACAACGGCCGCCGTAACGAGTTTCGCAGGCTCACGCTCGCCACGCGCAAGCGTCTCGAATTCATTTATGAGTCGGCCCAGGGCGACGAGCGTGAGCGACAGAAAAATGCTGCGATGGACGAGTTTCGCCAGCAGTACACGAAGCTGCGAGACAGTTGGGGCGGAGACCCTGCCCGCTTTCGTGGGTATGACCAGTGGGTCGCCCGCGCGAACAACGCAGCATTCGGCACGCAGGCAGCTTATGACGAGCTGGTCCCGGGGCTGGAAGCGTTGTTCGCACGCGAAGACCGGGACTGGACGCGGTTTTATGATGCGGCAAAGTCGCTGGCGGCCCTGACAAAGGAAGAGCGCCATGCGCGACTGAAGACGCCGCAGTAGATATCGACAACGACACACCACCAGGAGACCGGCTTTGCCAGACATTCACATCACGCGCGAACACGAACTGGGCTTTCCGGCGGCGCGCAAGCTTGCGTTTCGCTGGGCCGAGCTCGCCGAAGAAAAGTTCGACATGGAGTGCACTTATGAAGAAGGCAAGTCGTCTGACCTGGTGACATTCACCCGTTCGGGCGTGAATGGCGAACTGAAGGTACACAAGGACAGTTTCGTGCTCGATGCCCGGCTGGGCTTGTTGCTGGGTGCATTTCGCGAGCGAATTCAAACCGAGATCGTCAAGAACCTCGACTTGCTCCTCGCGCAGGAGGAACCGCTCAAGGCGTTCGACGAGGAAGTGGCCCGGCGCACCGCTCCCAAAAAGGAGACGAAGACGGCAGCCGCAAAACACGCACCGGCGAAGAAGCCACCGCCTAAGAAGAAGGCGTGAAGGCGTGAAGGCGTGAGTTCAACAATTACGTCCACGCTGTCGCCGGCAGGCGTCGCGCCCGGCCCGCTCGACGGACTGAAGGTCATCGAACTGGGTCAGTTGATTGCCGGCCCCTTCGCAGCGAAGACGCTGGGCGACTTTGGCGCAGACGTCATCAAGATCGAATCGACTGGCAGCGGTGATCCGCTGCGTAAATGGCGCCTGCTCAAGGACGGCACCTCGGTGTGGTGGCAGGTGCAGTCGCGCAACAAGCGATCAGTGGTGCTCGACCTCAAGGACAGCGAAGCGCAGGATATCGTGCGAAAGCTCGCAGGCGAGGCCGATGTGCTGATCGAGAATTTCCGTCCGGGTGCCATGGAAGGCTGGGGCCTGGGACCGGACGAATTGCTCGCACAGAACCCGCGTCTCATCATGCTGCGCATCAGCGGTTACGGACAGACCGGCCCGTATCGTGATCGTCCGGGTTTCGGCGTGGTGGCCGAGGCGATGGGCGGCTTGCGGCACCTCACCGCCGAGCCGGGTCGCGTCCCTGTGCGAGTGGGTGTCAGCATCGGTGACACGCTGGCTGCGCTTCATGGCGTGATCGGCATTCTGATGGCGCTTCATCACCGCAACGCCAGCGGACAGGGTCAGGTGATCGACGTGGCCCTCTATGAAGCAGTCTTCAACTGCATGGAGAGCCTGCTGCCGGAGTTCAGCGAATTCGGTGCGGTGCGGCAACCGAGCGGCAGTGCGCTGCCCGGCATCGCGCCGACAAACGCCTACCGTTGTGTCGATGGCTACGCGCTTGTCGCCGGCAATGGCGACAGCATCTTCAAGCGCCTGATGACAGCCATCGGGCGCGCGGACCTGGGGGCCGACCCGTCACTGGGCGACAACGCGGGTCGCGTCGCGAGAGTCGAAGAAATCGATGACGCTATCGGGCAATGGACCGCAACACGCACCGTTGACGATGTGCTCGGCGCGCTGGCGGGTGCATCGGTGCCCAGCGGGAAAATCTACACGATTGCAGACATCGCCGCCGATCCTCACTACCGGGCGCGAGGCATGATTTCGCAGGTGACGCTCGATGATGGCAGTAGACTGTCCGTGCCCGGCATCATTCCCAAGCTGTCGCTGACGCCGGGCGGTCAGCGGCGCAATGCACCGCGCCTGGGCCAGGACACCGACGATGTGCTGCGGGAGATTGGCCTCACGTCCGCGCAGATCGAGACGCTCAAGGCGCGAGGCATCATTTCGCAGGGATAGACAGAGGGAAAGGCATAGTGCAATCACCCAGTCTTTCCACCTCTGCATTGCCTGCCCTGTCGCTTCCGGGCGGCATTTTGTATCTGAGCAATTCGCCGCAATCCATGTCGCGACAGGTTGCAGGCGAACGCATTTCGCTGGCCGGGGCGCAACCGCTTCGGCACGATGTCTCCACCGATGAGATCACGCCGGTTCCCATCCTCGCTTTCTACGATGACAAGCTCGGCCGCTATCCGTACACCGGTTTTGCAAGCGGCGATACGCGGCCGATCACCGCGAATTTCATTCGCAACCGGGGATTCGAAGTTGTGGTGGCCGGGCGTCGCTACGGCAAGGGCTCATCGCGCGAACACAGTCCCGCTGCAGAGAAGTACGCGGGCATCCGCCTCGTCATTGCGGAAAGTTTCGAGCGCATCTATCGTCAGAATGCGGACAACATCGGCCTCTTCACGTCGACTGATTTCAGCCTGATCTCCCGGATCGAGACTGGTGAGTCAATCCCCGTTGAAGACCTGCTGCAAGGGCGCGATGAACTGGCCAAGGCCATCCTTCGCTCGGGTGGTTTACTGCAATTCGGACAGGACCACTTGCGCCGCGTGGAGCCCCCGGCACAAGCAGACGCAATCGATGTGGCCGCAGACCGTCCCTCGACCCTCTTCGAAAAGATCGTTGCTCGCCATGCGCTGAAGACCGGCGTGACGAACGAATCGCCCCAGCCGGGCGAAGGCAGCTTCGTGCGCGCGGACTTCCGGTTCATTCACGAGTACTACGCAGCAATGGCCGCGCACATGCTGCATGCGGGGATCGGCAATCCGCTCACGCTTTGCGAACCACAATCGATCATCGTTTTCGAGGACCACACGTCGTACGTGAACGAAAGCCCTGCACACGCCGCCGGTCTCATCACGAACGTGATGTCGATGTGCCAGGCTCAGCGCGATTTCGTGGCCCAGTACGGATTGCGCAACCATCGAACGCTCACCGAAGAAGAGTCGCTGCATGACGATGGCAGCAACGTTGCTGGCATCTCTCACGCGATGATGGCGGAGCACTACGCCTTGCCGGGGCAGGTCGTCGTCGGCACGGACTCGCACACGCCTCATAGCGGTGCGCTCGGTTGCGTCGCGTTCGGTGTCGGCACCACGGACATGGCCAATGCATTCGTCACGGGCGCAGTGCGGTTGACCGTTCCGCAAATCCTGCGCATTGAGCTGGGCGGCACGCTCGCATCCAGTATCACTGCGAAAGACATACTGCTCCATCTGCTCGCATTGCAGGAGATCCGCGAAGGCGCGGGCGTGGGCAAGGTCTTCGAATTTGCAGGCGCAGTGGTTCGCGCAATGTCCACCGACGAACGCGCGACTCTCACCAACATGACTGCCGAACTTGGCGGCGTTACCGGCATCGTCGAGCCCGATGAAGAAACCGTGCGTTTCATCAAGGAGCGGCGCAACGCCGACTTCATTTTGCAGCCGTGGATGCGCAGCGACGAGGGCGCGACTTATGCCGGCGTCCTGGAACTCGATTGCTCGACACTGTCACCCATGGTCGCGAGCCCTGGTGATCCTGGCAACGGCATCGCGTTGAAAGATATCGAAGAGCGTGTGCAGGTTCAGATCGCCTATGGCGGCTCGTGCACCGCGGGCAAGCGCGAAGATTTCGACCACTATCACTCGGTGTTGTCGTGGGCAGCCGACCGTGGACTTCGCGTGCCACCGGGCGTCAGGTTTTATCTGCAATTCGGCACGACCGCAGTTCGCGACTACTGCATTTCGCGCGGCTACCTGGCCGCGTTCGAAAAAGTCGGCGCACGACTGCTGCAGCCTTCATGCGGCGCCTGCGCCAATTGCGGCCCCGGCTCTTCCATAGCTGCAAGTCAGGTCACTGTCAGCGCCATCAACCGCAACTTCCCAGGCCGCTCCGGTCCCGGCAAGGTATGGCTCGCGAGCCCACCCACGGTTGCAGCAAGCGCCATCGCGGGTGAGTTGATTTCGTTCGAGGAGCTGATGCAGCGGCACAGCACCTGACGGGCCAGGTCACGAGACCACTTCAGTTCAGCTGAGCGACTCGATCAGATCCACATACTGCTGTTTGGCGTCGTCGTTCGAGGTGCCCTTCAGTCCATTCCATGCGTCCCACTTGGCGCGGCCCACCATGTCGCCAAAGCCCGGCTTCTTTTCCGTGTTGTCGCCGGTGGTGGCCTGCTTGTAGAGGCCATAGATCTTCAGCAGCGTTGCGTTGTCCGGACGCTCGCTGAGGTTCTTGGAGTTGGCAACTGCTGCTTCGAAGGCGGCATTGAGATCGGCCATGTGAGGGTTCCTTGAGTGCTGGATTGCAGGTGGGGCACCGGTGGAGTGCGGGTAACTTCGCGGTATCTTACGGCCAGCGGCGCACCCAGAATAGGGGGCCCCGATCCATCACCCCGGAGACTCCCTTCAATGGTCACCCGCATCGTCGCCCAGCAAGTGGCCCAGCAAGTGGCAAAAACAGCCGGCAAATCCGCCCGCAAGGCCGTGCGCAATGTGCAGCGCAATGCCTCACGCGCTGCGAGCGGCATGCTGGGCATGTCCGGCGAGCGCATGACCAAGGTCGATACCGCGTGGCTGCGCATGGATACGCCCAGCAATCTCATGATGATCGTGGGCGTGTGGACCATCCAGCCCGGCATTCGCTACCAGGACCTCTGCCAGCGTGTCGAAGAGCGACTGCTCAAGTACGCACGCTTTCGCCAGCGCGCCGAGGAAGATGCGGCGGGTGCGACCTGGATCGAAGACGAGGACTTCGACATCGAGCGGCACCTCGTGCGGGAAAAGCTCCCCAAGCGCGCCAGGGGTCGCGAGCAGGAAGCACTGCAGGATCGCGTGGGCGAACTGGCGATGCAGCCGCTCGATCACCGGCACCCGCTCTGGCAGATTCACCTGATCGAGGACTACCGGGGCGGCAGCGCGATGCTCGTTCGCATCCATCACTGCATTGCCGACGGCATTGCGCTGATTTCAGTCACGATGTCGCTGGTCGATGGCGGTGCGCCACCGCCCGAGCGCAAACGCAAGCATGTCGCCGAGAACGGCCAGGACTGGATTGCCGACACGCTCATCAAGCCGTTCACCGATATGACCGTCAGGGCGCTGGGTGCAGCGGGTGAGGGCGCGGTGAAGTCTCTGGGCATGTTGCGCGACCCGCACAAGGGAGTCACGGGATCGCTCGACATCGCCAGGCTGGCTTACCAGGTGCTTTCGGACGCAGCGGCGCTCGCCTTGATGCCCGACGATTCGAAGACTCGGCTGAAAGGAAAACCGGGTCTGGCCAAACGCGTGGCGTGGTGCGAACCGCTGCCGCTTGAAGAAGTCAAGGCCGTGAGCAAGGCGCTCAGTTGTTCGATCAACGATGTGCTGCTGTCGTGCGTAGCCGGTGCCATCGGCGAGTACCTTCGCCATCTGGGCGATGACGTGACGGGTCAGGAAATCCGCGCGATGATTCCTGTGAACCTGCGCCCCCTCGATCAGGCGTACAAGCTCGGCAATCGGTTCGGTCTGGTGCCGCTGGTACTGCCGATCGGCGTGGAAAACCCCATCGAGCGGGTTTATGAAGTGCGCAAGCGCATGAATGCACTGAAGGGCAGTACGCAGCCGCTGCTGGCTTTCGGATTGCTCGCCGTGGCGGGTCTTCTGATCAAGCCTGCGCAGGACGCCATGCTCAATCTCTTCGGCAAGAAGACCACCGCAGTCATGACCAACGTGCCGGGTCCGCGCGAGAAACTGAAGCTGCTGGGCTCGACGCTGGAACAGTCGATGTTCTGGGTGCCGCAGTCGGGCGACATCGGCCTGGGTGTGTCGATTCTGAGCTATGGCGGCGGTGTCCAGTTCGGTGTCATCACCGACACGACGCTCTGTCCGGATCCACAGAAGATCATCGATGAGTTCGGGCCGGAGTTTGCCAGGCTTTCGATCGTCACGCTGATGCTGCCCTGGGGCGAGTGACGCAAGAGGTGATGCGAGAGTGATGCGTGGGCGTGGCATCATTGCCCGCTCATTTGAATCCGCACCGCCAAGACGATGATCGAACGCTATCGGCACTTTCCCTTTCCATTGAATGTTTACGCGCACCTGCTGGTGCGTAGCGGCTGCAACCTCGACTGGTTGCACTACGGCCTGTTCGCCAATGAGGGCGATAGCTTTGCGCAGGCCCAGTCTCACTCCACCGAATTGTTGCTGGAGCGTCTGGTTTCGGCACCTGCGCGTGTGCTGGAAGTGGGCACTGGCATGGGCGCGACGATGGACATGCTGGGAAAGCGCGGCTACGACGTCACGGGCGTCAATCCCGACGCAGGCCAGATCGCTTATGCGAACGAGCGTTTTGGCACCGGCGACAAAATCATCTGTTCACGCTGGGAAGATTTCGTGCCGCAACAGCAGTGGGACCAGGTCATCTTCCAGGAGTCGGCGCAGTACATCGCGCCCAACGACATCTTCGGCGGCGCCGCGCGCGCGCTCAAGCCGGGCGGCAGGTTGTTGATCCTGGACGAGGTTGGCCTGCGCCGGGCGTACGAAGGTGAGCCGGGCCTGAATTTGCTGTCCGACTACATGGCGGCCGGAGTCGCCCACGGTTTCACGCTCGACGAGCATCTGGATCTGTCAAAGCTCGCGGCGCCCACGGTCGATCACATGCTGAAGTCGGCAAATGAATTGCGCAGCGAGCTGATCGATCTGCTGGGCGCAACCGCCGAAGAGATCGACGGCCTCAATGCATCGAATCAGGTTTACCGGGAAAAGTATAGGGACGGCCGCTACGGGTATGCGCGGCTCGTGTTTACGAAAAACTTGTCAGTCACAACGGGTACGTCGCCTCAGGTGCTGCCCGCCCCAGGCCCCATGGTCCTGCACATTGACTATCCGGTTTACCCACGCGTGCGCTTCGGCGCGGCCTGGGGTGCGCCGGTGAACGAAAAGCTGCAGGCCATCGTGCGCTCGCAAGATGACGAGCTGCGCGCCTGCTTGGGGATGATTGCTTCTTACGGGTCCGATTTGCAGCGCATACCGGCGACCGCCCCTGAAGAAAATGACACGCCACGATGGATCAACGGCTGGCTTCCCGGCCTGGACGGTGCGGCGATCTATGCATTCCTGCGCGATCGCAAACCGATCACCTATTGGGAAGTAGGCTCGGGCAACTCCACCCGGTTTGCGCGCCGGGCCATCGTCGATGGCAACCTGGCAACGCGGATCGTCTCCATAGACCCGGCGCCGCGCGCCGAAATTGACGCAATTTGCGACGAGGTCATTCGAAAGCCACTTGAGGATGCCGCTGCCGAATTGATGGCACGAGTCGCGCCCGGTGACGTCTGCTTCATCGATTGCTCGCACCGGGCCTTCCAGAACAGCGACGTGACCGTCGCAATGCTCGAGGTGCTTCCGGCCCTTGCGCCCGGCGTCGTGGTGGGTTTCCATGACATCTTCCTGCCCGATGACTACCCCCCGACCTGGCTGGAACGCTACTACAACGAGCAGTATCTGCTGGCGATGTATTTGCTTGGCGGGCATGCGGGCACCGATATCGTGCTGCCGTCATGGGATGTCAGCCGCAGAAGCGAGATGGCCGAGATTGTTGCGCCGATCTGGAGCGACGCCCGGTTCAGTGAAGTCGAACGGCATGGCGACGCGTTCTGGCTGCGCGTGCGCAGTTGATCAGCCTTCGGCTGAACTGATCGGCATTTCGCCGAGCCTGAAGTTGACGAACTCTTCTTCGTACGATTTGGCCAGATCGGTTTTCTGCTTTTCGGTGAGCACCTTGCCGGCCAGCTGAAAGATCGCATGCTCTTCGTCTTCGAGGTGGTGATAGACCTTGTGATGCAGCTTCTTGAAGTGCGCCAGCCAGCCTGACGAACTCATCTCCATCGAGTTCAATTCATCGACCAGCTTGTCCATCTCGTGGTGCTCGGCCATGCCGTGGCGTGACTGTGCCATCGACTCGTCGTGGTCGATGAGCGGGCTGTAGAACCAGCGCTCTTCGGCTGCGGCGTGCGCTGCCAGTTCGTGCCTCAGGTCGCGATAGAGCCGGTTGCGGTCAGGCGAATCGCCCTGCGTTTCCAGGATTTGAGTCGCAAGTGCACGCTGCGTATCGTGCGAAAGGCGCAAGGCTTCAAAGATATTCATCTGGCTGATGATGCGGGTGCCGGCTCAGCAGTGCTGTAGGCGCGGACCGCATGATCCCATCGGAAAGCGACGTAACGATCGCGGCACAATCGGGCCCATGAAGTTCAAACAGGTGGGATGGCGTGCAGCGGCGGCGGTTTTTTGGCTGGTCAGTCTTTCAATGACGCTCACCAGCACGCTGGCCCAAAAACCTCCAGCCCAGGTCGATGCCAACCGCCTGGCCCGTGCCGCGCAAGAGCCCGCCAACTGGATGACCATAGGCGGCACCTACGCCGAATCGCGCTACAGCACGCTCAACCAGATCAACGCGGCGACGGTGCCCGGTCTCAAGCTGGCCTGGTACGGCGACTTCGAGACGAGTCGCGGTCAGCAGGCGACGCCTCTGGTGATCGATGGCGTGCTCTACACCAGCACCAGCTGGTCCCATGTGTACGCCTACGACGCGGCGACCGGCAGGCAGCTCTGGCACTACAACCCGGAAGTGTCCGGTGCAAAGGCCGCTCATGCCTGCTGCGACGTCGTCAGCCGCGGCCTGGCCGCATGGAACGGCAAGATTTATGTCGCCACATTCGACGGCCGCCTCGAAGCGCTGGATGCAGCATCGGGCCGGGTTGTATGGTCCACACGCACTTTCGATGCGAAATCGGTGAACACCATCACAGGCGCGCCGCGCGTGGTCAAGGGCAAGGTGTTGATCGGGCAGGGCGGCGCTGACTTCGGCGTGCGCGGTTTCCTGGGGGCCTACGACGCCGAAACGGGTCAGCCTGCCTGGCGCTTCTACATGACCCCCAACCCGCAAAACAAGCCCGATGGGGCGGCGTCCGACAAGGTGCTGATGGAGAAAGCTTTCCAGACCTGGGGCGAAGGCGGCTGGAAGCAGACCGGCGGCGGCGCAACGCCGTGGGACGCCATCGTATATGACCACGAGTTCGATCAGATCATCGTCGGAACTGGTAATTCGAGCCCGTGGAGCTCGAAGGCGCGCGGCACTGGCGACAACCTGTTTGTCGCGTCGATACTGGCGCTCGATCCGGACACCGGTGCGTATAAATGGCATTACCAGCAGACGCCCGCGGACGATTGGGATTTCACGTCCACCCAGCCGATCATCCTGACTGACCTGACGATCAAGGGCGCGAGGCGCAAGGTGCTGTTGCACGCCCCGAAGAACGGGTTTTTTTATGTGATCGACAGGCGCGATGGAAAGCTGGTTTCGGCCGAGAAGTTCACCTCGGTCAACTGGGCTTCGCACATCGACCTCAAAACCGGAAGGCCAGTGGAAAACCCGGCCGCGCGTTACGCGCGAACCGGCGAGCGCTTTCTTGCGATGCCCGGTGCGTTTGGCTCACACAACTGGCACCCGATGGCGTTCAGCCCGCAGACGGGCCTGACCTACATTCCCGCTCAGGAAGTGCCGATCGACTATTCGGCAGACGCGGGCTACAGCTACCAGACTGACGCGCCCAACCTGGCGATCAGTTCACTGACCTTCGCGGGTCCTGCGAACGAAGCGGACCGCAAGGCACTGGCAATGCGCGCACGCGGGTTCTTGCTGGCCTGGGACCCTGTCAAACAGAAGGAGGCGTGGCGAGTCCCGCACGCCGGTGTTTCAGCTGCGGGTGTGCTCGCCACTGCGGGCAATCTCGTGTTCCAGGGTGGACCCGACGGGCGTTTCAATGCTTACAAGGCCGATTCCGGCGAGAAACTGTGGAGTTGGCAGGGCTTCGACGGGATCATTGCCGGGCCGATGACGTATGAGGTGAATGGCGAGCAATATGTTGCGGTGCTCAGCGGATTCGGCGGCTCCAATTCGCTGCACTTTTCGTTCATCGAAGCACCAAGGGTCGGCCTCAACGGACGCGTGCTGGTCTTCAAGCTTGACGGCCAGGCCACGGCAAGCGACAACAGCCGCCCGCGCCCCGCGCCGAATGTTCCGAGCGAGACCTGGTCACAGACGGTCATCGGCAGGGGCCGAACGCTCTACAGCTACTGCGGCACGTGTCACGGCCAGGGCGCGTACGGTCACAACACGATTCCTGATCTGCGCCGCTCGCCCATGTTGACAGCCCGGGCGGCGTGGGACGCTGTGGTGCTCGGCGGCGCACTGGAGGCCAAAGGCATGCCGAAGTGGGCGGGCACTCTGACGCCTGAAGACAGTGAGGCGATCCGCGCATTTGTCGGTGACAGGGCGCGGCTGCTGCGTGACGAATGGTCTCCAACCACGCCGGTCGCCAGGCCCTGAACAGCTAGTCGTCCAGCTCTGCCCGTGCAAGCGCTACGTCAAGGTGTTCCGTTGCATCTGCAGGCTTGCTCGCGGCAGCCTGTTCATAAAGGCGCGTGGCTTCCTTCATTTTCTTGTCACCCTCCAGCATGACGAGGCCGTTGGCATATTCGATCATGCCGATGGCCGATCCCGGATTGAGCTTGAGCGCGTCCTGGAACAGTTTGAGGCCGATGTCCTTCTTGGCACCGTATGTCATGCCGCCGATGAGCGTGCCGACCTTGTCGATCACCTCGGCGTGAAAGGCGCCGAGCGCAATGTGTGCGTCGGCATGCTTGGGCTGCAGTTTGATGCAGCGCTCTAGTGCTTCCTTGACTTTGCTACCCAGACCCTGTGCAAGCGCCTTGGCCACGCTGATGCCCTGGCTGTACCGGCCCAGCGCGTAGGCTTGCCAATACCAGGCGCTCGGGTTCTTGGCGTCCTGCACGGCAAGTGCTTCGGCGCGCTGCGCGACTTCCATGAAGAGGTCCAGCTTGGTCTTTTCCTTTTTCTCCAGGTAGTTTGCGTAGATGGCGGTGGCCTTGTTGGCAACGGTGATGCCGTCACCGCCGGCACTCAATCCGGCTTCGGCGGCCCGCTGGTACTCCCCGTTGTGAAACAGAACCCATGCATCGAGCACCGCTGCGTCCGCCGGCAGCGGCTCCGCATCGCCTGCATGCAGGCGCGACCAGTTTTTCTTCACGCTGGCCGTGTCGAAATCGTATGCCCCCGGGTGGGGAAAAGCTGTCCACTTCGCCATGTCGTGTTGTCTCCCGATTCTCTTTTTTTGTGTCAGGTGCCAGACGCCGGATCGCTGTAGGCCGAGACCAGCCCCAGCAGATGTATGCGCTGCCCCTGTTCGAGATAGGGTACCAGCAGATTGAGGACGTGATGGGCCCCCCGCAGCAATGCAAGCTGCGCGGTTTCGGGTTCGAGTGCGCGCCTGGGGTCACGCACGTATTCGTAGCTCAGCCAATAGGTGACCACGACCACCATGCTTGTGGCGGTGGGCTCCATTTCGCGCGCATCCATATACAGCGCGCCCGAGCGGTTCATGCCGTCGAGCAAGGCGCGAATGGCAAGCGTCTTGTTCTTCAACACCCACTGAAAGTGCGTTTCGAGCAGCCGGTTCTTGGAAAGCAGGTCGTTGAGGTCGCGGTAGAGAAAGCGGTATTGCCAGATCAGCTCGAACAGCGTGTGCATGAAGAACCACGCGTCTTCCACGTCGCGCACGCCATCGCTTGCGTTGAGCAGCTCGCCGAGCGCCTTTTCGTAGCGATTAAAAAGCGAGTTGATCAGCTCGTCTTTTGCCGGATAGTGGTAGTAGAGATTGCCGGGACTGATGTTCATCTCGGCCGAAATCAGCGTCGTGGAGACATTGGGTTCGCCGAAGCGGTTGAACAGCTCAAGCGTCACTTCCAGGATGCGCTCTGCGGTACGGCGGGGCGCTTTCTTGACCATGATCTCAGGCGGCGGTTGGCTGGGCGATGGCCGGCTGGACGATCAAGTAGCTGAGGTCGTCCATCGCTTCCTGCAAGGAGACAATCGCGCGGCCGATTCGGGTGGGCGGAGGGCGGCGCGAAACAAGGTGGCGGCGCGGGTCGTCCAGTACGTCGGCATCGAGTTCGATGCCGTGCCGTGCGAACTTCGCAGACAACGTCGTTCGGCGCGAACGCAGCAACGCGCGCGTCTGCTGATAGGCGTGCTCTGCGAGCTGGCGGCGCTGGCTGTAGCTGAAGGTGTTGGCGAGATAAAGCTCGGGGTCGCGGTGGTCGGCTTCAACCAGCACGATGTCGGTATCGGGATAAGCTCGCTCGTAGTGCTTCATGCCCAGCTCCATCCGCGAGTGGATCATCGAGCGGAATGTCTGCGACAGCACTGCGGGCAGGCCGCCATCGGCAATACGCGGAATCGCGCGCTGCTCTTGCGTCAAGCCGCGCTGCATCACGCGCGCATTTGCGGCTTTGGTCGAATTGAATGGCACGAGCGGGTTCACGCACAGCATCAGATCCACGCCCTCGTCTAGCGCCACCGAAGCGTGCATCGTTTTCTTGAGTGCGCCATCGACGAAATACTGATCGTCGATTTCGACCGGCGGGAACAGGCCCGGCAGTGCGCTGCTGGCTTGTACGGCCCTGGAGATGGTGATGTGGTCCCAGCCGGGACGGCCGAAGGGCGCGGCCTCGCCGGTGTCGAGGTTGGTCGCGACAAGTGTCAGGCGGGTCTTGAGCTGGCGGAAGTCGTTGGTGCGGCCTTCACGGGAGAACAGCTGCGCCAATCGCGTATCGACCAGGTCATTGGAGAAGATGCCGGTGGGCAGGCTCTTGCCCAGGCGTTCGAGCGAATGCGTCAGTGTCCGCCCCCCGATCGTCGCTCGCCACAGTGCGGATGCCGCCAGGGCCGGGAACATGATGGCGCGGCGGGCGAACTCACTGTAGGCAGGCACAAGCAGCCATGACGGATCGAACACATCGGATGCGTGGTCATCGTTTTCGATGAACGATGCGCAAAGCGCCCGGGGCGTGATGCCGTTGGCCAGTCCCGCTGCGATGAACCCGCCGGCCGACACGCCGACATAGTGATCGAGCTTGGTGAGGTCCAGGCCCTTGAGCGCTTCATCAAGTGCGCACAACGCGCCGATTTCATAAATGGCACCCAGCGGACCGCCGCCGGCAAGTGCCAGCGCTATCCGTGGTTTTTTCGATTTGGGCCGTGTCATCAATGTTCAGTGTAGGGGGCTTGCAGCGCGAGACTTGTTGCGATGCAGCAATCACAAAAGCTAGGGGCGCCGAAGCGCCCCTGATTCAATGCCGGACGATGTCGCGCCCTTTGTCGATGGGAAAAGAAGCGATCACGTCGACTTGCGGGTGCGGGGCGTCGCACGCTTCGCAGCAGGCTTGGCCGCCGTCTTGCGAGCGACTGCAGCCTTCACTGCCGCGCCGCCCCTCGCGCTCATCTTCGCCACGCTGGCATTGAGTTCGTCGATGCGTGCGATCAGCACGTCGATGTCCTTGGCCGATGGCACGCCCAGCTTGTTCAGCGCCTTGGACACGCGCTCTTCAAAGATGGTTTCCAGCTTGTCCCACTGGCCAGAGGCCTTCGAGGAAATATCGGTCGCCATGTTGGCCATGCGGCTGGTGGCATCGGAGATCTTCTCTTCGGCGGCGGCCTGCGTCTTGCGCTGGATCGACGTGCCTTCCTTCACAAGCGCCTCGAACACCTTGCCGCCTTCTTCCTGCGCCTTGGCAAATGCGCCCAGGCCTGCAAGCCAGATCTGCTGCGCCGATTCCTTGACCGTGCCGGACAGGTGTGCGGCGTCCTTGTGAGAAGCGGAGGAGGTGGAGGATGTGGAGGAGGTGGAAGACGAATCGGACTTCCTTGTTTTGGTAACCATGGGCAATGACTCCTGACGAATGGATGGATGCCACGACTTTAAGCCCGCGTGACACATGGGAATTAGGGCCGCATTCCTAAATGGGCTGGCGGTGAACCCTGAGTGCTCTTTCCCGGGCGCGGGTTTGTGCGCAATGATTCGCGGGGCCTTTGCGCAAGAATGGCCGCAAGGCGTATCCCCACGCCAATTCAAATCACATCCCTGGAGGTCAACCCATGCAGTATTTCGTCACCGGCGCAACGGGCTTTATCGGCAAGCGCCTCGTCAGGAAACTGCTGCAGCGCAAGGGCTCGGTCGTTCATTTTCTGATCAGGGAGGAAAGCCAAGGCAAGGTCGCGGGGCTGCGCGAGTACTGGGGCGTCGGTGCAACCCGCGCGCATCCGGTGTTTGGTGACCTGACGGGCAAGAAGCTCGGGGTTTCGGCGGACGACATCAGGAAGCTCAAGGGGCAGATCGATCACTTTCATCACCTCGCTGCGGTGTATGACCTGAGCGCGGATGAAGAAAGTCAGATCGCCGTCAACATCGAGGGCACGCGCAACACGGTCGAGTTCGCCAAAGCGATCGATGCAGGGCACTTTCATCATGTGTCGTCGATTGCGGCGGCGGGCCTCTACGAAGGCGTGTTTCGCGAAGACATGTTCGAGGAAGCCGAGAACTACGAGCATCCGTACTTCCTTACCAAGCACGAGAGCGAAAAGATTGTGCGCAAGGAATGCAAGGTGGCGTGGACTGTGTATCGCCCCGCCATGGTGGTCGGAGACAGCCAGACCGGCGAGATGGACAAGATCGACGGGCCGTATTACTTTTTCAAGCTGATCCAGCGCATGCGCCAGATCCTGCCGCCGTGGATGCCCGCGGTGGGCCTGGAAGGTGGGCGGGTCAATATCGTGCCGGTGGACTTCGTCGTCGATGCGCTCGACTTCCTCAGTCACAAGACCGACATTGCAAAGCGTTGCTTCCATCTGGTGGACCCCGTCGGATATCGCGTGGGCGATGTGCTCGACATTTTCAGCCGCGCTGCTCACGCGCCGCGCATGAACTTGTTCATCAACGCGGCGCTGCTCGGTTTCATTCCCAAGGGCATCAAGAAGGGAATGATGGCGGTCGCGCCGGTGCGTCGAATCCGCAGCGCGATCCTGAAGGACCTGGCGCTGCCCGAAGACATTCTGACCTTCGTCAATTACCCGACGCGTTTCGACAGCCGCGATACGGCTGCCGCGCTCAAGGGTTCCGGCATCACGGTGCCAAACCTGAAAGACTATGCGTGGCGGCTGTGGGATTACTGGGAGCGCAACCTCGATCCTGACCTGCACATCGACCGCTCCCTGCGCGGCACCGTGGGTGGCAAGGTGGTACTGGTCACCGGCGGCTCGTCGGGTATCGGGCTGGCGGCGGCGCACAAGTTCGCCGAAGCCGGTGCGACCACGATCATCTGCGGGCGCGACCAGGACAAGCTCGATGAAGCGTGCAAGGAAGCTAAAGCCAAAGGCTACGAGTTCATCGCCTATCCAGCCGACATTGCGGACATGGCGGACTGCGACCGCTTCATCAAACAGCTGATCGCAGATCACGGTGGCGTGGATTTCCTGATCAACAACGCGGGCCGTTCGATCAGGCGCGCGATCGAGTCGAGCTACGAGCGCTTTCACGATTTCGAACGGACGATGCAGCTGAATTACTTTGGATGCCTGCGTGTGACGATGGGCTTGTTGCCGGGCATGTCGGAGCGCAAGAGAGGTCACGTCGTCAACATCAGCTCGATCGGGGTGCTGACGAATGCGCCGCGATTTTCGGCATACGTTGCGTCAAAGGCTGCGCTCGATGCGTGGACGCGCTGTGCTTCGAGCGAGTTTGCCGATCGGGGCATCAGCTTCACCACGATCAACATGCCGCTCGTGCGTACGCCGATGATTGCGCCGACCAACATCTACAAGAACGTACCGACGCTTGCGCCGGAAGAAGCGGCGGACATGATTGCCGATGCGTGCATCAGCAAGCCGGTGCGTATCGCGACACGCCTGGGCATCACGGGGCAGGTGATGCATGCGCTCATGCCGCGTGTTGCACAGATTGCGATGAACACGAGCTTTCGCATGTTCCCGGATTCTTCCGCTGCCAAAGGCGACAAGAACGCGAAGTCGACACTGTCGCCTGAAGCGATGGCGATGCAGGAGATGATGCG
>JBKJKT010000237.1:0-6757 GCA_046597415.1 Ramlibacter sp.
CACTGTGAGGTGCTCGGGCGCTAGGACGACGGTAGTCTCGGTGTGCGAGCCAGCCCGCATCGCCATCATCAACACCCGGCGTGGCATTACTGTCGGCATTAAGCGGACGGGCTTGGGACCAGAGATGGAAGGTTCTTAGCCAGGCATGCACTTCAAACCGACGCAGGGTGTTAACGCGCGCGTCCATGGCCACCTTTCAGTTGTTGCGTATCCAGTTTTCGAGGGCGAGGCCATCGATCATCTGGAAGTGTCGGGTGTTGTCGGTGACGAGCACCGCATCAAGCGACAGGGCGTGTGCGGCGATCATCTCGTCGAAGTCGCCGATCGGCGTGCCCGCGCGGCGCAACCTGGCCCGCAGCGCGCCGTGGGCATCCGCCGCTGCCTGGTCCCAGGGCGCCGTCGTGGTGGCCTGCAAAAACGCTTCCACGTATTGCGCGAGCTTCGTGGCCTCGGGCTTCAGGGCCAGGCCGTAGCGCAGCTGCGCGCGCGTCACGGCAGAAATGCACCACTGCGCGGGGTCCATTCGCTGCAGGCGTTCGTCAACGCCGGCGGTGCCGCGTAGCGCGGCGCTGGCGGTGTTCGTGTCGAGCATGTACAGGGCCATCGTCAATCTATCCTGATGGCGGTGCGGTGCGTGCTCATTCGTGCCAACCGGCCAGCGGATCGCGCGTCTCGGTGCCTTGTTGGCGATCGGCCAGGAAGTCCTCGGGCAAGGGTCCCAGCTCGGCGCGCAGCGCCATGAACTCTGTCCAGCTCGCGCGCGGCTCGGTCGACAGGATCACGTCGCCCGTGCGCGCATCCCGGCGGACGTAGACGCGGTCGGAAGTAAAACGGTATTCGGCGGGCAGGCTGACGGCCTGGCTGCCGCCGTTGGTGAACAGGCGGGCGGTTTTGGGGGCGGGCAGCGGCACGGGCACCTCCTTGGTAAGTAGCTACTGTTATAGCTACATCTGATTTCATTGCAATATGACTACACACTATCGTCAGTAGGTATTTGTCTAGGAAACCTACCAGTCCGACGGGCAGGGACAGGCGGCGCAATGAGTAAAAGATGGGAGTCGCGGTGTGCACCGACGAGCAGGCCGCGGCGATGATACCGAGGGCCATCAGCACTGCGAAGCCAATCACCGCCGCCCGCCCCAGCCACGCCAATCAGCCATGGCACGCGTGCGTGCGGGTTTGCCCCTAAGTGACTCGTGCTGATCCTGCCCGTACCCTCGCTGCGCAGCTTGAGTCCCGGCCCGACCGGATGACGAACAGCGTAACCATCAATCCTGCTTTTTTTGGAGACCTCATGAAGCACACCGTCGTTGCCCTTGCCCTGGCCGCCCTTGCCGGCACCGCATCTGCCCAGGGCCAGGTGAACATCATCTGCTCGGTTCAGGCCGAGTGGTGCAACCTGATGTCCACGGTGTATTCCCGCACCACGGGCACCAAGGTCAACATGACCGCCAAGGGCTCGGGCGAGGCCCTCGCCCAGTTGAATGCGGAGCGGGCGAACCCGAAGACGGACATCTGGTTTGGAGGCACCGGCGATCCGCACTTGCAGGCGGCGGAGCAAGGCCTGACGCTCGAATACAAGTCGGCGCTGCTCAAGGACCTGTACCCCTGGGCACAGAAGCAGGCTGCCGACTCCAAGTTCCGCACGGTCGGCGTCTACCTCGGCCCATTGGGGTTCGGCTTTAACAAGGAATTGCTGGTCAAGAAAAAAGCGCAGGCGCCGCGTTCCTGGGCCGACCTGCTCAAGCCCGAGTTCAAGGGCGAGGTTCAGATGGCCAACCCCGCCTCCAGCGGGACGGCTTACACCATGATCGCGACCCTGGTCCAGCTGATGGGCGAGGAAAAGGCCTTCGACTACATGAAGAAGCTGCACGGCAACATCAGCACGTACACGCGATCGGGCACGGCACCGGTGAAGGCCGCCGCGCGCGGCGAAACCACGGTGTCGATCAGTTTTATCCATGACGTGACCACAGAGGCGATCAATGGCTTTCCGGTCGACTCGGCCAGTCCTGCGGAGGGCACGGGAGCCGAGATCGGCTCGATGAGCATCGTCAAGGACAGCCCCAACACCGAGGCCGCCCGGAAGTTCTACGAATGGGCACTCACGCCCGGTGCGCAGCAGTTCGGCCTGGCCGCCAAGCAGTTCCAGCTGCCCAGCAACACCCAGGTCCCCAAGGATCCGCGCATGACCGATCCGGCCAAGATCAAGTTGATCAACTACGACTACGCCAAGTATGGCGCCAGTGCCGAACGGCGCCGACTGATCGCCCGCTGGGAGAAGGAGATCCAGGGCCTGTCACGCTGATCCTGTCCTCACCGCGCCATCATGAAGTCTTCCGCCAACCGCGCACTCTGGTGCTGGATCGGTCTGGGCGTCCTCGGCTACCTTGTGCTTCCCTGGTACGCCTTCCAGGATGGCAATGGTCTGCTGGCGATTCCGCGGACGTTCTCGCAGGAACAGGCCGGCAACGGTCTGCTCCAGGCCCTGGCCTATGGACGCCCCTGGCTGTTGGTGGGCCTGCTCGGGCTTGGGGTCGCGGCTTGTGGCGCCGCCCTTGTACCCGGGCGCCGGCAAGCCGTGCTGCTGTTGGCCGGCGGTGGCGTCGGCCTGGCCATTTTGTTGGCGTCCGCCTTTCTGATCGGCGCCCGTGGCTGGGCATTCGAGAGCTTCACCGGCCTGTTCGGTGCGCTCGGCGCACGTCAGACTGGCATCGGCTGGGGTGGCCTGGTGGTCATTGCCGCCCTGTTGATGCTGACGGCGTTCGGCCTGGCGCGGCGCGGATTCTTCAAGGGTGATCTGTTCGTGGCCGCTGCGGTGCTGGGATGTGGCAGCCTGCTGGCGCTCTTTATCGTCTTTCCGGTGCTCAAGGCACTGTCGGCTGCGTTCTTCCTGGAGGGCGGCGGTTTCGCCCCTCTCGCCCTGATCGAGCGCGTGGCCAGTGGCCGCAACTTCGGCCTGGGCTGTGTCACCGGCAGCGGCAGCTGTGGCGTGGCCTGGAACACGCTGTTCCTGGGCCTGTTGACTGCCGCCAGCACCACCGTTTTGGGCACGCTGATGGCGCTGCTGGCCGAACGGGCTTCCAGGCGGCACGGCAAGCTGCTGAACGTCGTCGCCATGCTGCCGATCATCACGCCGCCATTCGTGGTCGGACTGGGACTGATCCTGCTGTTCGGCCGCGCCGGCGTTGCCAACCAGTTCCTGGAGTGGGCGTTCGGCATCACGCCCACGCGCTGGTTCTATGGCTGGTTCGGTGTCTGGGTGGCACAGACATTCGCCTTCACACCCATCGCATTCATGATCATGCGCGGCGTGGTGCAAGGTGTGGCACCGAGCCTCGAGGAAGCGGCACAGACCCTGCGCGCCAGCCCACAGCGCACCTTCATGACGGTGACGCTGCCACTGCTCAAGCCCGGGCTGGCAAACGCCTTCCTGGTCGGCTTCATCGAGAGCATGGCGGACTTTGGAAACCCGATCGTGGTGGGTGGTCAGTTTTCGGTGCTGTCCACCGAGATCTTCTTCGCCATCGTCGGCGCGCAATACGATCAGGGCCGGGCGGCGTCGCTGGCCTGGATCTTGACGCTGTTTGCACTGGCTGTGTTCGCCATCCAGCGCGGTGTGCTGGGCAAGAAGAATTACACGACCGTCTCCGGCAAGGGGGATGCCGGCATCCCGATGCCGTTGCCCCCGCGGGTGCGGCGCATCGTCCATGCCGTCGCCCTGCCCTGGATGGCCTTCACGCTGGTGGTATACCTTTTTGCCTTTGCCGGCGGCTTCGTGCAGACCTGGGGCCGCGATTATTCGCTGACCCTCAACCACTTCCGCACCGCTTTCGCCCTGGAATGGGGGCAGTTCGGCCTGGTGTGGGCGGGCACGGCATGGAACTCGTTTTTCACCACGTTCAAGCTGGCTGCGCTCTCGGCGCCGATGACCGCCACCGTCGGTCTACTCATCGCCTGGCTGCTGGCGCGCACCGATTTCCGCGGCCAGGGGCTGTTCGAATTTACTGCGCTGCTGGCATTCGCCATCCCGGGTACGGTGCTGGGCGTGAGCTACATCCTGGCATTCAACGTGCCTCCTTTTGAGCTGACCGGCACTGGCCTGATCATCGTGCTGTGCTTCATGTTCCGCAACCTTCCGGTGGGTGTGCGGGCCGGTACCGCCGCTTTTAAGCAGTTGGACAAGTCGCTGGATGAGGCTTCCCTGATGCTGCGGGCAGGCAGCGTGCAGACCTTGCGTTACGTGGTGCTGCCACTGCTGAAACCGGCGCTGGTGGCAGCCCTTGTCTACAGCTTCGTGCGGTCCATTACCACCGTGAGCGCCGTGATTTTCCTGGTCACAGCCGAAAATGAGCTGGCCACCACGTACATCATCGGGCGGGTCGGCCAGGGTGACTATGGCGTGGCGCTCGCTTACTGCACGGTTCTGATCGTGCTGATGTCGGTCGTCACCGCCTTGATCCAATTTTTTGTGGGAGAACGCCGCCTGGGGCACCGCAAGGCCTCGTCCTCGCTCGTCCCCATTGCCACCCAAGGAGCCTCCGTACCATGAATGCGTCCATCCCCGGCATCGAGTTTCGTAACGTCACCAAACGCTATGGCAGCGACTCGCGCGCGGCGCTGGCCGTCAAGGGCATCAGCTTCACGGTTCAAACCGGCACCCTCACCACCATCCTGGGTCCTTCGGGGTGCGGCAAGACCACCACGCTGCGCATGATCGCGGGCCTGGAGTCGCCCTCATCCGGGCAGATCATCATTGCCGGCAACGATGTCACCACGCTGGGCCCGGCCGAGCGCAACGTGAGCATGATGTTCCAGAGTTACGCGCTGTTCCCGCACATGAACGTGGTGGAGAACGTGATGTATGGCCTAAAAATGTCGCGCGTCCCGGCCGACGCTGCGCGCCGCCGCGCCAGCGAGGCGCTCGCAAACGTCGGGCTGGTGGGGTTCGACGAGCGCCTGCCGGCAGAACTGTCGGGTGGTCAACAGCAACGGGTGGCACTGGCGCGCGCGCTGGTGCTTGAGCCGGCCGTGCTGCTTTTCGACGAGCCGCTGTCCAACCTGGATGCGCGGCTTCGACGCGAGATGCGCGAAGAGATTCGCACGCTCCAGCAGCGCCTGGGCTTGACCGTGGCCTACGTCACCCACGACCAGGCGGAGGCGCTGGCGGTGAGCGACCAGATCATCGTGATGGATCACGGCGTCATTGCACAAACCGGCACTGCGCAGGAGCTTTACGAACGTCCGACGTCGGCATTCGTGGCGGGTTTCATGGGAGAAGCCATGCTGTTTCCCGGTGTCATCGACGAGGACGCCGAGGTGCACTTGGGACCGCTGCGCTTCCCCGCCAAGGGCCTTGCGCCGGCTGCCGGACTCGTCAAGATTGCGGTGCGCCCCGAGGCCTGGCTGGTCGGCCCGCCGGGATCGGGAATGTCGGGGCGGCTGGCCAAGTCGGCCTACCTGGGTAACAGCTTCGAATACACCTTCGACACCGAACTGGGGCCCGTGTTCGTCGTGGCGCCGGTCCTGGACCATGCGCTGTTTACCGGCTCGGACGTCGGGCTGTCATTGGCCCAGCATGGGGTGTCGGTCGTCTCGGCAGCATAGGCCGGCCGCTGCGCGCACACCTCTTCATTCTCAGGTCAAGCTCGCGTCGGTCGTCTCAAAAAAATCTCATTCGCGAAATACAGGAATGCCGAACTTGCCGCCGCGCGCCTGCGCCCGTTGGTAGGCAGTTCTGTCCTCGATGCGATCCAGAAATGCGCTTATGCGTGGGCAACCTTCTAGGCCTACGCTCTGCGTGGCGGCCTCCAGCGGATAACTCATCTGGATGTCGGTGGCTGTCAATGCATCGCCGGCGAACCACTCGCAGGCCGCAAGTTCCGCTTCGATGAAATCCAAATGACGCTTGAGCTGCGGGAGCACGTTGCGGTCCCGGCCCTGACCGGCGATGCGGCGCGTGACCGGCAAAGCACGGCGCGTCGCGTTCCGTGCGGACGCGTGGGTTGAAGCAGTCTATGTGACGCTCAATGCCCCATGCTCTTTGCAGAAAAAACTTCGGAAAATTTCAGCTTTGGTTCCAACGCCATGCGGCTGGGAATTCAATCGCTTCAGGCATGGCTACGCGATGTCCCAGGGATTGAGCAGCTGCACACCCATCCCTGCAAAATCCCCCACATTTCGCGTCACGACAGTGAACCCGTGCTCCAGAGCGGTAGCTGCGATCATCGCGTCGCGCTCGGACCGGGGCCGCTCGACGTGGGCAGCGGCGCATAACACCGCCGCAGACTCACCGAACGGCAGGATGCGGCCCGCGAAGGCTTTGCGCACGCCATCGAGCCAGGTGCGCAGCGCGCTGCCTTGCGGCGGCGTGCGGCGCTGCAGGGCCTGCACCCCCTGCTCGAGTTCAAGCACGGTGATCGCCGATAGGTACAGGCGTGCGGGCGGCTGCGCTGCCGCCCAGGCGCGAACCTGTTCGGACTGATTCGGCTTGTTCTGGCGCAGCTCGGAGATCACATTGGTATCGAGCACGTACATATCGGTCAGCCCAGATCGGGGTTGCGCAGCCGTACGTTCAGTTTCGGCGGATCAAATTCGATCCCCTCCCCGCAAGCAATGGCGTCCATCACCTCCAGGAAAGACTCGGGGTGCTCGCCCTTGAGGCGGTAGTACTCCTCGATCGACAGCAGTGCGAACGCCGGGCGGCCGCGGTCGGTGATCAAGACCGTGCCCTGGGCGGCGGCGCGTTTGGCGGCGG
>JBKJKT010000127.1:0-3985 GCA_046597415.1 Ramlibacter sp.
AGGGGCTTCGCCCGCGTCTGCACGACCTCGATGGTCTGCGGATGGCAATCGCCAGCCACGACGAACACGTTGCTCTTGCTCTTCACGCTTCGCTTGGCCAGCGTCATGGCTTCGGCAGCGGCGGTTGCTTCATCCAGCATCGAAGCATTCGCAATCGGCATGCCGGTCAGATCGCAAACCATCGTCTGGAAGTTCACCAGCGCCTCCATCCGGCCCTGGCTGATCTCGGCCTGGTAGGGCGTGTAGGCTGTGTACCAGGCGGGGTTTTCCAGGATGTTGCGCAGGATCACGCCAGGTGTGTGCGTGCCGTGATAGCCCTGTCCGATGAAACTCTTGAACAACTGGTTCTTCGCGGCCATCGCCTTGAGCTCGGCCAGCGCTGAGGCCTCGGTCGTTGCGGCGGGAATGTTCATCGCACTCGTGCGGGCGATGGAACGCGGAACGATGCTGTCGATCAGCGCTCGGCGCGATGTTTCGCCGATCACATCCAGCATGAGCTTCTCGTCGGCGGCTTCGATGCCGATGTGGCGCGCGACGAATTCGCAGGGGTTTTCAAGCTCGCCAAGGGGGCGGGCAGATTGCATCAACATGAGAGGCCCTTTGCTTGCGTGGCCTTAAGCGGCAGAAAATTTGCGGTAATCCGGCTCGTCCATCAGCACGTCGAATTGCGCCATGTCCTTGATCAGCATCTTGAAGAACCAGCCGTTGCCCATCGGGTCGGTGTTGGCCAGGGATGGATTGGCGCGCAGTTCTTCGTTCACTTCGGTCACTTCACCGGCGATCGGCATGAACACATCGGCGGCGGCCTTGACCGACTCGACGACACCTGCGACTTCGCCCTTGGTGTAAACGCGCCCGACTTCCGGCAGGTCCACAAACACCACGTCGCCCAGCGCGTCTTGCGCATGCAGCGTGATGCCCACCACAGCGGCCTCG
Source organism: Ramlibacter sp. (assembly GCA_046597415.1). Taxonomy (GTDB): domain Bacteria; phylum Pseudomonadota; class Gammaproteobacteria; order Burkholderiales; family Burkholderiaceae_C; genus Ramlibacter. The sequence goes on from JBKJKT010000127.1 coordinate 937, forward strand.
TGGTCCTCCAGCTGGATCCATTCGTGATCTTCGGTGTATTTGACTGTCATATCTCTCTCCTTAAATTGGGGTCAGATTCCAATTAGCAACTAATGCACTGGGCCGCGATAGTAGTTTTGCTTCACGAAGGGCAGGGGGACCACTTCCATCGGCACCAGCTTGCCGCGTACGACTGCGTTGATCTTGGTGCCGATGGCAGCATGGGCTGCGTCAACGTATGCCATGGCCACGGGCTGGTCGATGGTGGGGCCGAGCAGGCCACTGGTCACCTCACCGATTGCGATTCCCGAGGCATCCTGCAGCGGCGTGTGATCGCGTACCGGAACCCGCTCGCGTGCGACAAGGCCGACACGCTTGCGCTTGACTCGTGATCCATCCTGCAATTGGGCCAACACCTTGTCCGCGCCGGGAAAGCCGCCTGCACGATCGCCTCCTGCCCGGCGGACCTTTTGCATGGCCCAGTTCAAGCCCGCTTCAACCGGCGTCGTGGTGGTGTCGATGTCGTTCCCGTACAGGCACAGGCCGGCTTCGAGCCGCAGCGAATTGCGCGCGCCAAGGCCGATGGGTTTGACTTCAGGCTGCTTGACCAGTTCGCGTGCGAATGCGTCTGCCTGTGTTTCGTGCACCGAGATCTCGAAGCCGTCCTCGCCCGTGTAGCCGCTTCGAGTGACGAACAGCTCCTGACCACGCCAATCGAAGGCGCTACCGGTCATGAAAACGAGTTGTGCAACACCTGGCAACAGGCGCTCCAGCGCGTCGACTGCCTTCGGCCCCTGCAAAGCCAGCAGGGCGCGATCGGGCATCGGAACGACATCGCAGCGGTCCCCGATCTTGTCGACCATGTGTGCGATGTCCCCGACCTTGCACGCGCCGTTGACGATCACAAAGATATGGTCGCCGCGATTGACGAACATCAGGTCATCAATGATCGTGCCTTCGTCGGTGAGCAGTAGCCCATAGCGCTGCTTGTTGACGCCCAGCCCGATCACGTCTACCGGCATCAGTGTTTCAAATGCAGCAGCAGCGTCGTCACCCACAAGCCGAAGCTGCCCCATATGCGAGACGTCGAAAAGCCCTGCGGCTTCGCGCGTGTGTTTGTGCTCGGCCATCAGGCCCTTGGGATATTGCACCGGCATCGAATAGCCAGCGAATGGCACCATGCGCGCACCGAGTTCAAGGTGAAGCCCGTGCAATGGCGTATGTTGCAGCGCTTGCTGCGGTGATGAGGGAGGTGGCGATGAAGGATCGGACAAAGTCTAAGACTCCGAAGTTCAGGGACCAGGGCCGTTCATTCCATATGAACCATGCCCGCAAATCCATCGTACACACGATGGTCGGTCCCTGCTGTCCGCTTTACCTGAGAGATTCACCTGCCTCATCAATGGATTTCTCCTCGATGAGCAACGGGTTTGCTCCTTCGGTGGACTTCAATCCCTCATGGGTGAAGCCTCTCTCCAGCAAGGTGAACGTCCGAACTGCTGGACGCCTTGTCAGTCCTTTGTACCTGAGCGTTCGGGGGGGCCCTGCGCCTTCGGTGGCCGCACGTTGTGCGACTCTCTCCTGACGGGCGCGATTGTAGCCGCAGGTCAGCGACCACAACCCTTGTGCGCTCACCTGTTCGCCGATTCCTGCGTCACGTGCCGAAACGGTCAGCCCCTGGATAGAACCGGGAAAGACTGGTCAGCGTTGGGTGTCAGTTTCATTAGAGCGGCCATCGCGAGTTGCATTGAGCCCCGAACCCAACGTGCGTAAGCTGTCGGGAGTTTCTGATCCGAGAGCCGCCTGCAAAAGTAAGCTGCGTCGCTTGCATTCAGGCGGGGCGCGCAATCGGCAATCCCTTGGAGGCATCGCATCATCGTAGGACTTCCATCCGACTCGAACGCGGGGTCGTGTTTCGCCAGCGCAGCGCTGAGATCGATCAAGAGCGATATCTGTACCCGCGCTTGTTTCACCTGAAAGATTGCTGCCAGACATTGTTCCGCTACTTTGGGATTGAAAGACTTCTCGTTTTCACAGGCCAGAAGCACGACTTGCACCAGCTCGAGTTCCAGGCTTTCCCTGCTTTCAGGTGGAAGAACCGCACACAGTTTGGTTGCGTATTCGACGATTGGGCGCGTTTTGGAGAACGGAAATTGGTAGGGCTTGCTCTGGGGCGAGGGATAGCGCAGCTGTTCGGTGAAGAGTTCGTTGAGTTCCGAAATGCACCGGTGATCCACCAGGGACAGTGTGAAGCGGGGATGGTTTTCCAGGAGTTGGCCGAGGTTGCCCAGCAATTTTGCGGCCTCGGACCCCTGCGGCCAGCGCTGGCAGGCCGCTTGAATCGACTGACCGATTGCCTCTTGAATTTCGGCTCGGTCCGAGGTCAGATCGGCGATTGTCATCCAGGCAGCGTGCAGCGCGCCAAGTGCTCCGGAGTCGTCCCGGATCTCGAGCGCAGTTGCTGACTCTTTTCGGAATTTCGCAAGCAGCCGGCTCTCTGCTTTTGTGAGGGATGGGGCTTCGACGCCCTGGGTTGCTGCATGAGCACCTGGCGCGGCATCCCCGGCTTGTGTGCCTTGACGATCACGCGGTGACGGTGAGAACGCACGAAGTCTGGCGGCGAGTCCTTGCATCTGGATTCCTTTGAGGCGTTACGCACGAAACCGGATCGGTGGCGCGAGCATCAATGCCTGCCGCCGACCCTCATGACAATGAGGAACAGCTTGCCGATCCAGGTTCCAGCGCGTGCACTCGCTCTGGTTATCCAAAGGTCTCTACATATTCACGTAATTCGGCCCGCCGCCACCTTCCGGCGTGACCCAGACGATGTTCTGCGTAGGGTCCTTGATGTCGCAGGTCTTGCAGTGCACGCAGTTCTGCGCGTTGATCTGCAGCCGGTCCTTGTTGTCTTCGGTTTTGATGAACTCATAGACGCCGGCAGGGCAGTAACGCGCCTCCGGTCCGGCGTACTTCGCGAGGTTCACGTTGACCGGCACTGATGCATCCTTGAGCGTCAGGTGCGCTGGTTGATCCTCAGCATGATTGGTGTTGGAAATGAACACCGATGTCA
>JBKJKT010000001.1:0-36523 GCA_046597415.1 Ramlibacter sp.
GAGGTAGCCCTCCATCGAGTGGAAGGGCACGCCCGCCATCACCACCGGTTCGCCGTTGGAGTTGCCGCGCCGGGTGAGGGTGATGTCGAGCAGGCGCGACGCCTTTTCTGCGTCGCCATAGAACAGCTCGTAAAAGTCGCCCATGCGATAGAAAACCAGCGTGTCCGGATGCCCTGCCTTGATGGCGAGGTACTGGGCCGTTAATGGAGTATGAGCACTGTAGTCGGAGGCAGCGGCAGTGGAGTCCGGCATCGCGGCATTGTCCGACTCCCAGCACCACATCTTTCTGCGGGCGCATAACCGGGGACCGGGTCGTTTGCAGGACAGCATTCGGTTCGCTGTTCTCGCCACCAGATGTGCAAAGGTTTGTGACATCGCGGGTAATAGGACTTTGCGCCCAGCATGGCCCTCTCCAAGTTCGCCGGCGACGACCTGCTGCTGCTCACCGTGTTCAGTCACGCGCGGCTGCCCCGGGAGCAGCGCCACAGAGGTGCAATGAGCTCGATAGTGCTCAACCGCGGATGCAGTCGCCCGGATGCCGTGTCCGGAGTAAGATCCCTTGGACAATCCGCCGCTGCCGGGCGTGCGGATTCGTTTTGCATCCGCACCAAAGCAGCACCGGCACTCTTTTAAGGAGCCGCAATATGAAAATTGCAACCGTAGGCAAGGGCGGATCGGGCAAGACAACCCTGGCGGGCACGCTGGCGCGGATCTTGGCGGCCGATGGCTGCAAGGTTCTTGCTATCGACGGCGACCCCAATCCCAATCTTGCCCTGACGCTCGGAATGCCTAGCGAGGCGGCCGACCAGATCAAGAGCATCCCGTCCGGCGTGATCGACTTCAGGGAGGAGAGCGACGGCAGCCGCAAGCTGTTCATGACGCTGTCGCACCAGGAGTTGATCGGCAAATATGCCGCATCGGCTCCCGAGGGGATCGAGCTGATCCTGATGGGAAAGCCGGCCGACGGCAGTGCTGGCAGTGGTTGCATGTGCGCATCGCACCGCGCCGTGCGCGGCCTGATCGCGGAGATGAGCGGCTATGGCGAATACACCGTCACTGACATGGAGGCCGGGCTCGAACACCTCAAGCGGGGCACGGCGCGCAACGTGGACGTAATGCTCGTGGTGACCGAGCCCTACTTTCGCTCGATGGAGGCGGCGGCGCGCACCTTCGTGTTGGCCAGCGAGTTGAAGATCCCGCATCTGTATGCCGTCGCCAACAAGGTCAAGAACCCTGACGAACAGACCGCCATCAACGAGTTCTGCCGCAAGCATGGGATGACCCAGCTTGGGACCATTCCCGACGAACCGCTGTTCTGCGAAGCCGAGCGCCATGGCGCTGCGCCGATCGACTATGCCCCCGAGAGTGCGGGTGTGGAGGCGATCCACACCATCGCCCAAAGACTCAAGGCATTGGCGGTGCCAGCAGAGTGGGCTGGCGGGCAGGGCGCCGGGCTGGCAGACCGGCTGCGCTCCTAACAGATGCGTGGCAGCTGCTCGCCGACCAGCGTGTCAAGAATGCGCTCCCCGCCGAAGCCGCTGCGCAGGATCACGCTGCCTTCGGGGCTGGTGCCAACCTCGCCGATCCGCGCCGCGCCGCGGCCCGCCGCATGGGTCCGCATCGCGGCCAGGACGGCCCCGGCCGCGTCAGCGGGCACGACGGCAACTAGCTTGCCCTCGTTGGCGAAATAAAGCGGGTCCAGCCCGAGAATCGCACACACGCCGCGGACGTCTTCCCTGACTGGGATGCAGGCCTCGTCGACGCGGATGCAAACCGTTGCCGCCTGCGCAAATTCGTTGAGCACGGTCGCCAGTCCGCCGCGGGTGGGGTCACGCAGGCACCGGATGTCGGGGCAGGCCGCGAGCATGGCCTGCACCAGCCCATGCAGAGGCTGCGAATCGCTGTCGACCGAGACCTCCAACGCCAAGTCGCCACGCGCGTTCAGAATCGCAACCCCATGGTCACCGATGCTGCCGCTGACGAGGATGACATCGCCGGGACGGGCGCGGCCGGCCGCGATCTCGACGCCTGCGGGGATGACGCCGATCCCCGCAGTGTTGATGAACAATTTGTCCGCCGCTCCCCGATTGACCACTTTGGTATCGCCGGTCACGATGGCAACCCCCGCGGCGGCGGCCGCCCGCTGCATCGAGGCGGCGACGCGCCGCAGTGTTTCCACCGCCAACCCTTCCTCGATGATCACGCTGCAGCTCAGATAGAGCGGCAGCGCGCCGCTCATGGCGAGGTCGTTGACCGTGCCGTTGACGGCGAGGCTGCCGATGTCGCCGCCTGCAAAAAACAGCGGTTCGACGACATACGAGTCCGTGCTGAATGCGAGCCGGTCGCCGTGGGCGGCGAGGGCGGAGATGCTGAAGCGGGCCTGGTCCTCCATGGCATTGAGCGCGGGGTTGTCGAAACAGCGGACGAACACGTCGCCAATTAGGTCCTGCATGGCCTGGCCTCCACCGCCATGGGCCATGGTGATCGCCGTGTCGTGGACCCTGTTGCCTTTCATGGGCTTCTCAGTCGCGCAGCCGCACCACTTCTACCCGCCGGTAGCTGTACTGCGCCGCGCAGGCACCCTCCGACGACACCATCAGTGCGCCGATTGGAGTCTGCGGCGTGCAGGCGGTGCCGAACACCTTGCACTCCCACGGTTTGATCACCCCCTTGAGCACCTCGCCGCACTGACAGGCCTTGGGGTCGGCGATCTTCAGGTTAGGCACGGCGAATTTCCTTTCCGCGTCGAAGCGGGCGAATTCGGAGCGCAGCCGCACGCCGGAGTGGTCGATGGAGCCGAGCCCGCGCCACTCAAAGAACTCGCGCAGTTCGAATACCCGGGTGATCGCCGCCAGCGCTTGCGTATTGCCGGCCTCAGGCACGCCGCGCTGGTACTGGTTTTCGACCTCGCAGCGCTGTTGCGCCAGCTGCTTGAGCAGCATCCACACCGATTGCAGGATGTCCAGCGGCTCGAATCCGGCCACCACGACCGGCTTGCGGTAATGCCGCGCGATGAACTGATAAGGCCATAGGCCGATCACCATGCTGACGTGGCCGGGACCGAGAAAACCGTCCAGCATCAGTTCGGGCGAGTCGAGCACCGCCTTGATCGTCGGAACGATGGTGATGTGATTGCAGAACACCGAGAAATTGCGTAGGTCCTGCGCCTGCGCCTGCAGCAGGGTGAACGCAGTGCCCGGCATCGTGGTTTCGAACCCCAGCGCGAAGAAGATAACTTCCTTCGCAGGGTTGTCGCGGGCCAGTTTCAGGGCATCGAGCGGAGAATACACCATGCGGATGTCGGCGCCGACGGCCCTGGCCTGCAACAGGCTCAGGCGCGAACCGGGCACCCGCATCGCGTCGCCGAAGGTCGTAAAGATTACATCGGGCTGTTCGGCCAGGGCTACGCAGTCGTCGACCCTGCCCATCGGCAACACGCACACTGGACATCCAGGGCCGTGCACCAACTCGATGGTATCGGGCAGCATCGCCTCGATCCCGTACTTGAAGATGGTGTGGGTGTGGCCGCCGCAGACTTCCATCAGCTGCAGCGGCCGTGAACGGCCAGCCGACACTGTTGCGGCAAGCGCAACGATCTCGCGCTGCAGCACCTTTGCCAACGCCGGGTCCTGGAACTCGTCGATATATTTCATGGCAGCGCTCGGTTGTCGAGGCTGCCGCGGCGATCGGCAAGCAGCGTGTGGACCAGGTCCCAGAGTATGTGATAGATCGCCACATGGGTTTCCTGGATCCGGTGGATGCTGCCATTTCGCACGGTCAGGCAGTGGTCGATGTTCTTGCTGTGCGCCATCAGGCCGCCGTCGCCGCCGCACAAACCGATGGTGACCAGGCCGAGCTGCCTGGCCTGGGCGAACGCCGCCAGCAGGTTGTCCGAATTGCCGCTGGTCGACACGCCGATCAAGGCGTCGCCAGGGCGCGCCAGCGCTATGAGCTGCCGCACGAACACGTGCGAATAGCCAACGTCGTTGGCGACCGCGCTGAGCGTGGCGATGTCGGCCGCAAGGTTCACGGCCGCCAGCGCCGGCCGGCCCGCAGTGACCGGATGCATGAACTCCACGGCGATATGGGCGGCGTCGCAGCTCGAACCCCCATTGCCCATGCTAAACAGGCGGCCGCCGGCCTGGTACGCGCCGGCGATGGCGTGCGCAACGTCGATCACGCCCGAGGCGTTGCTTGCGAAGAACCCGCTCTTGGTCTCGACGCTGTCTTGCGCCTTCTGCGCGACCGATTCAAGCAGCGCGCGACGCATGCCGTGAGCGTCCTGCCTGCTCCCATTCAGGAACGGATAGAGACCGTGCAGGTCAGGATTGACCGAGCTCATGGCGCTTTCCGCCCATCCGTCCCGGACGGCGCATGCGCGGCATGCATCGCTGCCATTTCGCCTTCGATTGCGCCGAGCTCGCGCAGCAGTTGCAGCGTCTTGGCGGCCTCGCCCTCGTCGATCCGGCTCATGGCGAAACCTACGTGCACCAGCACCCAGTCCCCGACGCAGGCTTCGGGGGGGTGCTGGTCGTCGACGATGCACGAGATATTGACTTCGCGCCGGGCACCGCCGACATCCACCAGCGCCAGCCGGTGTCCCGCATGGGTGATCGAGACGATCTGGCCGGGGACACAAACGCACATTTGAGCGAGCTCCGTGTTTAAGACGACATGGTCCGCGCGGCAGCCACGAGGGCTTGCCCCAGGGACAGCCCGCCGTCATTGGAGGGGACGTGGGCGTGTGAATGGATTGTCAGCCCTTTAGCCTGGAGACGGTTGACTATTGCGTCAAGCAGGATTGCATTCTGGAAAACGCCTCCCGACAGGGCAATCCGGTCGCGCCACAGGTTGCCATGATGCCGTGCCAGATGCTGCACCATCGCAGCGATGGCGTCTGCCAGGCCGTTGTGGAAGCGGGCCGACATCCGGTCGGTACCCAGACCCTGGGCGGCGTCCTGCAGCAGGGCCGGCCATAGGGAGCCGGTGTCTATCCAGGTCATTCCGGCCGCGTCGAACGGAGTGATCGTCAACGGGTAGCTCTCTCCGCGCTGCAGCGCCTGCAAGTCGGTGCAGGCTTCCAGTTCCATCGCGGCCTGGCCTTCGTAGCTGACGACGCTGCGCAGGCCGGCGAGCGCCGAGACGGCGTCGAACAACCGCCCACAGGAACTCGTCAGCGGGCTGTTCAGACCCGTGCGCATCATCGCATCGACTACCCCCAGGGGCCTGGCCTGCAACGCGCGGATGCAGTCCAGCCCAGCGTGTTGCCGCTGCAGTCCGTCCCAGTTGCAGCACCGGGTCAGGTAGGCGTACGCCATCCGCCACGGCTCCCGGATGGCCTGGACACCCCCCGGCATCGGAACCGGCCTGAAGGCCGCCAACCGACGGCTGGCGTGGTAATCGGCCAGCAGGAATTCCCCGCCCCACATGGTCCCGTCGCTGCCGTAGCCCAGACCGTCCAGGGCGACCCCAAGGACAGGCGGCGCATCCAGTGCAACCAGGTTGTCGGCCAGACAGGCGGCGATGTGAGCGTGGTGATGCTGGACTGCGACCAGGGCCATGCCGCACGAGTCCGCCCGTTTCCGGCCCAGCTTGGATGACAGGTAGTCCGGATGCAGGTCGACCGCCATCACCCGGGGCACCTGGTCCAGCAGGCGCAGTACCAGGGCCAGCGTGTCCTGCAATGCGGCCCAGGCGCTGGCGTGGTCCACGTCTCCGAGATGCTGTGACAGGATGGCTTCGCCGCTGCGCAGCAGGCAGAACGTGCTCTTGAGCTCCCCGCCCAGTGCGAGCACCTGCGGCGCCGCCTCAAAGCCCGGTGGCAGCGGCAGTGCGGCCGGTGCTGCGCCGCGTGCCCGCCGCAGCCAGCGTGGACGCCCGCTCATCACCCGCAGCACCGAATCGTCTACCCGGTTGACGATGTCACGGTCATGCAGCAGCAGAACGTCAGCGATGCCGCCGAGCCGCTCGCGCGCCAGCGAATTCTCGATGCATTGCGGCTCGTCGGTCAGGTTGCCGCTTGTCAGGACGATCGGCGTGTCGATGTCCTGCAGCAACAAGTGATGCAGTGGCGTGTAGGGCAGCATGAAGCCATACAGCGACTGGCCCGGGGCCACGGTCGCGGCCAGCCGGTCGGGGCCGCCGGCGGCCAGCAGAACGATCGGCGCTGCCGCGCTGCGCAGCAACGCCTCCTCCTCGAGCGAAGGGCTGCAATAGCGCCGAATTACATCGAGGTGGCGCGCCATCAGGGCGAACGGTTTGTGGTCGCGTTGCTTGCGTTGTCGAAGGCGGCCTACCGCCGCCTCGCTGGTCGCGTCGCAGGCCAGGTGGAAACCGCCGAGGCCCTTGATCGCGACGATCCGGCCGTCAACGAGGAGGCGTCGAACCTGCGCCAGGGCGTCTGGTCCGGTCGCGAGCGACGCGGTGTTGCGACCCATGCCGTTTTCCAGCCACATCCGAGGTCCGCACGCGGGACATGCATTGGGCTGGGCATGAAAGCGCCGGTCCCGCGGATCGTCGTATTCGTGCTGGCAGTCGGGGCACATGGTAAAGGCATCCATGCTGGTGTTGCAGCGGTCCCAGGGCATGGCCCGCAGGATGGAAAACCTGGGGCCGCAGTGCGTGCAGTTGGTGAAGGCGTAGCGGTAGCGCCGATTGGCCGGATCGCGGATTTCGGCCAAGCAGTGTGCGCAGGTTGCGGCGTCGGGGCTAATCCCGGATCGGGCCAATCCAGCCCCACTGGCGACGATGTGGAACCCCGCGCTGGCGACATTCACACAGGATTCCCTGACGATCCGGTCGATCCGCGCGAGCGGCGGCGGATCGCTGTTCAAGGCGCGAACGAAGTCTTCGACCTGCTCGCGGGCTCCGGCAACTTCGATGCAGACCCCGGCGGCGTCGTTATGGACACTGCCGCTGAGGCCACGGTCGCAGGCGAGGCGAAACACCCACGGACGCATGCCCACGCCCTGCACGATCCCCGACAGCCGGATGCGTTCCATCCAGCGGACAGCAGGATCCGAAGACGATCCGGCAAGCATGCCGCGTGCTCCAGTAACAGGGATGCTGCATGCTAGTATGAAATCCATCATGACTCCATACCCGCTGGAGGCAAACATCGCCATGGCGCAGGACGGTATCCGTATCGGCCAACTGGCCAAGATGCTCGGCATCACCACCAAGACGCTGAGGTTCTACGAGGACATCGGTTTGCTCGATGCGCCCGGCCGCAGCGAGTCGGCCTACCGGCTTTATGACGCCGGCGCCGTCGCCCGGGCCCGGCTGGTCACCGACCTGAAGCATCTTGGCCTGAGCCTGCGCGAAGTGCAGGACCTGATGCGACCCGATACCGATTCCACACCGCGGCAACGGCTGCTCGCCCTGATGGACGAAAAACTGCGCGCGATGTATCTGGAATTGAGCATCGTTCAGGGCCGCACGGATGATCTGTCGGCGCGGCACGCGGCCTTGCTGGCGACGCCGCGCGAACGTCCGGGGGGATGTCTGTGCGCCGCCTTGTTGCGACCCTGCAGCTGCGTCTAGCTCGCCTCGACCATGCCGGATTCCCAACCCAGCGCCAGCAGGCTCAGGCCGACCGAGACCAGCGCCAAGGTCAATCCGGGGAACAAGGCCAGCCACCATGCGCGCAGCGCATGGGCCTGGCCGGCCTGCACCAGGATGCCCCAGCTCAGGCGGTTCGGGTCGCCCGCGCCCAAGAAACACAGTCCCGCCTCGATCAGCAACGTGCTGGCAAAAATCAGCGGCAGGTGCGGCAGCGCCAGCGGCAGCATCAGAGGCACCAGGTGGCGTCTGGCGACCGAGATCGGACCCGCACCGAGCAGGACGGCCGCCTCGATGAACGGTGCGGCGCGCAGGGCGCGGGATTCGGCCCGGACCTGGCGGGCCAGCGGCGCCCACCCGGTGAGCGTCAGGATGATGGCCAGCTGAACCCAGCCCTGCCCCAGCCAGGCACCCGCCAGCAAGGCGAGAAAGAAACGCGGCACGATCTGGCTGGTGTCCATGAGCCGTACGATGAGACGGTCGACCTGATCGCTCGCCAGACCGGCGATCACGCCCAGCAGCACGCCAAGAACGGTTGCGCCCAGTGCCACCACACCACCCGACAGCAGCGAAGCGCGACCGCCGTGTGCCAGCGCCGCCAGCATGTCGCGCCCCAGGTCGTCGGTGCCTAGCGGATGGCTCCACGAAGGCGGCAAAAATGCGCTGCCGCTGGGAATCCGCGCGTCGCCGGGAAACAGCAGCGGCGCCAACAGGATCATCCCCAGCGGCATGGCGAGCAAAAGCGCGCCGACCGTCCATCGCACGTCGTGGCCGCGGCCTGGGCCAGTCATGCGCTGCGACCCGTCGCAATGCGTGGATCAAGCCAGGCCTGCACGACATCGGCCAACGCGCTGCAGAGGATCACCGTTGCCGTGACCAGCCCGAATACACCCATCAGCACCGGATGGTCCCGGTTGAGAATCGCCGCCGACAGCAGCCTGCCGATGCCGGGCCATGCGAACAGTGTTTCCACCAGCACGGCGCCGGTGAACAGCATGCCCAGGCGGTTCAGCGCTGCGGTCGCAATCTGCGGACTGACGTTGCGCGCCAGGTGGCCCCACACGACGCGCGACTGTGGAATGCCGCGAGCGGTGGCAGCCCTGAGATAGCCCTTGCCGGCTTCCAGTCTGGCCTTGGCGTAGACGATGGTGACGAAAAAGCCGGTCTGCTGCAGCGCCAGCGTCAAGACTGGCAACGCTGCGTGCCAAGCGATGTCTGCCACGGCGCGCCAGCCGCTCGTCTCCTGCCGCGGATCGCTCAGCCCGGACAGCGGAAACCAGCGCAATTCGAGCCCCAAGCCCAGCATCAGCAGCTGGCCCACCCAGAACACCGGCAGGGCATAAGCGGCGGCGGCCACGGCCGCGACTAGCGCGCCAGCGCGCCGGTTGCTCGCCGCCCACACGCCAAGGGCGCGGCCGGCGATGACTGCGATCGCCAGCGCCGCGGCCATCAGCGTTGCCGTCGGCAGCAGGCGTTCGCCGATCAGGTCGCTCACGGGTCGGCGGAAGTAGTACGACGTGCCCCAGTCGCCCCGGCCCATGCGGGCAATGAATGATATGTATTGCTGCGCGACCGGCCGATCGAGCGAGAAGCTGCGGCTCACTGCGGCCTGGGTTTCGGCGGTGGCAAAGTCACCGGCCAGCGCCGCCGCCGGGCCGCCCGGAGCCGAGTGCACCAGGCCGAACAGGACTGACTGGATCAGCAGCCAGGCGACCGCTCCCGAGGCCAGGGCGCGGAACACGGTGGCGAACGCGCCCATGGGAGCCGGCTCAGGGCCGGATCCAGGCCCGTTCCGCAACCTGTCCGGACCACGGCTGGAAACCGGCGAAGCGGGACCGCCAGACCGAGGTGAATGTGGTTTCTACCAGCCACCAGTAAGGCAGTTCCGCCGCCAGGATGCGCTGCACGGCCGCGTATTGGCGGCCGCGCTCGTCATAGTTGTCACTCTGGCCGGCCAGAGCGAACAGCCGGTCGACTTCCGGATTGCGGTAGCCCGCCGCATTGGAAAACGGGACGTTGCCGATGTTGTCGGAGACGTACATGCGCCGCACGCCAGCGTCCGGGTCGGCGCCGTTGCAATAGGAAATGATGTTGGTGTCGAATGCGCGTTTGGAAAAGACGGCCTCGACGAAGGCGGCCCTGTCCAGCGGCTTCTGGACCACCCGGATGCCGACCCTCCCCAGGCCCAGCCGCATGACTTCGCCGAAGCGGTTGAAGGTCGGGAAATGCAGCACGTCGATGGTCAGACGGACGCCGTCGGGCCCGGGCTTCAGTCCGGCGGCATCCAGCAGTTCGATCGCCCGCTGGGTAGAAGGAGGATAGCGCTCGAGGGTGCCTTCGGCGTGGGCCCATGGGAGGCCGGAAGAGATAGGCGCTGTCGCAATCTTGCCCTGGCCGAACTGGACATCCCGCAGCATCTGCTCGCGGTCGATCGCCATTGCGATGGCCTGGCGCACGCGCAGGTCTGCCAAGGCTGGGCGGTCGAGATTGAAACCCAGGGTCATGATGCAGTTGCCGCCGCCGGTGCCAAACGCGGACTGGGTCGTGAGCAGGTCAGAGCGCCCGCGCAGGCGTGCAAGATCCGCCGGATTGACATCGCCGACGTAGTCGACCTCGCCGGACAGGAGTGCCAGCGTCTGCGCATTCCGGTCGGGGATGACGCGCAGCACCAGCCGGTCCAGGTACGGCAGTCCCGGCTTGAAATAGTTCGGGTTGCGGGTCAGCACGATCTGATGGTCGGTGCGATACGACTCGAACTTGAAGGGACCCGTTCCCACAGGCTTGAGGTTGGCCGGATTAGTGAGCGGGTCAGTCCCCTGATAGAGGTGCTTGGGCAGGATGGCGGCTTCGGTGACATTGAGCAGCTGCAGCAGCGCGCCATACGGCTTGCGCAACCGGAACACCACGGTGTCCGGGGCGGGGGTTTCGATCGCCGCCACGACATTGCCCAGGCCCGCCCGGGTCCGGGCATGGTGCTTGAGCAGGATCTCGTCGAAGCTGAACTTGACGTCGGCGGAACTGAAGGGTGTGCCGTCGTGCCACCGCACACCTGGCACCAGGTGGAAGGTGTAGACCGTGCCGCCTTCGCTGATCGTCCAGCTGCGCGCCAGATCAGGCTGTGGCCGCAGGTCGCGGTCCAGTTCCACCAGAGCGTTGTAGATCGAATCGGCGGCCGCCTGCACATGGGAACCCGTCGAGATGGCGGGGTTCAGGTGGCCCGGGTCGGCGGCCAGGGCGATCACGCCAACCCCGCCGCGAACTGGCGCCTGCTGCGCAGCACAAATCGCGGACAGGCTCATCAGAAGGACAACCAGAAGCCGGATCATGACAGGCCCTTCTCCGCTCGCGCGGGACAGTGGATGACGCGCACCACACAACAAACGGTCCTGTGGCAAACAGTTCAGCCACGGAGATTATTTCTTGACCTTCACCATGGAGCAAGGTTTATTCTTAACTGTCTTCATTCGCAGGATGTCGTGATGAGCCTGGCAGGTGGTTCAGCGCTAGCCAACGCACACAGCCCGGTGTTCGGCCTCGAGCCTGGCCCGATCACGGAGGTGCACGCGTTCTGGCTCGCGGGCATGAGTTGCGACGGTTGTTCCATCGCAGCGGTGGGCGCCATGAGTCCGAGCGTCGAGCAATTGATCAGTGGCTCCATCCCGGGCCTGCCCAAGGTGGTGCTGCACCACCCTGTGCTCGCGGTGGAGGCGGGCGAGAGATTCATGCATCCGTACCGGCTGGCCAAGGCCGGCCAGCTGGGCGCGCCTTACGTCGTCATCTACGAAGGCTCCGTGGGGGACGAACGGATCGCGGCCGAGTTCGGCGGCTATTGGTCGGCCATGGGCGCCGATGCTGCTTCCGATGGCAGCCACCAGCCCGTGCCCACCGCGCATTGGCTGCGCGACCTCGCTCCGGGGGCGGCGGCAGTCATTGCGATCGGGACCTGCGCCACCTGGGGCGGCATTCCCGCGGCGGCGGGCAACGTCACCGGGGCAATGGCCGTGATGGACTACCTCGGCAAGGACTACCTCAGTGCGCTCGGCCTACCGGTGATCAACGTTCCAGGTTGTTCGCCGGTAGGCGACAACTTCACCGAAACCGTGACCACCGTGCTGATGTTCCTGGCCGGCGTGGGGCCGCTGCCGGCGTTTGACGAATTGGGGCGACCTGCGTGGATGTTCAAGCACACGGTGCACCGCGCCTGTGTGCGGGGCGGCTTTTACGAGGAAGGAACTTTCGCGCAGAAGTATGGAGACCCCGAGTGCCTGGTGGAACTCGGTTGCTGGGGTCCGGTGGTCCAGTGCAACATCGTGATCCGCGGCGCCATCGGTCACATGGGTGGCTGCATGAACACAGGTGGGATCTGCATCGGCTGCACCATGCCCGGCTTTCCGGATGCCTTCGCGCCGTTCTACAAGGCGCCGCCCGGCAAGACCCTGTCCAGCACCGTCAGCCGTGCCGTCGGTTCGTTCATCCGCCCGCTGCGGCGAATCACCCAGCGCAAGAGCAATCTGACCGGCCGCTGGAGCCAGGATCGGATGGTGCCCACCGGCTGGGGCCATGTCGACACTCCCGGCCCGATGTTGCGGGCGGCGCACTATTTCTACCGCAAGCTCCAGTACACGGGGCCCTATTCCCCGGCGTCGGAACGGCAACGCGCACTGCAGGCAGAAGCGCACAGCTACATTGGGGAGAGCGAGCGCAAGGTAGCGCGGGAGAAAGATGCATGAGCGCTGACACGATCTATCGGTGGTTCGTGATCTGGCTGGCGATCGGCGGCGTCATCGTGGTCGCGGCCACCGCACTATTGATCACGATCATCGTGCTGGCCCGTCGCATCGCGGCGCTGGCGGCAATCGCGCTGGAGGTGGTCGGGCAGATCGAGCAGAACACCAAGCCGATCTGGCAGCTCAATGCCACCAACAAGGTTGCGAAAGACCTGCTGGATGGCGCCCGGGCCATCGAGGGCAATGCCGCCGCGATTGCCGGCGCGCTGGATGCCGACCGGCGCGACGTTGCTTGAAGCAGGAAAGAGAACAGATATGGATGCCTTGCCCACATCACCCGGAGAGGCGGCGCAATTCGTCTGGTGGACGTCACTAGCCCTGGGCCTAGTGGTCAGCTTGGTCGTCACAGTGTTGTTGTGGCTGATCCACCGGACGGCAAACCAAATCAACGGGTCCGTGGCGCGCATCTGGGAGGTCGGCCAGCGGGTTGCCAACAACACGGTGCAGATACCTGTACTCTACAAGACCGGCGAAGTGGCGCAGGAGATCCTGGCGACGGCGCGGCGCATCGACGCCGGCGCGGCGGCCATCGAAGCGCATGCCAGCCGCTGCCCAGGCTGCCCGCAATGCATGGTCAAACCCTGGAAATGAGAGGAGACTTCAAGCCATGGTCCTGCTCACTGTCCTAACGGCCGTTCTGGTGCTGGTATTTTTCGGCGTGCTGGCCGTGGCGCTGGTGCACATCAGCGCCACCTTGCGCTCCGTCGGCGGCACCCCCACCAGCTTTCTGGCCAAGCTGCGGCTCGGGCTACGCGCCATCGAGAAGGAAACCAGCCACCTGACGCCCCAGGTGCTCAAGATCAACAGCGGCCTGTCGCAGATCGCCGCCGGCCTCGGGTCGGTCGATGCCCATCTGGTCGGCACCATCGCCGCCGTCACGCGCCAGGAGGACTGAGATGGAAACCAGCGTGCCGTGGGTGGTCTATGCAATCTGGTGGACGGTCCTGTTCCTGGTGATCGTGCTGATCGTGCCGCTTGCCGTCATGCTATTGCACCGCACCCTGGTTGCCGCATTGTCGATTCGCCGCTACCTGCGCGAAATGCTGCAGGCCGGCATCGGCATCGCTGGCAATACCGGCTCGATCGGCGCGCTGCAGGAAACGATCGGCGTGGCGGTGGCGATGGTGAGCACGGCAGGCAACATGAAAGAGCACACCGGCACCATTGCCGCCGTTCTTTCGCAGCGCGCGGCGCGGCAGGACAGTCCATGACGCAGATGTTGCTCTATCTGAGTCTCACGGTCACTGCCGTGGTCGTGCTGACGCTGGTTGTCTACCTTATCGGCATTATCGTAGCGCTGTGGGGCGCGAAGAACGCACTGGAGCAACTGGCCGGGGGATTGGTGGCGATCCGCGACAACACGCAGCCGCTCGGGACCCATGTGCAGGCTATCAACGGCGGCCTGTCGACACTGCTCCAGGCACTGCTGGCCGTCAACGGTGACCTCGCTGCGGTAGTCGCAGTCGCGCAAAAACGTTAACCACGACCCGGAGACGCCGTCCATGTGCTTCAAGAACCTGCCCATCGAGTTCGACGAACAGGGACGCGCCCACCTGATTGCGGGCGTTGCCGATCCCTATGCATACACGTCGCAGTCGCTGGAAGAGCGGGACCGCAAACTCAAGGACATCGCCGGCAAGAACGGCCAGTTGCGCGATTTCAATTTCGACCCGGTGACGCGGGTGGCCGGTGCTCTGGCTTTCCACAGCACGGTGGACCTGAAAAATCGCAGGGTGGTGGACACCAATTCCATGGCGACGCTGTTTCGCGGCTATGAAGTGATCCTGCGCGGGCGCGATCCCCGCGATGCCGCGTTTATCAGCTCACGCGCCTGCGGTGTCTGCGGCGGCGTGCATTCGACCGCTTCGGCGCTATCGATCGAGATGGCGCTGGACATCAAGCCGCCGAAGATGGGAATCCTGATCCGCAACCTGCTCCTGAGCTGCGAATACCTGTACGACAACCCGCTGCACCTGTTCGTTCTCGCCGGGCCCGACTTCTCGGAGGCGCTGGTCCGTGACACCAATCCGGAGGTGTGGGAGCAGGCGGTGACGGCGAAGGCGAAGCACTCCGACCTGCATGGCTATGCGACGGTCGGCGACATCATGACGGACCTCAATCCGCTGACCGGCAGGTTGTACCTGGAAGCGCTTGAGATGACGCGGGTGGCACGCGAGGCCTATGTCCTGCTGGGCGGCAAATATCCGCACCCCGAGACCATCATCCCGGGCGGCGTCACGACCACCCTGACGGCGACGACCTTCAGCGAGTTCTACGTCAAGCTCGGCCCGTTCTTCGACTACTGCAAGAAATGCGTCGGCATCTGGGACGACGTGTACGACTTCATGTATGCCTGCAATCCCGACTACATCCATTGCGGCGAACTGCCCGCCACCATGGTCGACTTCGGTCAGTGGGATCACGAGGACCATTACGACGCGAGCTATGCCAACTGCAACAAGTGGGGCGAGATGCGCTGGTCGACCCCGGGTTCGGTGGTGGACGGCAAGCTGGTGACCACCAAGCTGCAAGACCTGAATGTGGGTCTGGAAGAGTTCATCGAGCACTCCTTTTACGAGCAGTGGCGCGACCAGCCGTTCAAGACCGATCCGCTGGGCGCACCCCTGAGTCCCAACCATCCGTGGAACAAGACGACCATACCGCGGCCTGGCGCCCAGAACTGGAAGGAGCGCTACAGCTGGTCGACCACGCCTACCTGGGATCGGCACACTTTCGAGGCGGGAGCCTACTCGCGGGTCTACATTTCGGCGCTAGCGCAGAAGCTGCCGCCCAGCAAGTACGTCGAATCGACCGGCCACAGCCTGAAACTCAATGTGCCACAGGGTGCAAAGCTGCCCGCCATGACGCTTGAGTGGACGATCCCGGCGGTCTGGAATGCATTCGAGCGCAACCGGGCCAGGGCCTACGCCGTCGCGTTCAACTTGATGGTGACGGTGGAAAACTGGGTACGGGCGATGGACCTGCAAAAGCGCGGCGAGACCCTGGTTCATACGCCGTTCAAGATTCCGGAGAAAGGTCGTCACATCGGCGTCGGATTCTGGGGCGCGGGCCGGGGCTTCCTGGCGCACTGGTGCGTGATCGAGGATGGCCTGCTGGCCAACTACCAGATCTGTACACCGTCGACAGTGAACGCCTGCCCCAAAACGCCTTGGGGCGAATCGGGAGCATACGAACAAGCGGTGCTCAACACAGTGCTGGTGGAAGCCAACACCGAGGCTGACACCTTCAAGGGGATCGACATCCTGCGCGCCATCCGCAGCTTTGATCCCTGCATGCCCTGCACGACCCATGTCATGGTGGAAGGGTCGGACCGCGTCATCACGCGCGAAGTCACGACCTGTGCCTGCGGGATCTGAGCGCCGCAGGAAGTACCCATGGCACGCATTCTCATCGGCATTGTCGGCTACTGCCAATTCGTGCGCGCCTATCCATTGGGTCCGGAGTTGATGGAGCGGCTGCGCGGTGTCGCGTGGGCCGAGCCGGTCGATGTCCGGGAAATGAACTGGGGGCCGATCGCCATCGTCCAGGAGCTCCAGGCCAGCGCTGAACAGTATGAGCGCGTCGTGCTGGTTGGCGCCGTCGATCACTGCCTGGCTGTCGGCTCGGTCAATTGCCGTCGATGGGAAGGGCGGGTGGATGATGTGCTGGCCGTACAGCGCAGGATGTTCGAGGCGGTGACCGGCGTGATCAGCGTCGAAAACCTGCTGGTGATCGGCGCGCATTTCGGGGTCTGGCCGGACCAGCTCTTCAGCGTCGAAGTGCAGTTACCCGAGAGCAGCTTCGGCGACTTTGTGCTGGCCGAGGTCGAAGCCGCAACTGGAGCCGGGCGAGGCGCAATCATCGGCGAGCGCGGCCTGACGTCGGCTGACCTGCTGCTGGTGGAACGGATCGTCGAAACCTGCCAGCAGGCAGCGCTCGGCGGCGCGGTCATTCGGCCGCAGTCGCTGGCGCTCGCCGCCGCCGCATTGGCTCCCGTGGCCCCGGTTTGCCACTATGATTTCATGAAGCAGGAGCCAGCCCGATGAACGCCGCTGAGTCGCCACGCGAAAACAGTGCCCTGGACCGGCTCGTCAGCCGGGAGGAGGTGCTGCAGATCTGCTACTGGTTCCAGGGTGAAGGACTGGGGGAGGTGTATTCGTCCGCTGTCCTGAGTCCTTTTCTAATCCATCCTGCAACTGAGATCGAGGCCTCGCTGCAGGAACTCGCGCAGCTCGGCGAGTTGGAGCCGGTGACGCAGCCCGCTTCGGGCTACCGGCTGACGCCTGGGGGCAAGACGAAGGCCGGCCAGCTGTTTGCCGAGAGCTTTTCAGATTTCCAGAAACAGGGGCACGGCGAATGCGATGCCGGCTGCTGCGACGGCGACGACCACTCGCAATGCGGCGACGAGTGCGCGTTGCACTGAATCCGGCCCCAGCATGACCCGTCCCGGCCCGGTCAAGCCCCCGCCGGATCCGGAGATCGCGCAGGCGCTGATCGACTTCATGGCGAACGATGAGTGGGACCAGTTGCTGGCCGACGTCAACCGGCGGATCCAGGGGATGGAAGGGTTGGCCGACGGCGCTGCCAAAACTGCGGTGTTCGAACTGCTGCAAGGCATCGACGCGATCCACCGCGAGGCCTTGCGCCGGCTGGTGCGCCTTTTCAAGGAGGGTGTCCTGGAAAAGGTGGTCTCGGACCCGGCGATCCATACCCTGATGGAGTTGTACGACCTGCTTCCGCCGGAGGTCACTGCGTCGGAGTCGCCACAAAAAAGGTTTCCGACCATCCCGATCAAGGCGATCCCTGCTGGGCCTGCGGCCAGAATCCGCTACCCCCACTGGGTGCCGGTGCTGCAGCGTCGCGACGAGCTGCCGCCAGAGGCGGCGCGCGAATACCAGGTCGATGGCGCCGCGATTCTGCTGGCCCGCCACGCCGACCGAATGTTCGCACTGGCCTCGCGCTGCGCGCAGGATGGCTCGTCGCTGGCCGGCGCGGCGTTGAACGCGTTCACTCTGGCCTGCCCGAATCACCCTGGCTGCTATTACGACATCCGCAAGGGCAGCCGGATCGGCAGCACCGAGACGATCGACTGCTTTGCGCTCAAGGTTGACGAGGACGGCAAGGTGCTGGTTGGACTGGACATGGACTTCGTCCCCGAGCTTCCCAGCTTCTGAGCATCGATGACCGCAGCCACGCCAAGGATCCTTATCGTCGGCGTCGGCAATGTTCTGCATGGCGACGACGGCTTCGGGGTGGAGCTGGCATGGCGGCTTTCCCGACAGGAGTTGCCGCCGGGGGTCAAGGTAATGGAAACGGGTATCGGCGGCATGAGCATCGTTCAGGAACTAATGACGGGCTACGCCGCGGTGCTGGTTCTGGACGCCCATGTGGCTGGCGGCCTCCCGGGGGAGGTCCGGCTGCTCCAGCCCGAAATCCCTGACCTCTCGGCGCTCGACGCCCATGCGTTGCGCGACTACTTTGCCGACACGCACTACGCAACCCCGATTCGCGCGCTGACGCTGCTCTCCCATCTCGGAAAGCTGCCGCCCCGGGTCGCCTTCATCGGGTGCGAGCCGGCGCAGCACGAAGCGCTGGGCATCGGCCTGAGCGTCGCGGTGACGGCGGCTCTGGAGCAGGCGGAGCATTTGGTGGGCGAGTGGCTGACGGCGCAAGGCGCAGGACGGTGCCGCTGGTAGCTTGCCCAAGGACTGGGTGAGGCGCAGTAGTTCGGCTTCGTGGTGAAGATCCGCCAGCGCCGGGTGGCTTGATCTCACGAGGCCAACCACTGGAGCTACGGCGCCACGAGGCGGCCGACCAGCGCCTCCAGGTCAGCCACGTCCAGCTGCGGCGTCTGCGCCAGCGGAAACTTCTGCTGCGACTCCCGGGCGACGAAGGCGGCTTGCATGCCCGCCCATGTGGCGCCGGCCACGTCCCATCCGTGCGCGGCGATCAGCATGCATTCCTGCGGGCGAACCCCCATTTCACGCGCCGCCCATTCGTAGACCTCACGATGAGGCTTGAACTTGCCGACAGTCTCGACGCTGAGTTGCCGCTCGAAAAATGTCTCGAGGCCGGCATGCGCCATCTGTGCCTTCACGCCGGCGGCAGGTGAGTTGGTGAGAGTCGCCATGCGGAAGCCGGCGCGCTGCAGGCTCTCCAGTGCCGGACGCACGTCGCCGTGAGGCTCGAGTGATCGCATGCCTGCCAGCAGGCTCGCAGCCTCTGCTGGCGCCAGCGCCACATCCGCATTTCGCGCCAGCATCTGGAGGGTGGCGGCACCGATTTCCGGGAAGGCTGCGTACTGTCCGCTCACGGTCATGACCAGCGAGTACTGCAGCATGGTTGTGAACCACAGAGTCCCGGCATCGGGGTCTTGCAGCAGGTCACCGACTTTCTGCTTCAAGGGCCCGATGTCCAGCAATGTTTCGTTCACGTCGAAGAGTAAAACGCGCGGACGTCGAGAGATGTGTTCCATGGATGTTTCCTTTAGTTGGCAGGTTGGCAGGTTGGCAGGTTGGCAGGTTGGCAGGTTGGCACGTCGGCGGGACGCGCCGTCGACCGGAAGTGGCGAATCGTTGACCGGAAGTCCCACTCTGCGCGTTCGGCGAGTCGCACGGCGAACAGCATTTGGAAAACACGATCGTAATGGGCGCACTGGCGCTGCAGTGGATGCGCTAGATGCTACGCCGTACGGAGCAGCTGGTGAACGCTCCAGCGAGCAGCATCTCGCTCAGCAACGCTGACAAATCGGTATCGGGGTCGGTGTGCAGGGCGGCTGCGGCGGCAGCGGCGACGGTTTGACCGTCCGCGCAGGCGTCCAGGAAGGCACAACTGCCCTCGGTCAAGGGCTGCCACTGCACGCCGCCCGCCGGACGCAGGAGCAACAGGCCTTCGGCCTGCCACGGCAGCTCGTCGCCCTCGTGCGTTCGGGTGCGGCTGCGCGACCAGAGCGTGGGCACCGGCTGGTGCGCGAACCACGCCCAACGCGTGGCTGGGTGCGGCTGAAGCACCTGGGCCCCGAGCTGTTCCGGGCTAAATTTGACCAGCGCTGCGGAATCGAACACCAGCGCGTCCGCCGCGGCGTGCGATTCGCGCCACAGCACGTCGAGGCGGGCTACGCCTGCGAGGTAGTCCAGGTGTGCCGCGGTAGGAATGCCCGCCAGAAAATCAGGGAACCCTGCGTCCCCGTAGCGCAGCAGACAGGGCTCGGTGGGAGGATGTTCCAACGCGAACGTGCGGGCGGCGTCGCGAAACCACTCCAGGCCCACCAGCCGCGCGACGGCGGGGAAGTTCGCTTCCAGCGCGTCCACGCAGCCCTTGACGATGGTGTTGCGGTACACCGCAAAAGCCGGCTGGTCGACGAGTGCACGCAAGGCCCCGGCGCCCGGTGGCTCGGCCCCCAGGAGGACGCCAGCGAATTGCGCTTGCGGGGTCATGCGGGCGCGCCCTCGCGCACTGGCG
This sequence comes from Ramlibacter sp., assembly GCA_046597415.1. GTDB lineage: Bacteria > Pseudomonadota > Gammaproteobacteria > Burkholderiales > Burkholderiaceae_C > Ramlibacter. The sequence goes on from JBKJKT010000001.1 coordinate 19,809, forward strand.
TGCGCGCCACTGCAGCGTCCAAAATTTCCTGGACGTGCTCACGCTCGGCCATCAGTTCTGCAAACATCGGCACATTGCCGTCTCGCTCGAGCAGGCTGGGCCGGGGCCCAGCACGCCGCACGAAGCTTTCGAAGAGTTGCCACACCGCGGGTATGACGGGCGCGTCGTGCGAGTCGACCAGCAGGGCCGCTCCGAGGGCCGGGTCGCTGCTATGGCCGGCCAGGTGCACCTGGCTCACCAAACCGGCCGGCACCCGATCGAGCCACTCGCAGGCGTTGTAGCCGAGGTTGTTGGCCGAAATGTGCACATTGTTCACGTCCAGCAGCAACGTGCAGCCGGTGCGCCGGGCTAGCTGCGTGATGAATTCGACTTCGTCCCACTCGTGCGGGGCGAAAAGATAATGCGACGGGTTCTCTACCGCGATTGACCGTCCGAGAGCCTGTTGCGTCTGTTCGATGCGATCGCACAGGCGCAGCAGCGTGGTAGTGGTGCGTACAAATGGCAGCAAGTCCGGCAGGTAATGACCGCCGGCGCGCGACCAGGCAAGGTGCTCGGAAACCAGGGTCGGCTCAAAGCGCCGAACCAGGGCGGCCAGTGCCGCCAGGTGGCCCGCGTCGAGCGGATCCTCACCGGCCAGCGACAGCGATACCCCATGCAATGACAGCGGGTGATGCTCGCGGATCGCGTGCAGCCACGCCAGCCGTGGCCCGCCGGCCACGAGGTAGTTTTCGGCGTGCACCTCGAACCACAGGCCGGTCGATCGCGCCTGCAGGGCTTCTTCGAAGTGCTCAGGCTTCAGGCTGAGGCCGGCGGCGAGCATGAAATGTTCAGGTCTTGAGGGGCTTGAGCGATCCGGTTCCCGTAGGGGTCTTGAGCGTTACGCAGGTGCCCGCCGGTACGTTTTTCCAGGCATTGCCCTGGTAGTCGACCTTGGAGGTACCGGCGCAGGTGGTGCCGGGGCCTGCTGCACAGTCGTTCTTGCCAGCCAGGGACACCCCGTAGCACTTTTCCATGGCGGCAGGCTTAGTGGGAGCTTTGGTCTGGGCAAGCGCGGCACCGGAGGCTAGTGCGCTCAGGGCCAGTGCGGACAGGGCGATATTGCGAGCGATCATGAGAGTTCTCCATTGATGGTTAAGGGGACCGGGCCGTGTGCCTTGGTCAGCTGGTAGTTCGCCCGGGCCGTGCCGCCGGTTACACCCAGGAGTCACTTGTGGCCAAAGTTTTTTCTGCGGATTCGCAAGCCTGCGAATGACTCGTCAGCAGCTGGAGCCGCACCCATGACCTTTCACCTCTCGGCCGACGCCGCTGACCAAGGGTGTGTCTAGCCGTGCGAATTGTTGGTGCTGAGCGCCGCGATGATGGGACAGGCGTCGGGCTCGCCACGGTCTGCGCAAGCCGCAACCAGTTGCGCCAGCGTGGCTTCAATCCTGGCCAGGTCTGCCAGCCGTTGCCGCACATCTGTCAGTCGCTCCTGGGCAAGGGTCCGGGTGCCGGCGCAGCTCCCATCGTCATACTCCAGCCGGCGCAGGTCTGCCACCTCCTTGAGATTGAAGCCCAGCCGCTGGGCCCTGCGGACGAACTGCAACTGCGCCAGATCGGAGGGGCCGTATCGCCGGATGCCTTGCAGCGGCTTGCGCGGCATATCCATCAAACCGCGTGACTGGTAGAACCGTATCGTTTCAACGCCGACGCCGGCCGCTGCGGCAAGGGCACCGATGGTCATGGCTGGCGGCTCGTGTTTCATGCTTGACTCCGTACTGCCCTATTCTCGGCCCGATGACGCCTGCCAGTTTTTTTTCGAGTGTCGGCATTGCAAGAAGCTGATCAGGCCAAAAGCCGGGCATTGCTGCGTCTTCTGTTCGTACGGCAGCGTGCCCTGCCCGCCGATTCAGTCGGCGAGCGGATGCTGCGGGGGGTGAGCCCGGTCGAGCCGCTGACCGCCGCGGCGGGCCAACCAGTGGTCGATGGAAAGAACGCCCGGTCCCCTTGCCAACAAGTACAGCAGCACTGCGGCCCATGTCCCGTGCGTTGCATAGGCTCCCGGATAGACGAATACCTGGATGACGAGCGTCATCCCCAGGATGGCAAGTGCGGAGAACCGGGTGGCCAAACCGAACAAGATCAGTAGCGGAAAGACGTGCTCCGCCGTCGCCGCCATCAGCGCGGCGAACTGCGGCGCAATGAACGGCAGCTTGTATTCGTCCTGGAACAGGGCGACGGCCGAGTCGGACAGTCGCGGCCAACCGAGTTGGAAATCACGGCTGATGAAGTTGATCGCAAGCCCCTCGATCTTGGTCTGGCCGGAGTTCCAGAAAACAGCGGCAATTGAAAAACGTGCCAGCAGCGCCACCAAGGTATGCGGAATGCGGTCGAACCACCCGATCGCCCGGTCCACGCCTCGGAGAAGCCGGGAATCAGGGTGGGAGGAGGGGACAGCGGCGGTCGAGGCCGCGGACGAAATTGGGCTCATGATCTTTCTCCCGGGGGGTGGGTGGGGCGCTCTGGCAGGACATTCGCGCAATGCAACGCGGCGGTTACACGTTTCGACTAATAAAAGACAGGCAGGCGGAGTCTCTCAGGCAGGAGCCCGATGAGGAGTCGCCTGCCAAACCGCTTCGCGTGCTGCGACTGCTTGGGATACTCAGGGACACGATCCTCACTCAGGTGGCTGGCTCGGCATCCGGATCGAGCCTGGCGCCCGGTGTGGTGTCGGCAGGCACCAGTTCAGGCGTAGACTGGCGCAAGGCAGCCTTTTCGCCAGCGGTTGCAAACTTGCTGTACTTGGAGAGGATGGTGACGAGCTGCCCGTAGATCTTGGGGCTGCCTGCCACGCATTCACGCTGCTCCAGAAATTCAGATTCGCCCGTGAAATTGCCGATGAGGCCGCCTGCTTCCGTGATGAGAAGCGAGCCGGCAGCCACGTCCCAGGCGGACAGGCCGGTTTCGAAAAAACCATCGGTAAAACCTGCTGCCACATAGGCCAGGTCCAGCGCCGCTGCACCGGGCCTGCGCAGACCGGCAGTGCGCTGCATGACGTCCGCCATCATGCGCAGGTAGTTGTTGAAATTGTCGCCCGGACGGAACGGAAACCCGGTGGAGATCAGGCACTGGCGCAGGTCAATGCGTTTGGAGACGCGCAGGCGCCTGTCGTTCATGTAGGCACCGCGGCCCTTGGTTGCAGTGAACAGGTCGTTGCGGCTCGGGTCGTAGATGACGGCTTGCTCGATCTTGCCGCGCACCTGCAAGGCGATGCTCACGCAGTAAACCGGAAAGCCGTGGATGAAATTGGTGGTGCCGTCCAGCGGATCGATGATCCAGATGTGGTCGGCGCCTTTTGCGCCGTGCGCCTTGCCCGATTCTTCAGCCCAGATGCCGTGGTGGGGATATGCCGTGAGCAGCGTCTCGATGATGGCGTCTTCGCTGGCATGGTCGACCTCGGTGACGAAATCGTTGACCTGTTTCTGCGAGATGCGGACCGATTCGACATCGAGTGCGGCACGGTTGATGATGGCGCCGGCGGCGCGTGCAGCCTTGACGGCCACGTTGAGCATGGGGTGGAGATTCGGAGACGTCATATTGTTAATCGAGGAGCGGGCGCCGATGAGGCAGGAACGCGGCCCGGTGATACGGGCGGCGACAATGGCGTGATTTTACAGCCGGGCCCCCGATGGGCCCGATCCAACCCGTGAAGACCCGTTTTATCCTCATCAACACCAGCCACGCGGGCAACGTGGGCGCGGCGGCCCGCGCCATGAAAGTCATGGGCTTCGATGACCTCGTGCTCGTCGCACCGCGCTGGCCGAACGTGCTCAGGCGGGAGGAGACGATACAGCGCGCGAGCGGTGCGCTCGATGTGCTGCAGAACGCGAGCATTGCCCAGACACTGGACGAAGCACTCGATGGCATCAGCTACCTGTGCGCCACCGCCATGGTGCCGCGGGACTTCGGCCCGCCGACGTTTTCTCCGCGCGAACATCTGCCCGCTGTGGCGCAGGCGAAGGGCCACCAGGGCATTGCGTTTCTCTTTGGCTCCGAGCGGTTCGGGATGAGCAACGACGACGTGTACCGATGTCACGCGGCGCTCCAGATCCCGACCAATCCCCAGTTCGGATCGTTGAATCTGGCAGCGGCTATCCAGGTGATTGCGTATGAGTGGCGTGAGGCGCTCGGAGGGTTCGCCCCCGACAGTCGTGAAGGTGTTGAAGATGCATTGCGGATCGAGTCCGCAATGACAGCCGTTGAGCCCATTGCAGACGCCAAATCGGTTGCCGGCATGCTCGCGCACTGGGAGCAATCCCTCATCGACATCGAGTTCCTCGATCGGGCAGCGCCCAAGAAGCTGATGCCGCGCCTGAACGCGCTGTTCAACCGGGCGCAACTCACGCCCGAAGAAATCCACATCCTGCGTGGTGTTGCCAAGGCGATGTCGCAAGCGGTGGCAAAAGTTAAACGATAGACTGCTGGCTCACCTCTTTGCCCGAAATTCATGTTCAGCCGCCTGCAATCCGATATTCAGTGCATCCTCGACCGCGACCCTGCCGCCCGCAGCAAGTGGGAGGTGCTCACGTGTTATCCGGGGCTGCACGCCATCATGATGCACCGCCTGGCGCACTGGTTCTGGACGCACGGCCTGAAGTGGCTCGGTCGTTTTGTGTCGATGGTGTCGCGCTGGCTGACTGGCATTGAGATCCACCCGGGCGCCATCATTGGCGAGCGCGTGTTCTTCGATCATGCGATGGGCGTTGTCGTCGGCGAAACCGCCGAGATTGGCGACGGCTGCACGATCTATCAGGGCGTGACTCTCGGCGGCACTTCACTCTACAAAGGCGAAAAACGCCATCCGACGCTCGGGCGCGATGTGGTCGTGAGCGCGGGGGCGAAGGTGCTCGGCGGCTTTCTGGTCGGCGACGGCGCCAAGATCGGCAGCAACGCGGTCGTGATCAAGCCGGTGCCTGCGGGTGCGACGGCAGTCGGAATCCCTGCGCGGATCATCCCGTCGAAAGAGGGCACGAGTGCGGATGTGACGACGGCTTCGACCAAGTTCTCTGCCTACGGCATTACGCTTGAAGACGATCCGCTCTCGCAGGCGATGAAGGGATTGATCGACAGCGCGTCGTCGCAAGATCACCAGATTGCACTGCTCTGGCGGGCGATCGAGAAGCTGTCCGAGGCCTCCACCCTTGGAAATGGCGGGCGCGATTGCGTGCCAGGCGATGCGGCGCTCGAGGAATGCTTTGAAGCCGAGAAGCTGACGCAACTCGTGGGCAAGTAGACCGATTTCAGCTCGGGCGCAAAGCCGATTTGGGCCTGAAGGCCTTGCATACCGCGTCATTCGTTTCCAGGTACGGACCGCCGATCAGATCGATGCAATAAGGCACCGCGGCAAAAATACCGTTCACGATCTGCGTACCGTCCGGCCCCTTGAGACCTTCGAGCGTTTCCTGGATCGACTTGGGCTGCCCCGGCAGATTGATGATCAGGCTCTTGCCACGAATCACCGCAACCTGCCGCGACAGGATGGCGGTCGGCACGAAACGCAGGCTGATCTGGCGCATCTGCTCCCCGAAGCCGGGCATCTCTTTATCGGCCACCGCAAGCGTCGCTTCGGGTGTGACATCGCGCAGGGCGGGGCCAGTTCCGCCGGTTGTGAGGACAAGTGAACAGCCTGCATCCGCCAACTCGATCAATGCGGCGCAGATTCCCGCTTGCTCGTCGGGAATAAGCCGGGGTGCGAAGGTGACCGGATTTTTTAGCGCGCGTGTGAGCCAGTCTTTCAGCGCGGGCAGGCCTTTGTCTTCATAAACGCCGCTCGAGGCGCGGTCGCTGATGGAAACGATGCCTATCGTGACGGGATCAGGAGTCGCGAGGGTCATAACCATCCTCGTTGTCGTTGACGGGGGCGTCGTGCGCGGCGTCCAGGCCGTCACGCACGAACTGGAATATCTCGCGATAGGCGCGGCCGTGGCGCGGCACCAGGCCTTTCGAGATCTGGTCCTGGGTCGGGTGCACGTCCTTGCGTGCCTGCCGGATGAGCGCGCGAAGCTGCTGCGTGTCAGTGCGCGGGTGGGCAACCAGCCATGTCTCGAATGCCTCATCGCTCGCGACCAGGTCATCGCGCCACTTCTCTGTTTCGTGCAAGGACTGGGACTCGCGCGCCGACCCCTTTTGCTGCGCCTCAAGCGCCTCTTTCACTGCGGCGATCGCATCCTCATCGAGTAAGCGCATCAGCTTGCCGATGAATTGCATCTGGCGGCGCTTGCCCTCGAAATTGGTAATGCGTTTAGCCTCGGCGATGGCGTCGGATAGCTTTTCGGAAAGAGGCAGGCCTTCCAGGAGATCTGCCCTCAATGTGAGCAAAGCCTCGCCCAGTTTTTGCAGCTGGTCGCTCTCGCGCTTCAGGTCCGTACGGCTGGCCTCGTTCGTGCCTTTGAGCTCTGCCTTGAGTTCGAGGTCAAGCTCGCTGCCTTCGGCGACGAACTCGCCGCGGACGAAATAGCCTTTTTTGGGTTTGCGTGACATGGGGGCAGCTATCATATCCGCCACATGAAGAACAAAGATTCAAGCGCGCAAGATGGGTTTGCCTACAGCCGCGCCACCTTCGAAGAACTCGTCGATACAGCCCTGGCTCATGCCAAGAAACTGGGCGCTACCGCCGCCGGCGCGGAAGCCTCCGAAGGTTGCGGACTGAGTGTTTCGGCTCGTTTGGGCGAGCTCGAAAACGTCGAGCGAAACCGCGACAAATCGCTTGGCGTCACTGTGTATGTCGGCAAGCGTCGCGGCAATGCGAGCACTTCCGATTTTTCCAGAGCTGCAATCGAACAGACCGTCCGCGCCGCGTACGACATCGCGAGTTTCACGGCCGAGGACTCCTTTGCAGGCCTTCCCGACCCGGATGAAATCGCGAAGCCTGATGAGCAGCCGGACCTGGACATGTTCCACCCGTGGGCCATCAACAGCGAAGAGGCGGCGCAGATCGCCCTGGCCTGCGAGGCTGCGGCCTTCGCAACCAGCAAGAAGATCACCAACAGCGAGGGCGCGGGTGTGTCGGCTCAGCAGAGTCACTTTTTCAGTTCGCACACGGGTGGTTTTCGAGGTGGTTATGCGAGCTCCCGACACTCGGTGTCGGTCGCGCCGATTGCAGGCAAGGGCGACGGCATGCAGCGCGATGCCTGGTACAGCTCGATGCGCGATGCTTCCGAGTTGTCGTCGCCGGAATCGATTGGTCGGTACGCAGCAGAGCGAGCTTTGTCCCGCTTGAAGTCGCGAAAGATCAGCACGCGCGAGTGCCCTGTGCTATTCGAGTCGCCACTCGCGGCTGGGCTTCTTGGAGGCTATGTCCAGGCCACGAGCGGAGGTGCCCTGTACCGCAAGAGCACTTTCCTTACCGACTCGCTGGGCAAGAAGGTGTTTCCTGCTCATATTGACGTGCTGGAAGACCCCCACACGAAGCGCGGCAAGGGGAGTGCCCCCTTCGACGAGGAAGGTGTTCGAACGACTGCCCGCAAAGTAGTGGACCAGGGGGTGGTGCAGGGCTATTTCCTCAGCAGCTACTCCGCTCGCAAGTTGGGAATGAAGACCACGGGTAACGCGGGCGGCTCGCACAACCTCGTCCTCACCTCACGCCTGACCAAGGCCGAAGACGACCTTGACGCCATGCTGCGCAAGCTGGGCACGGGCCTGTTCGTCATCGAGCTGATGGGGCAGGGCGTCAACTACGTGACGGGCGACTATTCGCGCGGCGCTAGCGGTTTCTGGGTCGAGAATGGAGAGATCGCCTATCCGGTTCAGGAGATCACGATCGCCGGGAATCTCAAGACGATGCTGGCGGGGATCCAGGCCGTCGGCGCTGACACCTACAACTACGGGGCGAAGACGGTTGGGTCGGTGCTGGTGAACAAGATGAAGGTGGCTGGGAGCTAGCTGTCCCTCGCGATTAAAAGCCTAGCCAGCCAAAGCCGCCTTGACTGCAGCACTCACTTGTCCCATATCCGCTTTGCCGGCCAGTCGCGACTTCACTGCGCCCATCACCTTGCCCATGTCGCCCGGGCCGGCGGCACCCAGTTCAGCGACGATTTCCTTCACTTGCGCAGCCACTTCATCGGCTGAGAGGCGGGCAGGAAGATAGGCCTGTAACACCAGCACTTCCGATTTTTCCTTGTCAGCGAGGTCCTGGCGACCGGCCTTTTCGAACGCGTCGATGCTGTCCTTGCGCTGCTTGAGCATCTTGTCAACGATGGCAATCACGGCCACGTCGTCCAGTTCGATGCGCTCATCGACTTCCTTCTGTTTCATCGCAGCCGTGAGAAGCCGGATCGTGCCGAGGCGCTCGCTGTCCCTGGCACGCATGGCGGCCTTCATCTCTTCGGTGATGCGTTCCTTGAGGGTGGTCATGAGAATTATCCTGTTCGAAATGGGGCCGGAAACTAGGGCCGGAAACGACAAAGCCCGCTTGAGCGTCCCCAAGTCGGGCTTTGGTACACCGGTGAGGGTGTCTCGCGGTCAGTACAGCTTCTTGGGAAGCTGCATGCTGCGAACGCGCTTGTAATGGCGCTTTACTGCAGCTGCCTTCTTGCGCTTGCGCTCGGCAGTGGGCTTTTCGTAGAACTCGCGGGCGCGAAGTTCGGTCAGCAGGCCCAGCTTTTCAATGGTGCGCTTGAAGCGGCGAAGTGCCACGTCAAAAGGTTCGTTTTCTTTAACTCGGATGGTCGTCATCAGCTCATGAATTCCAGATGTGCCGCCAGAGGGTGCCAGGGAGATCGGGCCCGGGCACCGTGGTCGGCGATGTTCCCCAACTAGGGATGATCAGGCCGTTGGGGTTTGCCAGCAAAGCCTGAGATTATAGCCTTGATCCTCGGTGCGGCAAGCAGGGGCCGCTAACGCGCGGCTTGCGCCATGGCATTGGCACAGGCGCTCGCGCTGGCCCAGGCCCACTGGAAGTTGTAACCGCCCAGCCAGCCGGTCACATCCACCACCTCGCCGATGAAATACAGGCCCGGTTGGGAAGATTCCATGGTTTGGGACGAAAGATCGCGCGTATCCACGCCGCCAGCCGTGACTTCCGCCTTTTTGTACCCCTCGGTCCCCGATGGCACCAATGTCCACCGGGTGAGGCGCTCTGCCAGCTGGGTCAGCGCCTTGTCGCCCACTTCATTGATGGGTCGCTGCAAGGCGGCATCCTGCTGAACCCAGGCGTCGGCCAGGCGAGAAGGAACGATCTGGGCGAGTTCGTTGGCCACCAGCTTGCGGGATGTCGCCTTGGCATGCGCCAGAGCCTTGGGCACATCGATGTCGGGGGCCAGATTGATCCGTATCGGATCGCCCTCATGCCAGTAACTCGAAATCTGCAGCACCGCCGGGCCGCTCAGGCCGCGGTGAGTGAAAAGCAGGTCTTCATGAAAAGTCATGCGCGCTTTCTTTTCGCCGGTCTCGATGATCACGGGCAGGGCGAGCCCGGCCAGTTGGGAGTAGGGCGCCCATCCGTCGCCGTCGAAGGTCATCGGCACCAGGGCGGGTCTTGTTGCCGCGATTCGCAGGCCGAACTGTCTGGCGATCCGGTAGCCGAAGTCAGTCGCGCCGATCTTGGGGATCGAAAGTCCGCCCGTTGCGATGACGACAAATCGGGAGCTGACGTCGCCCCTGGAGGTTTTTAACTCGTACCCATCCATCGAGTCAGCAATGCCGTCAACACTGCACGGCTGCCACCTCGTCACGCCGCCGGCTTCGCATTCGCGCAGCAGCATCTGGATAAAGTCCTCTGACGAGCGGTCGCCAAATAGCTGTCCCTTGTGCTTTTCGTGAAATGGGATGCCGTGTTTCTGAACCAGGTCAATGAAGTCAGCGGGTGTGTAGCGCGAAAGAGCCGAACGACAAAAATTCGGGTTCTCGCCCAGGAAGTGCTTGTGTGGCGCCTTGGTGTCCAGGTCGCGATTCGTGAAGTTGCAGCGGCCCCCTCCGGCAATACGCACTTTCTCGGCGATCTTGTCGCTGTGATCCACCAGCAGGACCTTCAGGCCGTGCTGCCCGGCAAGAGCAGCGCAAAAAAGCCCCGCCGCGCCCGCTCCAATGATCACTGCATCGAAACGGGCGGACTCCTCCGGCATCAGGCAACACGGGCGGCAGGTGTGCAACACGCTGCCGCAACACCCTTCACGACATCGCCGATGACGATGACAGACGGACTCGCAAGCTTTTCGCGTTCGATCGTTTGTGTGAGTTCACCGAGCGTGGTCACGGCTTGCCGCTGCTCCGGCAGGCTGGCGTGCTGCACGATCGCGCAGGGCGTAACGGGGGGCAGCGCCGTGAGCAATTCGTTCTGGATACGCCCGGCACCGCTGACGCCCATGTAGATCACGAGCGTGAGCTTCGCGTCGCGCACTGCGACGGCGAGTGATCGCCAGTTGGCGCCTTGCGAGCCGGGATGCGAGTGACCCGTGACGAACACAACGCCGTGCGCATGCTCGCGGTGCGTGAGCGGAATCCGCAGCGAGGTCACCGCCGCAAGCCCCGACGTGATGCCATTGATGACTTCGACCTCGATGTCCGCTGCGAGCAGGTGTTCCACTTCTTCGCCGCCGCGTCCGAAGATGAACGGGTCGCCCCCCTTGAGTCGCACGACGCACTCGCCTTCGCGCGCGGCCATCACCATCAGTTTTTCGATGAAGGCCTGGGGCGTGCTCTTGCAGCCGCCGCGCTTGCCAACGTGCACGATGCGCGCAGTGGAAGACGCGAGTGCCACGATCTGAACATTGACGAGGTCATCGACCAGCAGCACGGTGGCCGCCTGAATGGCTTTCAGGGCCTTGATGGTGAGCAAATCGGGGTCGCCAGGTCCGGCGCCCACCAGGGTCACCTTTCCATTGAAATTTCTGGTGTTCATGTCGCCTCGCGTCATTGTGATTGAGTGGAAGCAAGACGCAATATGTGTTCCACCTGCATTGCCAGAGAGGCCGGTATGGGAGTGTTACCGTTGATCACACCCTGGATGTAGACGGCGGTTGATTCGGCATCGATTTCCTTTGGCAGAAACGGCATGTCGGTCACCGTGCCTTTGCGACCGGCTTCGAGCGCGACTCGCTGACCCGCAACGAACCCGTCCATCTGTGGAAGGCGCCGAGCGTCCGCCACGACCTCACCCTCGGTGCCGCGCAAAAGCAGCGCCGTGGAATGCATGAGCTCGAACACTTCGCCCATCGAAATCGCATACTCGGGATGCGTGTAGCTGCTGACGATGACGGCGGGGCCCGCGCACGGGTTCATGAGCTTGACCAGGCTGTGGCTGGAGTTACGCAAGCCGACTGTGCGCCTCACATCCAGCAGGCGTTTCAATCCCGGGCACAGCAATTCGGTGGAAACAAAAGCTGCTTCGCCCGGTGCAATTGCGCGAATGCGCTCCAACGCCCGGATGCCAAGGGACGTGAGAACGTCCTGGACGAAAACGCGATTCGATTCAGTGGCCGTGCCATGGATCAACACCGGCAAGCCGCTTCGCGCGACGAGCAAGGCCAGCAGCGGTGTCAGCGCGGGAAGTTTGCGCGCGCCGTTGTAACTCGGCAGGACCACCAGCGGCTTGCCTGATGCGGGAATCCTGTTCATGCGAGCCGTGGTGGCATCGAGAAAGCCGGCCATTTCCTGCGCTGTTTCGCCCTTGATCCGCATGGCAAGACAGAAGGCACCAATTTCAAGATCGGTCACGGAGCCGTCGAGCACCTGGCCGAAGAGGTCTGCGGCCTGCTCGCGGTCGAGCGACCGGGCACCCTGCTTGCCACGGCCGATCTCCTTGATGTAGTGCGCTATGGACATGCGGTTGATTGTCTCTCACGGCTCATGACCGGGAGCTATTTGGCGAATGACGCGCTTCTGCTCAGACCACCTGGCGCAATCCGATAGCGCTTCGCACGAGGCGCTTCAATTCCGGCACACACGATCCGCAGTTCGTGCCGCACTTCAACTCTGTTTGAAGTGCCGCGAGCTGGTTAGTCTCCGTCCCATCCACACCAGCGAGATATTTGTTGATCTCGGGTTCGGTCACGTTGAAGCAGGTACACACCTGCCTGCCACGCGCCTGCACGGCAACTGGCGCTTTGGCCCCGGGCACCAGCAGCATTCGTCCGTACGCCTGCGCGGGTAGCTCATCTTGCAGCAGCGTCTTGATCCACGCTTCAGCCGAGGTGTCACCGGCCAATACGAATGCCTCCAGGCGCACCTCGTCGCCGTGACGCTCCAGCTTCACCGCGCGCCGCTGGCCCTTCCTGCGATCGGCATAACGGAGCGCGTCGGCTCCCGCGGCACCCAGCAGCGCTTCGATCTGTTCGACCAGGTCATCGGGTGGCGCTTCGTACGCGGCAGCTCGAAAGAGCACCCCGGCGCGCTCCCGTCCAAACGGCACACAGGACGCATACGGGAAACGGGCCATCAATTGCTGCAGCTCCCGCCTGACGTGCAGCGCTTGCGCTTCAGGCAACCAACCGACAGCCAACAGCGACCATGGCAGCTCGGCCTTCAAGACCTTCACAGCCGCATGTTTCAGTTCGGGCTGTTTTGACGACGGGCAGTACGCGGAAGTCGTGAGCGCATTCACGCCTGCCAGAGGTTCGCCGGTGGAGGAGCGGCCACCCAGAAATTCGCTACCCCAGTGCATCGCCATGAACGCCTGGCTGAGCGCTACCTCTTGACTTGCCTGCACAGGCACGACGATGGAGCCGCGCTTGCTGGTGAGGTGAACCAGATCGCCCTCTTTCAGCGAACGACGCGACATATCCTGCGGATTCATCTGCACCGAAGGCTCCGCAACATGGCCAAAGAGGCGTCCGATCGTGCCAGTGCGGCTCATGCCGTGCCACTGGTCGCGCACCCGCCCTGTCGTGAGCGAGAACGGGTAGCGCGATTCGCGCACTTCGGCCAGCGGCCGATACACCACATTCGCAAATCGCGCCTTGCCGTCCGCCGTGGGAAAGATGCCGTCTTCATACAAGCGGGCTTTTCCTTGCGTCGCCCCCGTGGGCATCGGCCATTGAAGGGGCTTGATATCGAGCATCTGGTAGCTCATGCCCGTGATGTCGAGGTCACGCCCGCGGGTCGATTCGCGGTGTTCATTCCAGATGTTTTCGGCGCCCCGTGATTCATCAGCCAGAGGGTAAGGAAAGAGTGTGGAAAGCCCCAGGCGCAACTTGCGCTCAAGGCGCTGCCCGAACTCCACTGCGATAGCCCAGTCGTGTCGGGTCTCTGCAGGTTTCTCGATGGCAGGGCGCACGCGGCTGATGCGGCGCTCGCTGTTGGTCACGGTGCCGGTCTTTTCGCCCCACGTGGTGGCGGGCAGCAGCAAGTCGGCGTAGTCGCATGTTGCGGTGGTGGAGAACGCCTCCTGCACCACGACGACTCCAGCGCGTTCCAATGCTCTGCGCACAGTAGCCTGATCGGGCATCGACTGCGCAGGGTTGGTGCACGCGATCCACAAGGCCTTGATCTCGCCGTCCGCTGCTGCCTGGAACATTTCCACGGCGGTCTTGCCCGGCTTGTCCGGTACTGTAGGGAGCCCCCACAGCGCCGCGACCTCTGCGCGATGCGCAGGGTTGGCCATATCGCGATGTGCGGATAGCAGATTCGCCAGTCCGCCCACTTCGCGGCCACCCATTGCATTGGGCTGGCCCGTGAGTGAGAACGGCCCGGCGCCGGGTTTGCCAATGTGCCCTGTCGCAAGGTGCAGGTTGATGAGCGCGGCGTTTTTAGAGGTGCCACTGGATGACTGGTTCAGCCCCTGGCAGTAGAGGCTGAGCGTCGAGGCAGAGGTTGCAAACAGCCGGGCGGCCTCGTATAGGTCTTCCTTGCGCAGGCCGCAGGTCTGCGCCACGAGATCCGGTGTGCATTCGCGCACCGTCGCCTTGAGCGCTTCGAAACCCGTCGTGTGCGCGGCCATGTACCCGGGCTGGGTCCAACCCTCCCACAGCATGATGTGCAGCATGCCGTGAAAGAGCATCACATCCGTTCCTGGCTGGATGGGCAGATAGAGGTCTGCGATTTCTGCAGTGTCCGTGCGCCGCGGGTCGCAGAAGATGATCTTCATCGCGGGGTTGGCGGCTTTCGCTTCCTCGATTCGCATGAAGAGGATGGGATGAGCCCACGCCGTGTTGCTGCCGACAATGAAGATGCACTGTGCGTGATCGACATCCTCATAGCAGTTCGGCGGCGCATCGGCCCCCAGCGTCATCTTGTAGCCCGCCACCGCGCTGCTCATGCACAGACGCGAATTCGTATCGACGTTGTTGGTGCCGATCAGTCCCTTGGCCAGCTTGTTGAAAACGTAATAGTCCTCTGTCAGCAGCTGCCCCGAGATATAGAAGCCAACCGCGTCCGGCCCGTGCTCGCGGATCACCTGCGCGAAGCTCTCGACTGCAAAACCCATCGCTTCGTCCCACGAGACGCGTTGCGGCTTTTCCTTGCGGTGGACGCGCCGCATCGGGTGCAGCAGTCGCGCTTGCTGGGTGATGGGCGCTGATGCCGTCAGATGAAGCGATGAGCCTTTGGTGCAGAGGCGCCCGAAGTTGGCGGGATGATCCGGGTCGCCGCGCACACCGGTGATCTGGTTGCCTACGCTCTCGATGATGACGCCGCAGCCGACACCACAATAGGGGCAGGTTGAGCGGGTGTGCTGGGTCATTACGAGGAATGCGGCGCCTGCACGTCGAATGTGGCGTCGCCGACGGCGCCAGTCGAAGCATCGCCGCCTGGCCCTGCTTTTGGCGGCTCGATCTCAATCGCAAGTGACGCAAGCTCCACTGGATCGAGCAGCACTTCGCCCCCCTCGACGCGGCATGCGAACTTCGTCGTGCATCCCTCATCCGGTGACTTCGCGCAGCCATCATCCAGGCCAATCGTCCAGTTGTGCAGCGGGCATGCAACGCTGGTGCCGAAGACGATCCCTTGCGAGAGAGGGCCTCCCTTGTGCGGGCACCGATCCAGCAGTGCAAAGACCTGATTCTGGTCGTTGCGAAAGACCGCGACGTCCATGCCTCGAGGGCGCGAAACGCGACGTGAACCGAGCACTGGAATGTCTTCTACCTTGCAAATCACTCGCCAGTCATTCATCTTCATGCCGCCTCCGCCGCCGTGGCGAGCTTTGCGAACTGGCGCGTGTCCACCGATGCCTTCTCGAAATCGAACCACGGATCGGGTTCGCCGTCGAGGCTGAATTGGAGCCGTTCCCACAAGGCTTTGCGGCCTTCATGATCTTCAAGGACTTTCTTCTTGACGTAGTCCAGGCCCACGCGGTTGACGTAGTGAACCGTGCGTTCCAGGTACCAGCCTTCCTCTCGATAAAGCTGCAGGAATGCACCGCTGTATTCGAGCACTTCGGCAGCCGTCTTGAGCTTGCAGAAAAACTGCGCGACCTCGGTCTTGATGCCTCCGTTGCCCGCCACGTAAATCTCCCAGCCACTGTCCACGCCGATCACGCCGACATCCTTGATGCCCGACTCGGCGCAATTGCGCGGGCAACCTGACACGGCCAGCTTGACCTTGTGCGGCGCGTACATGCGCCATAGAGCGCGCTCCAGGTCCTTGCCCATCTGCGTGGAGTCCTGCGTGCCGAAGCGGCACCACTCGCTGCCAACGCAGGTCTTCACCGTGCGCAGGGCCTTGGCATAGGCGTGACCGGAGGGCATGCCGATGTCTTTCCAGACGTTTTGCAGATCTTCCTTCTTGACGCCCAAAAGGTCGATTCGCTGCCCTCCGGTAACCTTGACCGTTGGAATCTTGTACTTGTCCACTGCGTTGGCAATGCGGCGCAGTTCGTCTGCGGTTGTCTCGCCGCCCCACATGCGCGGGATGACGGAATAGGTGCCGTCCTTCTGGATGTTGGCATGGCTGCGCTCATTGATGTAGCGGCTTTGCGGATCGTCTTTGGCTTCCTTGGGCCAGCTGGAAATCAGGTAGTAATTGATAGCGGGGCGGCAGGTCGCGCAGCCATTAGGTGTACGCCAGTTCATCGTGACCATCGTGTCCGCAATGGTCAGCAGCTTGCTGGTGCGAATCGCTTCGCGCACATCCTGGTGACTGTGGTCGGTGCAGCCGCAGATCGCCTTCTTCCTGGGCGCGGCAGAGTAGTCGCCGCCGGCGGTGAACATCAGGATCTGCTCGACGAGTCCCGTGCATGAGCCGCAGCTCGCACTCGCTTTGGTGTGCTTCTTCACTTCGTCGATGGTGAAGAGGCCTTTTTCCTTGATGGCCTTGCAGATCGTGCCCTTCGTCACGCCGTTGCAGCCGCAGACTTCGGCTTCGTCGGGCATGGACGCGGCGCGGCTGTGGCCTTCATGCCCGGTGTCTCCGATGTTCGACTCGCCAAACATCAGCTTGTCGCGAATGTCGTTGATGCTGCGGCCGTCGCGCAAGAGCTTGAAGTACCAGCTGCCATCGACGGTGTCGCCATACAGGCACGCGCCGACCAGCTTGTCGCCCTTGATCACGAGCTTTTTGTAGACACCGCCGAATGGATCGGACATGACGATTTCTTCGGTGCCTTCACCGCCCATGAATTCGCCGGCAGAAAAGAGGTCGATGCCTGTGACTTTCAGCTTGGTCGATGTGAGCGAACCGGTGTAGCGCCCGATTCCGAACTGCGCGAGATGGTTGGCTGCTACCTTGGCCTGTTCGAACAAAGGCGAGACCAGCCCATAGGCGATCCCGCGATGCGCTGCACATTCCCCCACCGAGTAGATGCGCGC
>JBKJKT010000229.1:0-2876 GCA_046597415.1 Ramlibacter sp.
GCGCGCGGGTCCATGATGGCGCCCGACAGCGTGTGGGCGCCGGGCTCCGAACCCTTTTCCAGCACCACGACAGAAATCTCCTTGCCGTTCTCCGCAGCGAGCTGCTTCAGGCGGATGGCGCTCGCCAGTCCGGCAGGGCCGCCGCCGACAATGACCACGTCGTATTCCATCGCTTCGCGCGGGCCGTACTTGGCCAGCAATTCATCGTGCGTCATGGGTGAATATCTCGCTGATAATGATTTGGAGGGGCCGGCGCGCTCGGGCGATGCGCAGAGCGTTTGCATCGATTCTATTGCGCACGCGCATTTGAACGAGCGACCATCGTGGCGGCCCGGAACGACTTTAGGCAGGAGACTCTCGTGAGCTACAGCATTGATTTGTCAGGCCGCGTCGCCTTTGTGACTGGTGCATCCAGCGGCCTTGGCGCGCAGTTCGCGCGGACGCTCTCGCGTGCAGGGGCGGCGGTGGTGCTTGCCAGCCGCCGTGTCGAAAAACTGAAAGACCTGCGAGCCAGACTCGAAGCAGAAGGCGGTGATGCGCACGTCATGGAACTCGATGTCACGTCGATCGACAGCATCAAGGCCGCCGTCGCACACGCCGAAACCGAGGTCGGTTCCATCGACATCCTGGTGAATAACTCAGGCGTGAGCACGACGCAACGCATACAGGATGTGAGCGAGGAAGACTACGACTACATCTTCAACACGAACGTGAAGGGCGCTTTCTTTGTCGCACAGGAAGTCGGCAAGCGCATGCTGGCTCGCGCGCGCGGCGCTGCGCCGGGCACCTACACCGGCGGTCGCATCATCAATATCGCCTCGATGGCGGGACTCAAGGTGCTGCCGCAAATCGGTGCGTATTGCATGAGCAAGGCAGCGGTCGTGCAGATGACGAAGGCGCTTGCACTGGAATGGGGCCGATTTGGCATCAACGTGAACGCGATCTGCCCCGGCTACATCGACACCGAAATCAACCACCTTCACTGGGAGACCGAGCAGGGGAAAAAGCTGGTGCAGATGCTGCCGCGCAAGCGGGTTGGCCAGCCGCAGGACCTGGATGCGCTCATTGTCATGCTCGCCAGTAAGGAGAGCCACTTCATCAACGGGGCCGTTATCGCCGCTGACGATGGGTTTGGCGTCTGACGGAGTCGCGGATGCGAATTGAAATCCCCGAGAAGAAAAAGTTCGTTTTCGAAACAGTCATTCCCATCCGTTGGGGCGACATGGACGCCATGGGGCACCTGAACAATGCCACCTATTTCCGCTACCTGGAGACCGCCCGCATCGACTGGATTTATTCAATTGGCGGTGCGGTGGACCCGGCGGGTGAGGGTGTGGTGATCATCAACGCCTTCTGCAGCTTTATCCGGCAGATCGAATACCCCGGCGATGTACTGGTGAAGATGTACACCAGCGATCCGGGTCGCAGCAGCTTTGAAAGCTGGGCGACCCTGGAGCGCACCGACACACCGGGCTTCATTCACGCGACCGGCGGGGCGACCACGGTGTGGGTGGACTTCAAGGCGCAGAAGTCAAAGCCGATGCCCCAGTGGCTGCGCGAGATCGTCGACTGAGGGCAGGGCGCGCCAGATCACTTCTGCTTTGGCACCCGCCCCATCAGATAGAACTCGTTGTTGGGCATCATGTTCGAAAAGCTCGCAATGCGGTTCGACAGGCCGAAGAACGCGGTGATGGATGCGACGTCCCAGATGTCTTCATCTGTAAACCCGTGCGCATGCAGCGGTGCGAAGTCTTCATCGCCAATCTCGTCAGAGTGCAGGCAGACCTTCATCGCGAAGTCGAGCATCGCGCGCTGCCGCGGTGTGATGTCGGCCTTGCGGTAGTTGACGGCGACCTGGTCGGCCACCAACGGCTTTTTCTCGTAGATGCGCAGGATTGCACCGTGAGCGACTACGCAGTAGAGGCAATTGTTGGCCGCGCTCGTGGTCGTGACGATCATCTCGCGGTCGCCCTTGGAAAGGCCGCTTTCACGGCCCACGGTTTCCGGCGTCATCAATGCATCGTGATACGCAAAGAACGCGCGCCATTCAGCGGGTCGACGCGCCAGCGCGAGAAAGACGTTTGGCACGAAGCCGGCTTTTTCCTGCACTTCGAGCACGCGTGCCTTGATGTCGTCAGGCAGATCTTTCAGTTCGGGAGCGGGGTAGCGTTTCATGCTTGTTTTCCTTTCAATCGTCCAGTGCATTCTTGCCCTTGCGGTGAGCCAGAATTTTTTCGCCGGCAATCGCAAACACGACGGCGCCCGGCCATACCAGCTTGCCGCTTTGCTTGCCGCTATAGAAGAGGCCGTCCGTCCGCGCGAGCACCGGCGTGCGAGCCTTCGGACCGCGGTGGTCTGCAGGGTCAATCACATCGCAGATCGCCTGACCCTTCTTCACCCAGGTTCCCTTGGGAAAGTGGTAGACAAGAATGCCGGAGCACGGCGAATAGCCGACGTCCATGCCGCCGATCGGCGTGGGCTCTGCTTTGAGGGGTGGCAGCTTTCCGGCGCGGCCTGAAATAACTCCGCGCCGCACAAGGTGGCTGTAAAGGTTTTTCCCATCGGCCTCGGCCATGGGATGACTCACGTCATGCTGGCCGCGATATTCCACCGTCGTCGAATGACAGGCGGCAGGAATCGCCGCCTCGGGAAATCGCTCGGACATGCGGGCCCAGAAACCACCGTGCACGCCCGAGAAGGTCAGCGACTCCGCATACGGGTCACTGTAGAGCGTGGCCTCTGCACCCAGGTCCGCCGCGAGGGCGCGCACGCGATCAGGCATGTCGCGTTTCGAGGAAAAGAGGTGCAGCACCGCATCCTGGTCGCAATGCAGGTCAAGCACGATGTCGGCATCGACCGAAAGTTTCATGACTGCG
>JBKJKT010000047.1:0-14743 GCA_046597415.1 Ramlibacter sp.
TCCAGCACAAAATATTCGCCCTCGCCTTGAGCATTGGAGGCGCGCACGATGTCGATGCCGGCGATATGCGAGTAAATATTGTTGGGTACCTCCACCCCCATCATCTCGGGGCGAAACTGGGCGTTGTTTTCAATCTGCTCGCGCGGCACCACGCCGGCCTTGATGATCTCCTGGTCGTGGTACACGTCATGCATAAATCGATTGAGCGCTGTGACGCGCTGCACCAGTCCACGCTCCATGGTGGCCCATTCATGGGCGGGGATGATGCGCGGAATCAGGTCAAACGGAATCAAGCGTTCATTGCCTGCCCCTTCTTCGTCTTTTTCTCCGTACACGGCAAAGGTGATGCCGACCCGGCGAAAGATCATTTCCGCTTCTTCGCGCCGCGCCCGCATGGATTCTTCCGGCTGGCGGCCCAGCCACTGCGCGTAGTCCTGGTAGTGGCTGCGAACCCCTTGCGTCTGCGATTGGCTCATTCCGCCCATGGACTGGCTCTGGAACTGAAAATTGCCGCTTTCGGGCAGACGCTCGAACATCTCGTCGAATTTGTGCATGTAGCGTTTTCTCCGCCCCTAGCTTAGCAAGTTCCGGACCCCGTGCGGGCCGAAATCGGTGGAGGGTTCACCGTGCGCTGTGGTGCCAGTAGCGCGGCTTGCTGGTCCGATGACAGATCATTGAGGCTGCACTCGCGGACTGCCATGTCGCTGCGCCGCAAGCCGTAGAAGTGACGACCGCAATCGAGCGTTCACGGTATCGGTCCATGACCACCGGCGCGGGGTGTCCGTACCGGTTGCGGTAGGCGGCCTGCACGATCGCGTGCGACGGACGCACCGCATCCAGAAAACCAGCCGTGGATGAGGTTTTGCTCCCGTGGTGCGGCACCAGCAGCACGTCGGCCCGCAAGTGGCCCGGCGCCACTTCCCTGACCAGCCGCGCTTCCTGGGCGGCTTCGATGTCTCCGGCGAGCAGCGCCGTGTGCGTGCCGTTGGACACGCGAAGCACGCAGGAGATTGCGTTCGGCTTCAAGGCCGTTTCATAGTCCTGCGGGCGCGGGTGCATGACTTCGAAATCCACGCCGTCCCACCGCCAGCGCTGGCCGGCCTCGCATCGCTTCGATGGCCTGAGCGCCTGTAACTCATGGCCCTCTTCAATCGAAGCATGGAGCTGCGCCTGTGCATGCGTCGTCAGAACGGCTGCCGCACCACCCGTGTGGTCGCTGTCGCGATGACTGAGCATGACTACATCGACCTGCTCCCCGGTGGCGCGAAGCAGCGGCACCAGGACGCGGTGTCCCGCATCGCTGTCGGCGCTGTAGCGCGGACCTGCGTCATACATCAGGGTGCGCGATGCCGTCCGCACGATGACTGCGTTGCCCTGACCGATATCGACGGCCATCAGATCGAACTGCCCATCCACCGGCCTTGTGCCCTGCCAGACCAGCACCGGGAACAGCAACGGCAATCCCAGCAGGCGAATCGACGCAGGTAACCGCATGACCAGCAGCAGTGCGCCGAGCACACCTGCCGCCCCGGCCCAGAGCGGCGCGACCGGCATGGACACGGTCGCCAGTGGAAACGCAGCCAGCAACTCCAGCCAAGCGGCAAGCGCCTGCACCGCCCACGCAGCCACATTCCAGATGCGGTTGACCACGATCCCCAGCAGCGACAGGGGCGTGACGACCAGCGTGACCCAGGGAATCGCGAATGCGTTCGCAAGCAGTCCGACCACCGATGCTTGCCCGAACAGCAGGAGCGTGAGCGGGGTGAGCGCGACCGTCAAGATCCACTGCTCTCGAAACGCCGACTTCACCTTCGCCAGCGCCTCCTGTTTCCGGGTGCTGGGGACCAAAGCCGTGATCCCCGGATCTGCGGCAAAGAGAACGCCGACCGCCACAAAACTGAGCCAGAAACCTGGTTGCAACAGGGCCCACGGGTCGATGACGACGACGACCGCGCACGCGAGCAGCCATACATTCGGCCACGGCCAGCGCCGGCCCGAAAAGCGCAAGAGGCCGACGGTCGCCAACATCCAGATCGTGCGCTGCGCGGGAACGCCCCAGCCGCTGAAAAGCGCATACGCCGTCGCGAGCACGATGCCACCTGCAAGCGCCGCGTGCTGTGCAGGCATCACTGTGCAAAGCCGTCGGCTGCGCCGCCATGCGAATCCACCCGCGAGCGAAGCCGCCCACGCGAACATCGTGACGTGCAGTCCCGAAATGCTCATGAGGTGCGCGACGCCTGTGGCCCGGAAGATGTCCCAGTCGGCGCGGTCGATCGCGTTCTGATCTCCCACGACCAGTGCGGCCAGGATGCCGGCGGCCTTGCGGTCATGCACATGAAGAAAGATCGCATCGCGCACGGATTGACGCGCAAGTTCCACCGGGCGCCGCCATGTCTGAGTCAGACGCAGGGGCTGGTCTTTTGGCCCGGCCCGGACGTATCCGGTTGCCTGCAGGCCCTGCTCCCACAACCACAGCTCGTAATCAAACCCATGCGGATTGCTGTTGCCGTGGGGCGCTTTCAGGCGCACGTTGAACTGCCAGCGTTCGCCAGCGCGCAGGTCGGGCTCGCGCTGGGTGTCGGCGTACCAGCCCAGGAAAATACGCGGTGGAATCTGTACCGGCTCGACGCCTATACGCGCGGATTCGGTTTCGAAACGAAAGCGAGTGCCGATGTCGGAGCGCTGCGGCATGGCGGAGACGATGCCGGTGACCGTGATGTCGCGACCTTCGATGGACGGGGACAGAGCGTCGGCGAGGAAAGCGGTGGCTCGCAGGCCGGTGAGGGAGAAGGCGAGGAGGAAGGCGGCGAGTAGGACTGCGATCGAGCGCAGGGCTGCCCCCACCCCCACCCTCCCCCGGGAGGGGAGGGAGGAACACAGGAGGCCAAAGAGGGCCGCAAACAGATAGCCTTCCCACCCCCATAGCTGCGCCTGCTGCAATTGCGCAGCCGTGCCCAGCACGACGCCCAGCAGCGCTGGCGCGATCTGTCCTCCCCTTTCCGTCTCCAGATTTAGCATGACGCTGCTCAACGGCACATCGTGCAGATCCGCCTACAGCCGGGAAAGAGCTGCGCACTACTGCCAAAAATGTGGTCCCGGCCCCAGACTTGCTAGTATCGCCAGCATGTCAATCCATGCCGCGCTGAACCACATCACCCACTACAAATACGACCGTCCGGTCCAGCTCGGGCCGCAGGTCGTGCGATTGCGGCCGGCGCCCCATTCGCGCAGCAATGTCATCTCTTATTCGCTCAAGGTCGAGCCCGCCAATCACTTCATCAATTGGCAGCAGGACCCGTTCGCCAACTACCAGGCGCGCCTGGTCTTTCCGGAAAAGACCACGGAGTTCAAGGTCACGGTGGACATCGTGGTCGAGATGGCGGTCTACAACCCGTTCGATTTCTTCCTGGAACCGAGCGCGGAAAAGTTTCCGTTCAAGTACGAGCCACTGCTCGCACAGGAGCTGGCGCCCTACCTGGCCATCGAGCCGCTCACACCGATGCTCAAGGGATACCTTGAACGCGTCGATCGCAGCGAGAAAGCCACGATCGACTTCCTTGTCGCCGTCAACCAGCAGGTTCAGGGCGACATCAAGTACCTGATCCGTATGGAGCCCGGCGTGCAGACGCCGGAAGAAACGCTGGTCAACGGCAGTGGTTCGTGCCGCGATTCGGGCTGGCTGCTGGTGCAGTTGCTGCGGCATTGCGGTCTCGCGGCGCGATTCGTTTCCGGCTACCTGATCCAGCTGACGCCCGACGTGAAGGCGCTCGACGGACCTAGCGGCACCGAGGTTGATTTCACCGACCTGCACGCATGGTGCGAGGTCTATCTTCCGGGGGCAGGCTGGATTGGCCTGGACCCGACTTCAGGCCTCCTGGCAGGCGAAGGTCATCTGCCTCTTGCCTGCACACCGCAGCCTTCGGGCGCAGCGCCGATCGAGGGACTGGTGGATGACGCCGAAGTCGAGTTCGCGCATCACATGCAGGTCACCCGCATCTACGAGTCGCCGCGGGTCACCAAGCCTTATGACGATGAGCAGTGGAGCAAGGTGCTCGCGCTTGGCGAAGCAGTAGATCGCGAACTGGTGGCGGGCGACGTGCGTCTCACGATGGGGGGCGAGCCGACCTTCGTTGCGACCTCCGATCGCGATGCCGCTGAATGGAACACCGATGCACTGGGCCCGACCAAGCGCGGCTACGCGACGCAGCTCGTTCACAAGCTGCGCGATGCCTACGGCAAGGGTGGCTTCCTGCATTTCGGACAGGGCAAGTGGTATCCCGGCGAGCAGTTGCCGCGATGGGCCTTGTCGATCTACTGGCGAGCCGACGGCCAGCTCTGCTGGAGCGACCCTTCGCTCTTTGGCGACGAAAGCGTGCCCGAGCACTACACGGGCGAAGACGCCGGGCGCTTCATCAACGCGCTGACGCGCAAGCTGGACATCACCAGCCAATACATCCTGGACGGCTACGAGGACACGTTCTATTACCTGTGGCGTGAGCGCCGCCTGCCGGTCAATGTCGATCCTTTCGATTCGCGTCTGGACGACGAGATGGAACGGGTGCGACTGCGCCGTGTGTTCGAGCAGAAGCTCGACACGGTTGTGGGATATGTACTGCCGCTCGGCGTTGCGAAGGAAGGCAATCCACAGCCCGGTGGACCACGCTGGGTCACGAGTCCGTGGTTCCTGCGCGAAGACCGCCTGTATCTCTACCCCGGCGATTCGCCCATGGGATTTCGCCTGCCGCTTGATTCACTGCCATGGGCCAAGGCGACGGATATTCCCTACTTGATCGAGCAGGACCCGTTCGCGCATCGTGAGACCTTGCCCGCCTCGGTGACGATGCAGTCCCGGTATTTTTCCGCTACCGCCCCCTCGCCCGCTGGGGGAGGGCTGGGGTGGGGGCACGGCAGCCCTGCCACAGACCGCGGTGGCCCCCATCCCAACCTTCCCCCTGCGGATCAAGGAGCAACGCCGCCCGACCGGTTCAAATCCGCCGCGGGGCTTCTTCGCACGGCCTTGTGCGTCGAAGCCCGCGATCCGCGCCGCGCCAACGGCCCCAAGGCGGAATCCACAGGCACGAAGAGCGGCCAGCTCTACGTCTTCATGCCGCCGCTTGCCAACATCGAGGACTACCTCGATCTGCTCGCGGCGGTCGAGGCCACTGCAGCCGAACTGAAGGTCAAGGTCATTCTTGAAGGCTATCCACCGCCACGCGACCCACGCCTGAAGTTGTTGCAGGTCACGCCCGACCCGGGTGTCATCGAAGTCAATATCCATCCCGCACACAACTGGTCCGAGCTGGTCGAACACACCGAGTTTTTGTACCAGGCGGCGTTCGAGACGCGCCTGTCCGCCGAGAAGTTCATGACCGATGGCAGGCACACCGGCACGGGCGGCGGCAACCACTTCGTGATGGGCGGTGCAACGCCGGCAGATTCGCCGTTCCTGCGCAAGCCCGAACTGCTCGCCAGCCTGCTGCTTTACTGGCACAACCATCCTTCGCTCAGCTATCTCTTTTCGGGAATGTTCGTCGGCCCGACCAGCCAGGCACCGCGCGTGGATGAAGCACGCAACGACCAGCTCTACGAACTCGAAATCGCGCTGCGCGAGATCGAACGCAGCCGCGCCATCCACGGCGAACACATGCCCGCCTGGATGGTGGACCGGACACTGCGCAACATCCTGGTGGACGTGACCGGCAATACGCACCGCAGCGAGTTCTGCATCGACAAGATGTATTCGCCGGATTCGGCGACGGGGCGATTGGGCTTGCTGGAACTGCGCGCTTTCGAAATGCCGCCGCACGCGCGCATGAGCATCGCGCAGCAACTGCTGATTCGTGCACTCGTCGCACGGTTCTGGAAGAAGCCGTATCGGGCACCAGCGGCACGCTGGGGCACCGAGCTGCACGACCGCTTTCTGCTGCCGACATTCGTGCAAATGGACTTGCATGACGTGCTGGCCGAAATGCGCGAGGCGGGATATGCGTTTGACGACGCCTGGTTCGCGCCGCATTTCGAATTCCGCTTTCCGTTGCTGGGCGCGGTGCAGTCACATGGTATTGAACTCACACTGCGCAACGCGCTGGAGCCCTGGCATGTGATGGGCGAAGAAGGCTCGACCGGAGGCACCGTTCGCTATGTGGATTCGTCGCTGGAGCGCATCGAGGCGCGCGTGACCGGCATGAATCAAAGCCGCTATGTAGTCACGGTCAACGGCAAAGCCATGCCCATGCAGTCAACTGGCACGGTGGGAGAATATGTGTCGGGTGTGCGCTACAAGGCGTGGGCTCCGCCATCGGCATTGCATCCTACGATTGGCGTGCATGTACCGCTGGTGTTCGACATCGTCGATACCTGGGTAAACCGTTCGCTCGGTGGATGCCAGTATCACGTTGCGCATCCGGGTGGGCGCAACTACGACACGTTCCCTGTCAACTCATACGAAGCCGAGAGTCGCAGGCTCGCAAGATTCTTTCGCATGGGCCACTCGCCTGGCACGTTCAAGGTGCCGCCAGCGACCATCCATGTACCGGGCAGCCGCGAGTTTCCCTACACGATGGATCTGCGCCAACCGCCTGGGGCGTAGAAAAATCTGCAAAAAAAATCGCGCCCGGTACGATAAAAAATCGTGCCTCTGCGCGACATCTATCCACCGCGCCTGTGGATAAACCTGTTGGTTAACCCCATGAGACATGCGGGGATGCAGCATTCATGCGGTCCGGGACACAGTGCCCGTCAAACGGGCAGCGCAGTCACCGGACTGCATGGAGCCACTTGACAAGCGATTAGCCGCCGGTCTTGGCTGCAGCCTTTTCCTTACCTGTGGTCACGTCAATCGTCGGGACTTCGATCGTCTTCTTCTCTGTTTGAATCGTCGGTACGGTGACCGTGGCATCCTTGGAACCGACCTTCACGTCAGGCGTGGTGACGTCGTACTTGGGCAGCGTGACATCGCCTGAGGCCTTCTTTTCGACTTCATACTTCGGCACGGTGACGTTGCCTTCCTGGGTCTTCTTGACATCGCAGCCGGTGAGGCCGATGGCGCCGATTGCAACGAGGCTGGCGACGAGAGTGGTCTTGATCATTGGGTGCTCCGATGGGTTGGTAATGACAGGACGAATTGTTGGGTGACCAGCCCAAGCGCGGCTGTAGGAATTCGTCCTGACAACGTGTGCGGCGCGGTCGCCTGGGGCAGTGGCCCAACACCTTGCGAACTCATGCAGACGGATGTATGCAAGCGCATTTTTTTCGTAGCCGCTCTGCAACACCTGCCCCGCGCAACGCAGGGCGGGTTCAAATGAAGTGGACAATGCTGATCAGTGGACACGCATAACGACACCGGCGACTCCCTCTTCGGGCGCGACCCCCAGGAAGCCCCCGCCGCGCTGGCCGCAGCGCTGGCGCCCCCCGCTGCCGTCGGTCATTTTGATGAGTTGCGTGGCGGCGTCTCTGCGCCGGCGGGCGAGGTCGACCGCAATACTGTTGAGCGCCACGCCCTTCCGACCGAACACTGGAGCCGGTTTTTCAACACGCTGGGTCTGGATGGGTTCAATGACCTCAACCGTCGCACCGTTAATCTGCAGCGGCAAGTCCGAGACAACGGCATCACCTACAACGTGTATGCCGACGCAGACGGCCCTCAGCGGCCGTGGTCGCTCGATCTCTTTCCTCTTTTGATTTCGCCTGAGAGCTGGCAGCAGCTGGAAGCCGGTGTGTTGCAGCGCGTCAAGCTCCTGGACCGAATCATGGCGGACGCCTATGGACCTCAGCAGCTGCTCTTGCGCAACCTGTTGCCTCCGGCGCTCGTGCAGGGTCATCCGGGTTACCTGCGCGCCATGCATGGCGTCAAGCCGGCAGGGGGCATGCATTTGCATATCGCCGCCTTCGATATGGCACGTGACCCCAACGGCGACTGGTGGGTTGTCTCGCAGCGCACGCAAGCGCCTTCCGGTCTGGGCTACCTGCTTGAAAACCGCCTGATCACGTCCCGTCTGTTCCCGGAAGCATTTCGCGATCTCAAGGTGCAGCGCCTTGCGGCAACCTATCGCGCGCTCATGGAAAGCATGCGTGCGATGTGCCCGACCACCGACGAGCCGCGCATCGTGCTGCTCACACCCGGCCCCTATAACGAAACCTATTTCGAGCATGCGTATCTCGCGCGCTATCTGGGCCTGACGCTGGTCGAAGGCAGCGATCTCACCGTGCGCGGCGAGCGGCTTTACCTCAAGACGTTGCAGGGACTCGAGCCGGTGCACGGCATTCTCAAGCGCCTGGATGATGAATTTCTCGACCCCCTCGAATTGAGGTCCGATTCAAGGCTGGGTGTTCCGGGACTGCTGCAAGCGATACGTGCGGGCAATGTGCTGGTTGCAAATGCGCCAGGCTCCGCGTTCCTCGAATCGACCGCACTGCTTGGCTTTTTGCCCGCGCTGTCGCGCCACCTGCTTGGCGAAGAAATCAAGCTGCCCTCGCTGCCCACGTGGTGGTGCGGCGAACGTGCGGCACTCGAAGCCGTTCTGCCGCATCTGGCATCGAGTGTCATCAAGCGAACTTACGCCGGTGCGGGGACCGGTGCCGTTCTGGGTCTGACGCTGACGCGCCGTGAGCTGGACGAAATGGCGGGCCGCATCGTCCGCGAAGCAGAAGAGTACACCGTGCAGGCCTATCTGCCGCTCTCGCAAATGCCGACCTGGAAGCAGGACCGCACCGCCGACCGAATCCTGCCGCGCTCGATGATGGTCCGCGTCTTTGCGGTGTCTGATGGCCAGCAATCGTGGCGCGTCCTGCCGGGCGGGCTCACGCGCATTGCCAGCGCCACGCTCGAAATCGCTTCGATGCAACGCGGCGGCAGCAGCGCGGACACCTGGGTGCTGACGGAAGGCGAGGTAGATCCAACCAGCCTTCTGCACTACGATCAACCCGCCGTTGACATTGCGCACCGCGCACGCAGCGCGAGCAGCCGCGCGGCGGAAAACCTGTTCTGGCTGGGTCGCTATACGGAGCGCACCGAAAACACGGCCCGCCTGGCGCGCCTGTGCCTCGAATCGCTCAATGGCGAAGACCAGACGTCTCAGCCGCTCATGGCGTGGTTGAGCGAGATGGCGGTTGACAACGGTCTTGTCTTGCCGGCAGTGCCTCCTGCTACACAGGCACGACGCGTTTTCGAGCGATCCCTCATCGCCAGCCTCGACAACACCGAAGACTCCACGAGCGTCGGCTACAACCTGTGTGCGTTACGCGCGGCCGCTTCCGCGTTGCGCGAACGCCTTTCGCAGGAGCAGTGGAACGTGATCGTGCGCGCCGAACAGGAATTCATCAAGGGCTGCAAGGCGATGGCCGAGGACGGCGACTACCCATCGGTCGAAGCGCTGCGCGTTCTTGAAACTCTTTCCGGTGCCACGGCTGCGATGACCGGCGCGCAGACCGACCGCATGACGCGCGACGACGGCTGGCGCCTGCTCTCCAGCGGGCGCCATCTGGAGCGTCTGGGGTTTCTTGCTTCGGCGCTCGGCTGGGCATTCGAGACCGATGCCATTCACGACGAAGGCGGCTTCGAAGCACTGGTGGCCCTCTTCGACAGCACCATCACCTTCCATGCGCAATACCAGCAGCGGCACGACATCCCCGCGCTGCTCGACTTGCTCGTGCTCGATCGTGACAACCCGCGTTCACTGGGCTGGGTCGCGCAGACCTTGCGCGGGCGACTTGCCAAGCTTGCCGGCAGCGCACCCGGAGAACTGCCCGACATCGCGCTCACAGTCCCCAATCCGCAAGAGTGGTCACTGGAAGCCATGTGCGAACGCAACGCCGACGGCACATACACAACACTGCTCGATCTGCTTCAACAATGCACGGACGCCGCATATCGCCTCTCGGATGATCTGGGTGCCCGGTACTTCACGCATTCGACCGATACACGCCGCAGCGTCGGCGCCTGAGCCGAAACACCGCACATGCTTCTTCACGTCATTCACGAGACACGCTACAAGTATTCGCCTGCGGTGAAGACAGCGCAGCACATGGCGCACCTCAAACCCACACACGGTTCGCAGCAGCAATTGCTCCAGCACGAACTCGTGATCGATCCTGAGCCCGACCAATGCGTAGAAGCGGTCGATGTGTACGGCAATTCGCGCGCGTTCTTCAGCCTGAAGGCCCGGCACGATCAGCTCAAGGTGATGGCACGCAGCCTGGTCTCGACCAGCGCGCCGCCTATCCCCAAATGCGACCTCGCCTGGGAAGATGCACGCGAGCGGCTGCGCTATCACCGAGGCGCGGCGTACGATCCGGCGGCGGAATTCGTGTTTGCTTCGCCCTATGTTCCGAGGCACGAGAATTTCGTCGCGTACGCCCGCGAAAGCTTCACGCCCGGTCGCAACCTTCTTGAAGCGGCGCGCGATCTCATGCATCGCATCTACGCGGACTTCGCCTATGAGACCGAGGCCACCGA
This sequence comes from Ramlibacter sp., assembly GCA_046597415.1. Lineage (GTDB taxonomy): Bacteria > Pseudomonadota > Gammaproteobacteria > Burkholderiales > Burkholderiaceae_C > Ramlibacter. The sequence continues at coordinate 10,454 of JBKJKT010000047.1, forward strand.
CGTGAGCACACCGGCGATCGAGGCGTTGGCGCTGCGCAAGGGCGTTTGCCAGGACTTCGCGCATGTGATGCTCGCGTGCCTGCGCAGCCTGGGCTTGCCGGGCCGCTACGTCAGCGGCTACCTGTTGACCGAACCGCCGCCGGGCAAGGCGCGACTGATCGGCAGTGATGCATCGCACGCCTGGGTGTCAATCTACTTGCCCCGTGTCAAGGGACCCGGCGAATGGGCGGACCTCGATCCCACCAACAACCGCGCGCCGGGCGAAGACTACGTCATGCTTGCCATGGGGCGCGACTACTCCGACGTGTCGCCTGTCCGAGGGGTTTTGCACGGCGGGGCGAATCACAAGTTGCATGTAGCCGTCACGGTCATGCCTGCGGATGCGGCAGATGCAATTGCGGCGCAGGCGGTCGCTCCTACAATCTGACGCTTCCATGCAAGCAGTCAACAAGGATCCGTCATGAACGTTTACGACAAACTGAAAGAACTCGGCATCACGCTGCCGCCCGTTGCCACACCCGCTGCGGCCTACGTGCCATTCGTGCAGACCGGCAACCTCGTGTTTCTCTCCGGTCACATCGCCAAAAAAGAGGGCAAGGCCTGGGTTGGGCAGCTGGGCAAGAACATGACGACAGACGAAGCGAAGGGCGCAGCGCGCGCCATCGCAATCGACCTGATGGGAACATTGCACGCGGCAGTGGGCGATCTCAACAAGGTCAAGCGCATCGTGAAGTTGATGAGCCTGGTGAATTCGACCGGCGACTTCACTGAGCAGCACCTGGTGACGAACGGAGCCAGTGAGTTGATCGGCGAGGTGTTTGGCGCTGCTGGCGCGCATGCACGCAGTGCGTTCGGTGTGGCGCAGATCCCGATGGGGGCGTGTGTCGAGATCGAGATGATTGCGGAAGTTTGATCTCCTCGCCTACCAGCTATCGCGCAATTGCCGCTTTAACACCTTGCCGATTTCACTGCGGGGTAGTTCTTTCACATAGCGGATAGCTGACAGCCGCTGCGTCTTGCCCAACTGCGCATTGACCCAGGAACGCAGTTCATCTTCTTTCGGCGCGCCCTGTGCTGGCACGACGAACGCAACCGGCGTCTCGCCCCACTCCTGCGAAGGAACGCCCACCACGGCTGCGTCGGCTACTGCGGGGTGGTTGCGCAGCACCGCTTCCAGGTCGCTCGGGTAGACATTGAAGCCGCCAGAAATGACCATGTCCTTGCGGCGGTCCAACAGCGTGAGGAAGCCTTCTTCGTCGAATCGCCCCACATCGCCCGTACGTATGAACCGGTTGCCTTCGCTGTCATACCACTCGGCGTCGCGTGTCTTGGCGGCCTGGTTGTGATACGCGATCATCATTGCCCCGGAACGACCGACCACCTCACCGATCTCTCCGCGCGCGACTTCGCGCTCGTCCTCATCGATGAGGCGAATGTCATGGCCTTCTACCGGCTTGCCGACCGTGTGCAACTTCTCCGGAAAGTTGTGTGCCTCCAGGGTGCAGGTGCCGCCCCCTTCAGTCATGCCGTAGAACTCCACCAGGCCGCCCGGCCATCGATCGAGGATGTCCCGCTTGAGCTGCGCGTGGAACGGCGCACTCGTGCAGAACTTCATGTGGAACGACGACAGGTCGTGTTCCGCAAAGGCAGGCAACGCCATGATTCGCTGGTACTGCACCGGCACCAGCATCGTGTGGGTAACGCGCTCTTTCGCTGCAATCGCAAGATAGCGCGCAGCGTCGAACTTCGGCGCCGCAAACACCACGCACCCGCCGCGCGCAATCGTTGGAAAGACGCAAACCAGTGTCGTGTTCGAGCAGAGCGACGTGGCAATCAGGGTGATGCAGTCAGGTCCGTAGCCGTAATTTTCGGCACGCGCCACATGGAGCCAGCGCATCCCGTGCGACTGAACGATGCCCTTGGGAGTGCCCGTTGTGCCCGAAGAATAGATGATGTTGAACGGCCATTCGGGCTTGACCGCGACGTGCCGGGGCCTTGCGTTGATGGGAGCCAGCCAGCTTTCGAACGACGGCGCTGCCGAGGCATCCATGGAAATTCGACGCGCTTTTGACTTGAATGCCGGCACATTCGCATCGACAAAAAAGTGCGATGCGCCGCAGTCGCTGACCATCGTTGCGATCTGTTCGGGGAGCGAGCCAGTGGGTAGAGGCGCGACCGCCACACCCGCACGCAGGCCGCCGAGAAAAATCGCGAAATATTCGAGCGAGTTGTACCCGCAGATCGCGATGCTGGCTTTGGGCTCGACGCCGTCGCGCTGCAACGATGCGCAAATGCGATCGACCATCGCGTCGAGCTGCGTCCAGGTAACGCTGCGGTCTCCTTGCACCAGTGCGCGTTGGGCGGGGCGCTCACGCGCGTGTTCGCGCACGAGATCGGAAATCGCACGAAAAGGCGGGGCCGCTTGCCCCTCACCCCCGCCGTCACCCTGAAGGGGCGAGGCAGAAACAGGAGAGACCTCGGTCATTTGCAATCTCCCCGTAGTGGCGAAGGAAAAAGAGAATTTGCTGTGTTCATTCGAGGCGCTCTATCGACGTGGGTTTAAAGCCAAGGTCGGCGGCCTTGCCCTTGCGGCCACGGCCTGCCTTCGCGTTGTTCAGCGAACGGATTTCCAGCGTCTCTTCGCGGTCCTTGCCCCCCCGGCCGACGCCGGTGATCCTGACGCTGCGCGTATAGGCCGCCGCGCCTGCCAGAGTGTCTTTCGCTTCCAGGTCAATCAGCATCAGTCCGCGCCCTCCATTGCTCATAGGCTTCAATTCGCTGATCTCGAACGTGAGGATGCGGCCATTGACTGACGCGCAGGCCACATGCGTTGCAGGCACCTGCGGCGGCACATTGGCCGCTGATGGACGGCAGACTGTCTCGCCGTCGCCCACGCTGATGAACGCCTTGCCCGCTTTCAGGCGCGACATCATGTTCTCGACGGTTGCGAGAAAGCCATACCCGCCGGAACCCGAGAGCAGCAGCCACGCGCCCGAAGCGCCTGCAAAGTAATGCGAGAGTTGCGTTCCGGCTTCGAGCTCGATCATCGTGGTTACCGGCTGGCCGTCACCGCGCGCCCCGGGCAGCGTTGCCACGGGCACGGTGTACACGCGGCCATTGCTGCCGAAAGCCAGCAAGGTGTCGACGCTGCGACATTCGAACGCACCATAGAGGCCGTCGCCCGCCTTGAAAACATATTCCTGCGCGACCGGTGCGCCAGTGGCCTTGTCGCGCGCCCATCCTTTTTGCGCACGGACCCAGCCTTTCTGGGAGACGATCACGGTGACTGGTTCGTCAATCAGCTTGATCTCTGCCACCGCACGCTTGTCAGCCTGAATCAGGGTGCGGCGTCCATCTGCAAACTGCCTGGCGTCCTGCTCGATCTCCTTGATCATGAGTCGGCGAAGCGCTGCGGGACTGCCCAGGATTTCATCGAGCTTCTTCTGGTCTTCGCGCAGTTCCTTGAGCTCCTGCTCGATCTTGATCGCCTCCAGCCGGGCGAGTTGACGCAAGCGCAGGTCGAGGATGTCGTCCGCCTGGCGTTCGGTGAGATTAAACCGCTCGATCAGCGCGGGCTTGGGCTCGTCGCTCTGGCGAATGATGCGAATCACCTCGTCGATGTTCAGCAGCACGAGCTGCCGGCCTTCGAGGATGTGGATACGGTCCAGCACCTTGTCCAGCCGATGCCGCGAGCGGCGCTCGATCGTCGCGTGGCGAAATTCGATCCACTCCAGCAACATCTGGCGCAGCGACTTCTGCACCGGCTTGCCGTCCAGTCCGATCGAAGTCAGGTTGATAGGCGCCGAACTTTCAAGGCTTGTTTGCGAGAGCAAAGTCGTGATCAGTTCCTGCTGTTCGATACGACTGGTCTTGGGCTCGAACACGAGGCGCACCGCAGCGTCCTTGCTCGACTCGTCGCGCACGGCATCGAGCACGGCCAGCATGTTCTGCTTGAGCAGCACCTGGTCCTGGCTGAGCGCTTTTTTGCCCGCCTTGACCTTGGGGTTGGTGAGCTCCTCAATCTCTTCGAGCACACGTTGCGAACTCACCCCCGGAGGCAGCTCGGTCACCACCAGTTGCCACTGGCCGCGAGCGAGCTCTTCGATTTTCCAGCGCGCGCGCACCTTCAGCGAGCCGCGCCCGGTGCGATAGGCATCGGCGATATCGGCTGCAGGGCTGATGATCTGTCCGCCGCCCGGGTAGTCGGGGCCCGGCAGGATTTCGGCAAGCTCGATCTCGGTGAGCTTCTGGTTTTTGATCAGTGCAACGCAGGCGTCTGCGACTTCGCGC
>JBKJKT010000231.1:0-13861 GCA_046597415.1 Ramlibacter sp.
TTGCGCGCGCAATTGATGCTTGGTCGCGAACCTGGACCCGGCCGTCAGGTGTCGCTGCTCCTGCGGCAGTGATGATGCCTGGACGCGCATTGGAGGCGGCGAGAGGGCGCGCAGGCACGCGGTCGGCGCGAACAGAAGGAGAGGAGGAAGGAGAGGGAGGGGTTACGATGTTCGCACGCTGCACGGACGTTGGCGCTGCCTCGGTGACAAGGCTATGCGCGCCGGCGGTGGTGGCGAAAACGCAAAGCAAGATCGCGATCATTTGACTTTGCATCTGGTACTCCTCGAACTGAACTGAAACTTGTCTGGATGTGAGCAGCATTGGAGGTCTGTCAAAACGTCCCGTGCTGCAGGGCTTCAGTCATCCTAGGAAGGGCATGCAACGTAATGTGTAGGACTGTGGCGAATGTTCAGGTGCGCTGAAGTGAAGCAATAGTTTTAGCTCTGGATGGGCTTAACCGACGCCGTGTCCACTCGCGTCCTGGAACCTCTACAAAGCGGTATGTCAGCGCGCTGAAAGCAAGCGTCATTCCAAGCACTACCGCATAGAAAACGGTGCCCTCAAGATCGTTGCGGCCGAACGCGAGAACGTACTGTCCGTTGCCCACGGGCATGGCCGTCCATAGGTCCTGCCCAGCGACACGCTTGGCAATTCGCGGAAAAACCATCACAAAGAAAAAATGCGTGAGGTAGATCGAATAAGAAATCATGCCCAGCCAGCGCAAGAGCGGCAGGCGCAGCAGCCGGCTCACGACGCCGCCTTCGATCGAAAAAAGCAGCACCGCAATCGCGAAGATGAACGGTGCCGTGAATGACCACACGCCGGTGCCAACCTGCGATACGAAGACGACAACGGTTGTGACCATGATCACTTCCAGCAAGCTCATGAGCACCTGTTTGCCGTCTCCAGCCGCTCCGGGCAGGCTGCTGTGGATGCGAAAACAGGCCACGCCGAGCGCGAATCCGAATACGCAACGGATCAGTCCGTAGTCGTAAGTCGTGTCCATGCCGGTCTTCGACAGCAGCACGAGCAGCACCGGCGATACCAGCGCTGCCAGCAGCAGCATCCAGTTGCGCATGCCCAGCCAGACGCTGACTACGGCAAAGATCACGTAAGTCCACAGCTCGGTGCTGATCGACCATGCCGGGCCGTTCCAGGTCAGGCTGTCATGGACGTGCAGGCTTTGCACCAGGAACAGGTTGGTGAGGATGGCCAGCGGATGCGTTTCTCCCGAGAACACAGAGACGTCGGATCCATCTGCGGCACCCTTGAGAAGACGGATTGCTTCGTAGGCGACGAAGAGCGCCAGCATGAAAAGGTGCAGCGGATAGACGCGCCCGATCCGCAGCAGGACGAAGCGCTTCAGTTCAGACCAGTTGCCCAGCCGGGTCGAATAGTTGCATGCGATCACGAAGCCCGAAAGCACAAAGAAGAAATCGACGAAGAGGTAGCTGTTGCGAATCAGACCCGAGGTGTAGAGCGGGCTGAAACCATGGAAATGAAACAGCACGACAAGGCACGCGCAGATGCCTCGCCAGCCATCGAGCGCCTCGAATCGGTTACCGTTTTGGGGAATGGGAGATGCCATGCAATTAGGGTGATTGCCGCGGATTCTCCCTCTGTTGCGGACCCGGCGGTGCTGGCTTTCGAGTGCTGTCTGGCTTGTCCTACAGTCCGGCTTCAAGGGCGGCTTCTAGCATGTCTCTCATGCGCTACAACCCCGGCGAACACACCAAGGTCCAGGCCGTCCAGGCGCAGGTTGCGCGCGCCGAGGCCGACTACCAGCGGCTGCGCGCCGCTTACCTGGAGCAGATGCGTGTCGATTCGAGCCACGAAGTCGCGCTCGCGATGATTGGCTCCGACATGGATCGCGCCCATGCCCAATTGCAAACGCTTATTGGCCTGCCCAGCCTGCCGTTCACGCACGAGCCGAGCACGGTGCTTCGGCGCGAAGCCGAGCGCATCACCACGGGGCACGATGAGCGATGATTCCCTACGAAATCGATCCGAGCCTGTACACGTCGGCCCCGCCACTGCAATTCCTGCAAGATGGGTATTCCCCTGTTCTATCCATGGCAACACATCCCTCAGAGCCCGACGTCGCGCCACCCGGCGTTGAACCCGAGCAGCAGCCCAATCCCACCCAGCTGCCGATCGAGCCCGAATTTGGTATTGCCTTGCCGCCCGCAGAGCCCGAAGATCCCGGGGTAAGAGCACCGACCATCTGAGGGGATCTACATGACCGCGCCGAATCCTGCGCCCCATCCACTGCATCCGCCGCATCCGACGAATCCGCCCCATACGCATCCTCCCAAACCTGTTGATCCGGAGCCCAAGGTCGAACCTGAAGACCCGGAAAAAGGCAGCGTGCCTTCGCCACCCCCCGGCAAGAGCGATCACCCGGCAGGTGCGATACCGGCTTGATCCGGACCTCGCGGCGCATCTTCGCCCGCGCCCAGCATGGTTTGCGCATCCCCATCCGCTCCGGGTACGGGCGTCGCCTTCGCCAGTGCCATCCACACACTAAACGGAATGGCGTTTCGCGTGCGCCGCTGCGCGGCTCTCGCGACCACCAGGCGATCGCCTTCGACAACCATCACGCCGCATTCACCTGGTACCTCGTCGGGCTCACCGATGCAGCGTCCTTTTGCATCTTCGCCCAGCACGTACCAGCACTCTCCCAGATCCAGATACGAGGCGCGCTTGGATGCGTGCTTCAGGTCCCCCAGCAAATCGGCGCGGCGCACCTTGACTTCGTGCACGATCGGCTCGACGTAATTGGCAACCGAGGTGTTGCGAATGGAAAAGACATCCGGACGGGCGATGCACCACCGCAGCGGCTTGTCCGGATCGTCCTGGGGCACCTGGGCGCGAAGACTCAGACCTTGCCATGCGATGCGCCCGTTACGAGTCATTTCCCTGGCGACCCGTGCGACCAGCGCCTCATGCGCCGATAGTGACGCGCGGTTGCTTGCGTGCGTTGCGGCCAGCAGGCGCAGGCCAGCGTCCGTCACCCGCAGCGACTCGTGACCCGATGGCGCCCGGGTCCGGTCCACAAGGCCCGCTGCCAGCAGTTCGATTTCAAGCAGGTCCTGTGAGGGCCATCCCGCAGACCGGTAGATGTCCCGCAGCCGGCGCGCGTGGGCCTTGCCAAGCGACAACTGCGACAACTGCGACAACTGCGACACCTGTGACAACTGTGAAGGCTGCGCCGGTGATGTAACGATAGGTTGCGGTGTGGGGCTCATGCCAGAGCCAGTTTAGCGCGCAGTAGGTTCGCGCCGACGGCGACTGGGGCTGTTGACTTATCCTGGGCTGACTGCACATCCACACAATGGCCCCATGCTTGAAAACGCCAAATATGGAATCACTGCGGTGCGATACGCAGGCGCTGAAGTCGTTGGAGCCATGATGGGCCTCATCGACGAAAGCGAAACCTGCTGGGACTTCAGCCCAACGCCTACCCGGATCAATGACGTGGTCGACAAGCTGATGGAAGGCGACACCGTCATCAGCCTGTTTCCGGGTCGCGATGGACGTCTCGCTGCGGGCCCCGTCGTGATGGTGGACGTTCTCCCCGAAGGTGACGAAACCCTCGCACTCGATGACGAGAGCTGCGGGCGTTGCCTACGCGATCTGCCCCGGTTCTGAAGGTATCGCTACGCGGGTTTTGCGGGCGCGCGTTTGCCGAATGCCAGCAAGCCGGTTGACAGTGCGGTGCCAAACACGATCACCGCGCCGCACAGCAGCATCCAGCTCGTGACCTGCTCCTGCAGGAATATCGCCCCGTAAATCACAGCGAACACCGGCAGGATGAAGGTGACCGCCAGCGCCCGTGCCGCACCGGCTCGTTCGATCAGGCGGAAGTACAGGACGTAGGCGACACCTGTGCAAACCACGCCGACGGTGGTGAGGGCCAGCCAGGCCCTGAGCCCCGGCAACTGGTCCGGCCAGAAGATGGCTGCGGGTATCGCCAGCGCGATCGTTGCGCCCAGCTGGCTGCCGGCTGCCGTGACGAGTGCGGGCAGTCCGGTGAGGTATTTCTTGGCTGCATTTGCCGATACGCCGTAGCACACCGTGGCCAGCAGACACGCCAGCACCGCGAATCCCGGAGCGACGCCGGATGCATCGGGCTTGAATGTCGCCTTATCCCAGGACAGCAGCGCGATTCCGAAAAAACCAATCGCCAAACCTGCCAGGCGCGAGGATGAGGGCCTGTCTTTCAGCCACACCCACGCCACGAGCGCCCCGAACAGCGGCACGGTTGCATTCAGGATCGCGGACAAACCAGTGGTGATCGACAGCAGCGCAAAGGCGAAACAAACAAAAGGCACGGCAGAGTTGAAGACGCCGATCACGCAAACGAGCCTCAAGTCCTTGCGCAGCTGGAACGCATGACCGCGCAGCACGACCAGCGGCATCAGGAACGCCGTTGCAATCGCCACGCGGACGAACGCGGTGGGTATCGCCCCGAATTCGACGACACCGATGCGGGTGAAGAGAAACGAAGCGCCCCAGATCGCGCCGAGCAGCAGGAATTCAACAATCCAGTGATTCAAGTCAGGCCTTCAAATTGCAGCGCCAGCGCCGCGCCCTCGAGTTGCAGCAGGGCGGTCTTTCGTTCGAGCCCGCCAGCATAGCCCGTGAGTGAACCATCGGCGCCCACAACGCGGTGGCAGGGCACGACGATGCTCACAGGATTGCGCCCGACGGCAGCGCCCACTGCACGCACGGCTGCGGGCTTGCCGATGGACTGGCTGAGAGATCCATAGCTGGTCGTCCAGCCGCTTGGAATGCGCAGCAGCGCACGCCACACCGACTGCTGGAAGGCGGTGCCATGTTGCAGGTCAAGCGGCAATTCGAATTGCGTTCGTTCGCCGCGAAAGTATTCGTCCAGTTGCGTGGCTGCCAAAGCCATGAGCGGGTGGTCCTGGTGCACCTCCCAGCCGCTGCAATCGGGCATGTGTCGCTGCCCCTCGAACCAGATGCCTGCAATGCCTTGTGCGGTAGCGGCTATGACCATTGGACCCAGGGGACTCTGGTAGGGGGCGTGCACGATGGATGTGTCGAATTTCATGTCGGGTAACTCCGGTAAGCGGGGACTAAAGCGGCGGTCAAAGCGTCGCCCACGCACGAATGACTGCGTAGCTGCGCCAGGGCTTCCATCCCAGCGATGCGGCTTGCGCCGCGCGGGCGCGGTTGGGTGCATCAAGAACGCCCAGCGATTTCTGAAGCGCAATATCGCCTGAGGGAAATGCGTCGGGCCACCTGAGCGCGCGCATTGCGATGTATTGCGCCGTCCAGTCGCCGATGCCCGGCAACTCCATGAGCGCGGCTATCGTGGCCGGTACGTCTGCGCCGCCATGCAACTGTATGCGCTTGTCCACAACCGCTCGTGCGATGGCGACGATGGCCGCCTGCCGCTGCTTGACGACGCCCAGTTGCCCGAGAGCATCGCCGCTTGCATGCGCCAGGACCGCGGGTTCGGGGAACAGGCGCGTGAGGCCGGCAAACGGTGTTTCGATCGCTGCTCCGAACTTTTCCACCAGGCGCTGGGCGAGTGTGCGTGCCGCAGCCACGGTGATCTGCTGGCCGAGCACTGCCCGAACGGCGAGTTCGTAGCCACTGACCGTGCCCGGCACCCGCAACCCATCGCCTTCAGGAAAACTCGTGTGCAGTTGCGCGTTGATCGCCTGCGGATCGGCATCGAGGTCGAGCATGGCGCGCACACGATGGATCACCAGTGGCAACACCTCACGAAGCGAATCGGAAATCCGCAGGGCGACCTGATGGTGATCCGGATCGAACTGCGCATGCAGCCAGCCGCTGACAGTCTGGCCGGATGAACCGATGGACGAGTCCGCAGACTTGTCGAGTGACCAGGTCCGCGCAATGCTGAGTTGCGCTGCGTCCACCTGCTCGATGCCGATCATGGCGCGCCGGTGCAGGAATTCAAGCATCGCCTGGACGTCGTACGGGGGGCGGTAGCCCAGACGGATCGCAATGCCTTCTTCGCCGGGTTTTGCGGCACCTGCGCGCCGGAGCGCCGTCGGGTTCAGCCCGTAGTGCTCGACGAAGGCTGCGTTGAATCGCCTCACGCTTGAGAACCCGCTCATGAGCGCAACCTGCGTGACCGGCAGTCGGGTGTCGGCCAGCAATTGCTTGGCGGTGAGGAGGCGCCGTGTCTGCAGGTACTGAACGGGCGATACACCGAATTGCGCTTCGAAGATGCGTCGCACATGCCGGTCGCTCACACCCAGGCGCGCGGCAAGCGATTCAACGGTTGTTGATTCGCCGCCCCAGGCTTCGCGGTCGTCGAGCAGGCGCGCTGCCTGATGAGCCAGGATGTAGCTTGCCTCCTGGATCGACCATGTCACCGAGTGCGGCGCGAGTTCGGGTCGGCAGCGCAGGCAGGGCCGGAAACCTGCGCTCTCGGCCTGTGCGGCATGGCCGAAGAAGCGGCAGTTTTCCCGCTTGGGCGTGCGAACCCGACACACCGGCCTGCAATAGATTCCGGTGGAGGTGACGCCTGTAAAGAAGCGGCCGTCGAATCGCGCATCGCGAGCCTTCAATGCGAGATAGCACGCATCGGGCTGTAAAGGTGAAACGGGCGATGGCATGGGGCAATCATAAGCAGTTGAAGAGCTGCCACTAGCCGTTTTCGGACATGTCCATGGCCTACAATTTCCTGATGAAACTCACACCTGCAATCTTCAAGGCGTATGACATCCGCGGCATCGTGCCCGCGACATTGAATGAAGAGGTGGCGACGGCGCTGGGCCGGGCCTTTGGCGCTGCGGCGATGGCTGAAGGCGAAAAAGCGGTCGCCGTCGGACGCGACGGTCGCCTCAGCGGGCCTTCGCTCAGCGCAGCATTGGTCAGGGGTTTGGTCGAATCGGGTGTCGATGTGATCGACATCGGGCCGGCCACCACGCCGATGCTGTACTTCGCGGCGACCACGCTGTGCACGAGCGGCATCCAGGTCACTGGCAGCCACAATCCGAAGGACTACAACGGCTTCAAGATGGTGCTGGCCGGACGAGCGATTCATGGCGAAGAAATTCAGGCGCTGCGTGCTTCGATGGAACGAGGTGCAGCCGCCGCAGCCGTGAAGCCTGGCACCATCCGCAACATCAACATTTTGGCGCCGTACCGCGATCGCATCCTGCAGGACGTGAAACTCGCGCGCCGCATGAAGATCGTTGTCGATTCGGGCAACGGCATTGCAGGGGCATCGGCGCCGGGCATCCTTCGCGCGCTCGGGTGCGAGGTCATCGAGCTCTTCAGCGAAGTCGATGGCACTTTTCCCAATCATCATCCCGACCCGAGCAAGCCCGAAAACCTCAAGGACCTGATCGCTGCCATCCAGGCGCATGGCGCGGAACTGGGTCTTGCATTCGATGGGGATGGCGACCGGCTGGGCATCGTCACGCGCGGCGGCAACAACATCTATCCGGATCGCCAGATGATGCTGTTCGCGCGCGATGTGCTGTCGCGTGTGCCCGGTGGCACGATCCTGTTCGACGTGAAGTGCACGCAACGTCTGGCGCCCGCGATTCGTGAAGCGGGCGGCGAGCCCCTCATGTTCAAGACAGGCCATTCGCTGATCAAGGCGAAGATGAAGGAAGTGAATTCGCCGCTGGGCGGCGAGATGAGCGGCCATATCTTTTTCAAGGAACGCTGGTTCGGTTTTGATGACGGCACCTACGCCGGTGCCCGCCTGCTCGAAATCCTGTCGAAGAGCGAAGACCCGAGCGCTGTGCTCGACGGGTTGCCGACAAGTTTTTCCACGCCTGAACTGAACGTGAAGTGTGAAGAAGGCGAGCCGCATGCCCTGGTGAAGGAATTGATTGCCAGTGCGAAGTTCGACGCGCCCGCGCAGATTTCGACGATCGATGGTGTGCGTGTCGATTGGCCTGACGGTTTCGGTCTGATTCGTGCGTCGAACACAACGCCGGTGCTCGTGCTGCGGTTCGAGGGACACACGCCTGAAGCGATGCACCGGATCGAAGGTGCGATGCTGGCGCTCTTGCGCAGCGTCAAGCCGGGTGCACAAATCGAGGCGGCAGCGCACTGACGGCTGCAGCGGTTGAAGTCTGGGTGAAGCGGCTGCCATACCGGGCATGCCGATCATCAGCAGGCACAATCGCCCCCTGTGAAGATTCTCATCGTCAAACTGTCCTCGCTCGGAGACGTGGTTCATGCCATGCCGGCGGTTCAGGACATTCGCCTCGCCTTTCCGCAGGCGCAGATCGACTGGGTCCTCGAACGCGGATTCGCGCCACTGGCAGCGCTCTGTGCCGGAGTGCGTCGCGTCATTCCCTGCGAACTGCGGCGCTGGCGCAAATCGCCTTTGGGCAGCGCGACTCGCAGCGGGTGGCGCGTTTTCAGGGATGACCTTCGGCGCGAAGCCTATGACGCGATCATCGATCTGCAGGGCCTGAGCAAATCGGCGCTCGTGTCGCGCATCGCCAGGCTTGAGCCCCGCGGCAGGCGATACGCCCTGGCCAATCAAACCGAAGGATCGGGCTACGAGGCGCCCACCCGCTGGGTGGCCGATGTGGCGATTCGTATCGAGCCACACATACATGCCGTTGCGCGTTCACGCGAGTTGTGCGCCAGGGCGCTGGGTTATGACATCCGTTCTGCCACGCGTTATGGCCTGTGTACGCAATTGCCGCCCGCCCCGGCAGACAGGTGCATCGCGTTCGTCCACGGCACGTCGCGTGCCGACAAGCTCTGGCCCGAGGCCCGGTGGGTGTCGCTCGGCGAGCGACTGATCGCGCAGGGTTTTACCATCGGCCTGCCGCAAGGCAACGACGAAGAGCGCGAACGCGCGGAGCGAATCGCTGCTGCACTGGGGCGACCTGCGCAGGTGTGGCGGCGTGAAGATTTGCAATCGCTCACTGCGCGGCTTGCCGCTTGCGCAGGCGTGATCGGTGTTGACAGCGGCCTGAGTCATATCGCCGTCGCGCTCGATTTGCCGCATGTCCAGATTTACAACTTCGACACCGCGTGGCGCACCGGACCACCGAAATCCGGACGGCAGCAAAGCGTCTTCGCCTTGCCCACTCCATCGCTTGAAGAGGTCTGGAGCGCATGGTTGCAGGTGCGGTCATGATGCGTGCGCTGTACTCGCTCGTCGTCATTGCGGCGCAGCCGTTTCTCAGGCGCAAGCTGGAGCATCGGGGACTTGCAGAGCCGGGCTACCTCCAGATGATCGAAGAGCGTTTCGGACGCTACGACAAGCCCGCGCTGCCGGGCGCGATCTGGATTCATGCCGTGTCGCTCGGGGAGACTCGTGCTGCGGCAATTCTGATCGGCGAAATGCGCAAGCTCAAGCCTGATGTGCGCATCTTGCTGACTCACGGCACCGCGACAGGCCGCGCCGAGGGCGAGCGACTGGTGGAGTCTGTCGACAACCAGGCATGGCTGCCCTGGGACACACCGCAAGCTGTGAAGCGTTTCCTGCTGCACTACCAGCCGGTCATCGGTATCCTGATGGAAACCGAGGTGTGGCCCAACCTGGTAGCCGCAGCCCATGCACGCGGCGTGCCCCTGGTGCTGGCCAATGCGCGCATGAGCGAGAAGTCGCTGGCGGGCACTCGCAGGCTCGCATGGTTGTCGCGTCCGGCGTATCAGTCGCTTGCTGCCGTCTGGGCCCAAACCGATGCGGATGCCCGGCGTCTCGCGCAGGCGGGCGCGACGGTAAAGGGTGTCCTGGGCAACCTGAAGTTTGATGCGACGCCTGACGGGGCAATGCTCGATCGCGGACGTCATTGGCGCGCGGCGTCAACGCGGCCCGTCGTGATGTTTGCGAGTTCGCGCGAAGGCGAAGAGACGCAGTTGCTTCGTGCAATTTCTGTGGGCAACGCTCGTGACGCTGATGTGCAGTGGCTGATCGTGCCGCGTCATCCGCAGCGGTTCGATGAAGTGACTGCGCTGATCCAGCAGGCAGGTCTGTCGGTCTCACGACGCAGCCAATGGGGCCCGCAACCCGTGCCGGCGAATGTCTGGATCGGCGATTCGCTTGGCGAGATGACGCTCTACTACGGCATAGCCGATGTCGCGCTTCTCGGCGGGAGTTTTGAGCCGCTCGGCGGACAGAACCTGATCGAGGCGGCGGCGTGTGGGTGCCCGGTCGTAATGGGGCCGCATACGTTCAATTTCCAGGAGGCAGCCGAGCTTGCAGAGGCTGCAGGTGCTGCGTTGCGTGTGGATGGCATCAGTTCAGCAGTCGATAGGGCGGTCGGCCTCTCGCTGGACCCCGCACAACGCGGACGTGTTGCTGCCGCAGCTTTGTCATTCGCAGCCAGTCACCGGGGCGCAGCCGGCAAGACAGCCGCCGCAGTGCTCGCGCTGTGTCCGCACTGACTTCGGTTGTCATGCCGGGCGCGATCCGGTATCTTCCGCACAGCCTCGGGCCGATGGTCTAGCGCGCCGGCGCCACCAGCGTATTGAGCCGCGCCAGGTCCTCGGGCAGCAAGGTGCCGCTTGCCTGCCGCAGCCGCAGGTGGCCGAGCAGCACGTTGTAGCGGGCCTGCGCCAGATCGCGTTTGGTCTGGAACAGCTGGCTCTGCGCATTCAGCACGTCGATGTTGATGCGCACGCCAACCTGATAACCCAGGCGGTTGGCTTCAAGCGCGCTCTGGCTGGACGCCTCGGCCGCTTCCAGCGCCCTGACCTGTCCCTGCCCCGAGACCAGGCCGAAGAACGCAGTGCGAGTGGCCTGCGCGACCGCGCGGCGGGTGCCTTCGAGGTCGGCCTGCGCCTTCTCTTCGAGCGACAGCGTTTCGCGGATGCGGTTCTGGGTCGAGAAGCCGGCAAAGATTGGCACATTGAGCGCAAGGCCGATCGCGCCGTTGTTGCTGCGCGTGCCGGCGGGAACGCTGACAGTGCCGCTGGGGTTGCGCGTGATGTTGTAGCTGGCCGTAAGATCCAGCGTCGGCAGATGGCCAGCCTTCGCTTTTTCTGTTTCAAGCTGGGCAATTTCAACGGCTGTCCGGGCCTGCTGGATCAAAGGGCTGTTCTCGTCACTCTGCTGTACCCACACGTTTACATCGGGAGGCACAGGGCCGGGCACGTTGACCGGCAGCACGAGCGAATCAGGGATCACGTCAGGCCTGCCGACGAGCGAATCGAGCGCGAGCTTCTTGACGCGCAAGTCGTTCTCGGCGGCGATCTCCTGCGCGACGACGAGATCGAACCGGGCCTGAGCTTCGCGCGAGTCGGTGATGGTCGACGTCCCGACCTCGAAGTTGCGCTTGGCTGAAGCGAGTTGTTCCCCGACCGCAGCCTTCTGCGCGCGCACGAAGGCGAGCGTGTCACCGGCGGCCAGCACATCGAAGTAAGCCTGGCTCACGCGGATGATGAGATCCTGGCTCGCGGTTGAAAGAACGGCTTGCGCGAGTTCTACCTGCCGCTTGCCCTGTTCCCAGATCGCCCGGTTGGCCGGCCTGAACAGTGGCTGCGAGGCGCTCATGGTCACAGCTTGCGTGCCGAAGGTCCGGCTGACGGCGGGAGTCGTGCTATCGAAATTGGAGCGAGTTGCACCGGCCGACAGGTTCGCCGAGGGCAGCATGGCGGCCCGGGCCTGCTCGGCGCGAAAGAGGTTGGCGTCATATTGCGCCTTGGCCGACTGCCAGTTGGCATCGTAGCCACGCGCCGATTCGTAGAGCTGCAGCAGGTTTTCGGCTTGCGCCGGCGGCGCGAACGCGGCTGCGAGTACGAAAGCAAGAGGCGTGAATTTCAATGAGGGAAACAGGAACCTGCGGTTCGGCCGCGACGATTTCATGGGTGAGTCCTTGACCTGGGTTGGCTCGGTTTTCCGGAT
Source organism: Ramlibacter sp. (assembly GCA_046597415.1). Classification (GTDB taxonomy): domain Bacteria; phylum Pseudomonadota; class Gammaproteobacteria; order Burkholderiales; family Burkholderiaceae_C; genus Ramlibacter. The sequence continues at coordinate 11,835 of JBKJKT010000231.1, forward strand.
TCAGTAGCGGGCGACTGACGCATCGAGTTCCTGTGACCAGGCATCGATGCCGCCGGCGATGTTGGCAACGCTGGCGAAACCGTTGCCGGCCAGGAACATGGCCACGCGCTGGCTGCGCGCGCCATGGTGGCAGAGCACCGCTACTGGCTGTTTCGGATCGAGCTCGGCTAACCGGGCCGGCACGTCCATCATTGGAATTGTCTTGACGTCGAAACCCTCGGTCCCCACTCGAGCGACCTGCAGCTCCGCTGGCTCGCGTACATCGAGCACCAGTGCAGTGCCGCCCTGGGAGGCGATCCAGTCGCGTAGCGATGCGGGCCTGACCTGCTCGATCATGTGTGGGCTTCCTAGAACTGGAACCGTGAAGGCTCGGGGAAATTCGCGAGGCGCGGCGCGAGCGTGTCCCAGGGCTGGGCCGTGGTGTAGTTCGTCTCGCTGTCGCGGGTGATGAAGGTGGCGCGCATGACGGGCTCGAATCCGACGATGGCTGCGAGCCGGCCACCGATCCTCAGTTGCGCCAGAAGGGCGGGCGGCACTTCAGCGACGGAGCCGCTCAGCACGATCACGTCGAAGGGCGCTTCACCCGAAAGACCCCGGGAGCCATCGGCCTCGCGCACTTCGGCGTTGGAAACGCCTGCGCGCTGAAGGTTGTCCCGGGCCATGCGGGCGAGTTCAGGATTGATCTCGAGCGAAATGACGCGCTGGGCGCGAGCCGCGAGCAACGATGCCATGTAACCGGAGCCGGCGCCGACTTCCAGCACCTTGTCTTGTGGACGGATTTTCAGGTCCTGCAGCATGCGAGCCTCGACCTTGGGTTCCAGCATGCTGAGCCCATGCTGCATGTCAACGTCACCTGAACCCAGCAAGGGGATCTGCATGTCGACGAAGGCCAAGGCCTTGTGAGCGAGTGGTACGAAATTTTCGCGACGCGACACGGCCAGCAAGGCCAGGATGTCGAGGTCGAGCACATCCCAGGGGCGGATCTGCTGCTCGATCATGTTGAAGCGTGCGAGTTCGAGGTCGGAAGGGGCGGTCATGGGCAATCCGGGACGGTTCAGGACAAACCGTCAATTTTAGAGGCGGGAAGGGGGCGGGACCCACTGCCGCCGGAAGCGGGGATGGATGCCTGGGTGCCGGGGCGCCTGAAGCGCCGCCGGGCCCACATCGCGAGGTCATCGAGGTAGCAGTAAACAACCGGCACCACGACCAGCGTCAGCAACGATGAAGTGATGACGCCGCCGATGACGGCCTGCCCCATCGGCGCGCGCTGCTCGGAGCCCTCGGTCAGCGCGAATGCCAGCGGCACCATGCCGAAGATCATGGCCAGCGTCGTCATCAGGATGGGGCGCAGTCGCACCTTGGCGGCCATCAGGAGCGCTTCGGAGCGTTCCATGCCGTCATCTCGCATTCGTATTGCGAAGTCCACCAGCAAGATCGCGTTCTTGGTGACGAGGCCCATCAGCATCACGACGCCGATCACCGAGAACATCGACAGCGACGAGCGGAACATGAGCAGGGCCAGCACGACGCCAATCAACGTGAGTGGAAGCGAAGTCATGAGCGCCAGTGGCTGCAGGAAGCTCCTGAACTGGCTCGCCAGGATCATGTAGATGAAGATCACGCCCATCGCGAGCGCCGATAGGGCATAGCCGAACGATTCGGCCATGTTTTTCGTGGAGCCGCTGAACTGGTAGCGATAGCCCGGCGGAAAACTGATGGTGTCGAGGATGGCGCGCAAGTCGTTCGACACTTCACCGGCTGAGCGATTGAACACGTTGGCGTTGATCGCCACTTCGCGCGTCAGGTCGCGGCGATTGATCTGGTTGGGTCCGGTCGATTCACGAACCGTCGCTATCTGGTTCAGCCGCACGATACGGGGCGATCCATCTGCGTTGGTGCCGGTGGTGAACGGAAGGCGCGCGAGGTCTTCGGGCGAGTTGCGCGCATCGGGTGAAAGGCGCACGTTCACGTCGTAGGTCTGGTCGTCGGGTGCACGCCAGTTGCCCACGGTCTGGCCCGCCACCAAT
>JBKJKT010000135.1:0-3548 GCA_046597415.1 Ramlibacter sp.
CATCGGTGCTGTGCCAGTTGTCGAATGCGATGTGAAAACCGACCAGGTATTCCTTGCGGCCGGCTGCGATTTCGGCCACGAACTGCTGAGGTGTCTTGCCGGCTTTTTCGGCCGCAATCATGATTGGCGCGCCGTGCGCGTCGTCGGCGCAGACAAACGCGACCTCGCTGCCCTGCATTCGCTGGAACCGCACCCAGATGTCGGCCTGGATGTACTCCATGATGTGGCCGATATGGAACTTGCCGTTGGCGTACGGCAGTGCGGTGGTGACGAAGAGCTTGCGTGGATTCATGTGGGCCTACAGTGGAGCGAAGAATTCTATTCGGCGGGCGTAGGAGGCCCGCCGATCGCTAGTCGCCTGTAAGAACAAGATACACATATAGGTGTCTGCGCCCTTGCGACTGGCATCCACTGACGCGTTAGAGTTCAGCGGAGCAAATGAACAAACCACGAATCATCATCGTTGCGGGGCCCAATGGCGCGGGCAAGACTACGTTTGCACGGGAGTTCCTGCCAAATGAGGCGGCTTGCGGTGACTTTCTCAATGCCGACCTCATAGCGGCAGGTCTTTCGCCGTTTGCGCCCGAGCGCGCCGCGCTACGGGCTGGGCGGCTGATGCTGGAGCGGATGAGCCAACTGGCGGACAGGCGTGAAAGCTTTGCGTTTGAAACGACCTTATCGGGGCTGGGTTATGCGAGGCAGATTCCGCGTTCGCGCGAGCTGGGCTTTCGGGTTGAGTTGAATTTCTTGAGCTTGCCCTCTGCGGACATCGCTGTTGAGCGAGTTGCTACAAGAGTTCGTCAAGGTGGGCACGACATTCCGCAGGAAACGATTCGACGGCGGTTTGAATCCGGGGTCCGACTATTCAAATCGGTTTATCTCCCGTTGGTAGATCGTTGGGTTATTTACGACAACGCGGGCACGCGCCCCGTCATCATCGATTGGAGTGGAGCCATGTCGTCAACTCAAATTGCCAGGGAGCATCAGCCCGCCTACGATGGCCTTCCTGCTGACGCCGATGCATCTCTCAAAGGGTCATTTGCTGCTCTCCTGCGTGCAGCCGAGAGCGCGCGACGTCTCGCTGAGCAAACCGGCACCGACCTCATCGTCATGCGCGACGGGAAAATTGTGCGCATTCCACCCGGCACCGCACCACGCAAGCCCGGCGATCCTGATTGGCACTGACAGCGAGTTGCCTAATTGGCAATCGCTACACTCGTTGCCAACAGGAAAAAACACCCCAATGGCAGTCACACCAGAACAGTTGCTCCAGGCCCTCACGGGGGTCACCGATCCCAACACCGGCAAGGATTTCGTCAGCACACGCCTGCTTAAAAACCTTCAGGTGGACAACGGCGACGTTTCGTTCGACGTCGAACTCGGCTATCCCGCCAAGAGCCAGATTCCCGTATTGCGCAGTGCGCTCGTGAGCGCCGCAAGAGGCGTGGCCGGCGTGAAGAACGTGTCGGCCAACGTCACGATGAAGATCGTGGCGCATGCAGCGCAGCGCGGCGTGGCGCTGATGCCCAACGTCAAGAACATCATCGCCGTCGCCTCGGGCAAGGGCGGTGTCGGCAAGAGCACGACGGCCGTCAATCTGGCATTGGCACTCGCAGCTGAAGGCGCGGTTGTGGGCCTGCTTGATGCCGATATCTACGGCCCGAGCCAACCCATGATGATGGGCATCGAGGGCAGGCCAGAATCGTCTGACGGCAAGACAATGGACCCGATGGAAAACTACGGCGTGCAGGTCATGTCGATCGGGTTTCTGGTGAACCAGGACGAGGCCATGATCTGGCGCGGCCCCATGGCCACGCAGGCGCTCGAGCAGCTCTTGCGCCAGACCAACTGGGCCGACCTCGACTACCTCATCGTTGATCTTCCGCCCGGCACGGGTGATATCCAGCTCACGCTGTCGCAGCGCGTACCAATGACCGGCGCCGTGATCGTTACGACGCCGCAAGATATTGCGCTGCTCGATGCCAAGAAGGGCATCAAGATGTTCGAGAAAGTAGGCGTGCCGATCCTGGGCATCGTCGAGAACATGGCAGTCCACATCTGCAGCAACTGCGGCCACGCCGAGCACATCTTCGGCGAAGGCGGCGGCAAGCGGATGGCTGCTCAATACAACATGGATTACCTCGGCGCGTTGCCGCTGGACATGCAGATTCGCCTGCAGGCCGACAACGGACGGCCCACGGTGGTTGCTGACCCGGACGGCGAAGTGGCGGGTATTTACAAAGCTGTTGCGCGCCAGGTCGCGATCAAGATTGCTGCGCGGGCAAAGGACTTCTCTTCCAAATTTCCGTCGATCAAGATTTCGAAGGACACCTGACCGGGGCGAGCCATGAGCACACGACCCACCATCGAAGTCGCCGTTGTCATGCGCCGGGAGCGCATCGACAACCGCTGGCAGCCGTGGCGGTGGGCGCTGGAAGACGTGGTCCCGCAGGAGCCGGGCTTCGGTGACAAGCCGCACTTGCTTCGCAAGGCCGACGACGATGAGCGCTGGTTGCATCCCGGCTTTCTTGTGGAGCTTTACCGCGACGACGCGGAGGGTTATTACCTCAACGCAAGCACGCCGGCACCCTGCTTTTTCGTGCTGTGGCGCATGGAAGAAGAGGCGTTGCTCGGCGATGAGCCCATGCCGATTCCCACCATGGTGTCGCTCAGCTATCACGATGCGGGCCGCTGGCTCGACGCGCAGGAAACCGTCGAGCAGGTAGCTGCGCCGGCGAACGTGGTCGAGTGGTTGCAGTCGTTCGTTGATGAGCACTATGTGCCGGAACCCAAACGCAGAAAGCGGCCCGAGAGCTTCCGGGCGCTGCAGGACCGGTTCGGGAGCCCGGCGAAGGTCTCGACCGAAAAGAAACTCGGCGGAGGCGGCAATGAGTGACGGATTTTTGGGGCGGTGGTCCAGGCGCAAGCTGGATGTGAAGGAGGGGAAGGAGGTTGCGGTTGAGCCTGCGGGTGCGGCTGCCCCAGTCGCGGTTGCTGTTGATGCTGACGCCGTCGTGCCCCCACCCCAACCCTCCCCCGGAAGGGGAGGGAGTGGCTCCGAATTTCTTCCTCCGGGGGAGGGCCGGGGTGGAGACACAGCGGCCGCCGAAACGCCCCCGCCACCACCACCTCCCCCCACCCTCGCCGACGCGGACCTCCTGACCCCATCGTCCGACTTCACCCGGTTCGCCGCGCGCGACGTTGCACCCGAAGTCAAGAATGCTGCGATGAAAAAGCTCTTTGCCGACCCGCACTTCAACGTGATGGACGGACTGGATATCTACATCGACGACTACTCCAAACCTGACCCGATGCCCGCGGCCATGCTTCGCCAGCTCGCCAGCGTGAAATTCCTGAACCTGTTCGATGAAAAAAAAGAATCCGACCCAGCCGTGCCAAGGGATGATGCGGATAACGCTAAAGATCAAATCGTGGCACAGTCGCCCCCAGAGCCAGTAGCAGTACCCGAACCAGCCGACGATGCCAACCCTGATTTGCGATTGCAACCAGACGATGCCGCTTCAGGAGAAGATCCTGGGCGCGGCACT
>JBKJKT010000137.1:0-6062 GCA_046597415.1 Ramlibacter sp.
GCGTAGTGGTGCCCCAGATCCTCAGCCGTGACCCTGTCCGGGGTCGTGCCGGTTATAAATGGCCTGATGCTATTGAATTGATAGCTCAGGCCGTTTTTTTGGAGGTCTCCCGTTGACTCCGCTCTCTGAATTCATCGCCCTCACGAAGCGCCCCATCTTTCGCGAGGGCGCACGCGACGGCCTGCCGATGGCAATCGGAATCGCCGCATGGGGGCTCGTCGCCGGCGTCGCGATGGCCAAGAGCGGCATGGGCGTGCCGCTGGCTGTCTTCATGTCCCTGGTCACCTACGCGGGCTCGGCGCAGATCGCCGCCTTGCCGCTCATCGCATCGGGCGCGCCCATCTGGGTGGTGTGTGCCGCCTGCCTTTGCGTGTGCCTGCGGTTCCTGGCTTTCGGATTTCACTACCGTCCTTACTTCGCTCACCTGCCGCGCGGCCGGCGTCTTGCGCTCAGCTACCTGATCGGCGATTCGAACTTCGCGGTCTTCGCGCGCCGATTCGAATCGCCCGAGCCCGGCGTTCGATACGAAGACTACTTTCTCGGATCGGCCCTGGTCACATTTGCGGTCTGGCAATCAGCCATCACGATTGGCATCGTCGCAGGCAGTGCGATCCCCACGTCGTGGGGCCTCGGCTTCGCGGGGACGATGGCGTTGCTTGCGTTGCTGTGCACACAGTTGCGCACGCCGTCGACATGGGTGGCCGCAATCGTGGCGGCGTGCGCGGCGGTGGCCGCATACGCATTGCCCTTGAAACTCAACATCCTGGTTGCGATAGCAGCTGCAGTCGCGTTCGGCGCGCTCGCGCATCACGCCCGGCCCGCGAGTGAGGAGTCATGAGTCCGGTCGAAATCTTTTTCACGTCGATCGGCATGGCCGTGGTCGCGCTCTTTTGTCGCGCGTTCTTTCTCATGCCCGAGGGCGAGCTGCCAATGCCCAGGTGGTTGCGCGAAGGATTGCGCTATGCGCCCACTGCGGCCCTGGCGGCAGTCGTCGCGCCAGAGCTGTTCATGACGCAGGGGTACCTGATCGATTCCCTGCTGGATGCGCGCCTGTTTGGCGCGTTGGCGGGGCTCGCGTTTTATGTGTGGAAGCGCAGCCTGTTCTGGACGATTGTTGTGGGTACTGGGGTGATGTTGGTTGTCCGGGCGTGGCTCGGATAGTCGATCGTTTTTGTTCGGCAGGGCTCGCCTGTATGGCAGGATATGCCCTTAAATGAGGAGCGTCTCATGCCAACCCGAAATGTAGATTGGACCGAGCGCGAGGAGTCAGAGGCTCAAGCACGTCTTGTGGCTCTTCGAGAGGCGGCACGAGTTGGAATCGCTGACTCCAGGGCGAGGCGGGTCACGCCACTTGAGTCAGATTCTGCAATCAGGCAGCACTTCGAGAAGTTGATGAACGAGGCCATCGGTTTACCCAGGACTCGTCCAGATAGATGAGCGATATCGATGCATGTTGATGTGCCGTCGCGCGGGTCGCGTGTAGCCCACGACCAACCATAAGCCTGCCGCGTGCAGGCTTTTCCTTTCTTTCTACCATCCGGAAATGAACTCCCACTTTTTGCACTGCGCAGTCGCGCTATTCCTGGCGCTCACAGGCTTCGCTGCAGTAGCCGACGATGCCGGCTGGGCGGCACTCGCCAAGCCCGGTGCGATCGTGCTGTTTCGCCACGCCACTGCACCGGGCATTGGCGATCCACCCGGCATGAAGATCGACGCATGTTCAACGCAGCGAAACCTCGACGAGCAGGGCCGCGCCGAGTCGCGCCGTCTGGGTCAGCTGTTGCGAGAGCGTGGCATTCGCGTGCAGTCGGTGTGGCATTCGCAGTGGTGCCGCACGCGCGACACGGCCCGGCTCGGGTTCGAGGGGATGGCGCCGCTGCGAGATGAGCCGTTGTTCAACTCGTTTTTCGATCGGCGCGGCGACACGGAACGGCAGACCGCTGGCGCGCGCGCGCTTCTTTCCAACTGGAAGGGGCCGGGCGCACTGGTCGTGGTGACGCATCAGGTCAACATCACACAGCTGACGGGTCAGACGCTGTCGTCCGGAGATGGTCTGGTCGTGCGCGTGCCGCCGGGCAAAGGTCCGCTCGAAGTGCTTGGGCGCATTCCCTGAAGATCAGGGGACTTCACGATGCCCAGTGGGCTTACATTGTGGAGGTTCAACAGCGCTTACTAATACGGATACCCCATGAAGACATACAAGATCGCGACCATTCCCGGCGACGGAATCGGAAAAGAAGTCATACCCGCGGGGCAAGAGGTCATGCAGGCGATGGCTGGCGGCAGCGCCTCGTTTCGTTTCGAATTCGAGAATTTCGACTGGGGCGGCGACTACTACCGCACGCACGGGGTGATGATGCCGGCGGACGGCCTCGAGGCCCTGCGCGACAAGGACGCCATCCTTTTTGGCTCAGCGGGAGATCCGCATATTCCGGATCACATCACGCTCTGGGGATTGCGTCTGAAGATCTGCCAGGGGTTCGATCAGTACGCCAACGTGCGTCCGACGCGGATTCTTCCTGGCATCGACGCGCCGCTCAAGCGTTGCACGCGCGAAGACCTCAACTGGATCATCGTTCGTGAAAACTCCGAAGGCGAATACGCAGGCGTCGGTGGCCGCGTGCATCAGGGTCATCCGATCGAGGCGGCAACCGATGTGTCCATCATGACCCGCGCCGGAGTGGAGCGCATCATGCGATTTGCTTTCAAGCTTGCGCAGTCGCGGCCTCGCAAGTTGCTGACGGTCATCACCAAGAGCAATGCACAGCGCCACGCGATGGTGATGTGGGATGAGATTGCGCTGCAAATCTCCAAAGAGTTCCCAGACGTCAAATGGGACAAGGAACTCGTCGATGCTTCAACGGCGCGCATGATCAACCGCCCAGCCTCGATGGACACGATCGTCGCGACCAATCTCCACGCGGACATTCTTTCCGATCTCGCTGCGGCATTGGCCGGCAGCCTGGGCATCGCACCGACGGGCAACATCGATCCGGAGCGCAGGTTTCCGTCGATGTTCGAGCCCATCCATGGTTCGGCCTTCGACATCATGGGCAAGGGGCTTGCCAATCCGGTGGGAACATTCTGGTCGGTTGTGATGCTGCTGGAGCATCTGGGCGAACAGGCCGCCGCGGATCAGCTCATGCGTGCAATCGAAAGCGTCACTGCGGATAAATCACTTCATACCGGTGACCTCGGCGGCACGGCGACCACGCAAGAGGTGACCCGCGCTGTGTGTCAGGCGCTGACCATGAGCGTTGCTTGAAAGGCTGGTCAAACGCGGCTGGTAAAAACCAGTTCGCGCCCGGCTACCACGTTTCCAGGGCCATCGCATAGGGAATTGCGCAGTGCCTATGTTCGCTGCCGTACAGACTGCGCGGTGGCACGCGCGCATTCTGGGTGCCTCATCGGGCGCTGGGTAGCGGGCTTTTTCGCGTCCACCGCCGCGCCGATGAGTTTCGGCAAGGAGAGGCGAACCATGGATATCAGTCGAGCGCACCAATCACGCTATCTATCGCGCTACTTCAGATACAAGCTAGCACCGCTGGCTCTGCTTGCACTCGCGCAAGCCGCAATCGCCCAGCAGCCGCCAGGGGCCGGCGGCCAGTTGCTACAGATTCCTCCTTCGCCCGTGCAGCCACGATCTGCACCGCAAGTGCGCATCGAGCAGCGCACGCCAGCGACGCCAGCCACAACAGATGATTTGAAAATCCGAGTGCAGTTGCTGCGTGTCACCGGTGCAACTGCTTTCTCTGAATCTGACCTGCTTGCACTCACGGGATTTGTCCCAGGCACCGAGCTATCACTAGCGCAGCTGCAGGCCATGGCAGCCCGGATCACCGAGCATTACCGCTGGAACGGCTACTTCGTGGCGCTGGCCTATGTGCCCGCCCAGGAAATCCAGGACAACGCAGTCTCCATTGCCGTGAGCGAAGGACGCTACGGCAACATTGCGGTGCGCAACAGCACCAATCTGTCCGAGGGCATACCGCAAGGCGCTCTGGCCGGCCTGAACACCGGCGACGCCATCATGACCGAGCCGCTCGAAAGCCGCTTGCTCGTGCTGTCTGAGTTGCCGGGCGTGGTCGTGAGTTCAACGCTTGCACCCGGCGTGGTCGCCGGCACTTCCGATCTGCTTGTTGACATCACGCCAGGCGCGCGTTTCAGCGGCAGTGTCGATGCCGATAACGCGGGCAACCGCTACACCGGCCAGTACCGTATCGGCGCGACATTGAACCTCAATAATCCACTGGGCATGGGTGACGTGGCGAGCTTGCGGCTGCTGACGTCAGGGTCTGGCTTGCAATATGCACGTGCCTCCTGGCAGCGTCAGCTCGGACGCGGGCAGGTGGGTGTGGCGTACAGCTGGCTCGGCTATGAACTGGGCAAGGAATTTGCGCCTTTGCAGGCCCATGGGACAGCGCGGGTTGCCAGCGTGTTTGGCCGCTATCCGCTCCAGCGCTCGCGGAGCAGCAACCTCTATGCGCAGCTCAACTTCGACTGGAAGTCGTTCAACGATCGCGTCGATTCCACCGGCGGCGAGGTCGACCGGAAGTCGCGCGTACTGACTGCGAGCCTGTTCGGGGATCGCACGGATACATGGGGTGGCGGCGGTTATGTCACCTACCTCGCAGCGCTGTCATCGGGCGTGCTCGACATCGAAACGCCCTCAGCGCGCGCTGCGGACGCGATCACCGCGCAAACCAATGGCAGCTTCGGCAAGCTCGCCTTCAGTGCTTCGCGGTCGCAACGCCTGGGCGCCGGACCCTTCTCACTTTATGGCTCCATCAGCGGTCAGGTTGCTTCGAAGAATCTCGATAGTTCCGAGAAGATGGTACTGGGCGGCATGAATGCCGTGCGTGCCTATCCCGAAGGTGAGGCTTATGCGGATGAAGGACTGCTGCTCAACATCGAGCTGCGCTATGACCTGCCCAAACCGGCATCGCTGCCGGGCTACATGCAGCTGGCTGCATTTGTCGATGCGGGCTCGGTGAGGACGAATCACAGCCCCTGGGCTCCCGGGCCGAATGACCGCACGTTGAGCGGTGCCGGCTTTGGCATCAACTGGGGCGATCCGGGCAACTTCCTGGTTCGCGCCTATTACGCACGCAAGCTGGGCAACCAGGTCGCGCTATCGGCCCCCGACCGCTCCGGACGGTTCTGGGTCCAGCTGGTCAAGTATTTCTGAAAGGCAGTGTCCATATGAACCGCCACACCACTTTTTCTCGGAGCCGGATTGCCGTGGCAATCGCGGTTTCGTTCATGGCAGCTGCCCAGGGCGCGCACGCTGCGCCGGGGGGCGGATCGGTCGCAGCTGGCTCCGCGACCATCTCCACCAGCGGAGCTACGACCACTGTCGTCCAGTCAACGCCTAGTGCGGTGCTCAACTGGCTGAGCTTCGGCATTGCGGCTGGCGAGACTGTGCGCTTCGTGCAACCGGGCGCAAGTGCGGTTGCGCTCAACCGTGTACTGGGGCCTGACCCTTCCGCGATCTTCGGCACCTTGTCGTCCAACGGCAAGGTGTTCCTGGTCAATCCCAATGGCGTACTGTTCGGTGCAGGAGCTGCGGTGAATGTCGGCGGCCTTGTCGCGTCCACCCACGCTATCGCCGATGCGGATTTCATGTCCGGCAAATACAGTTTCTCAGGTGCGGGCAGGGGCGCCGTGGTCAATGAAGGATCGATCACCGCCGCTGACGGCGGCTATGTCGCGTTGCTCGGCGCCAAGGTGCGCAATGACGGCGCGATCGTCGCCCGCATGGGGACCATCGCGCTGACGGGCGGCGATGCGATTACGCTCGACATGGCGGGCGACAAACTGCTGAACGTCATCGTGGACAAGGGTGCCGTCAACGCGCTCGTGGAAAACGGCGGCGTCATTCGCGCCGATGGCGGCCAGGCGTTTCTGACAACTCACGCAGCCGGAAATCTGCTCTCGACGGTGGTCAACAACACAGGCGTCGTCCAGGCGCGCACCATCGAAAACCGTGAAGGCCGCATCATCCTGTTGGGCGACATGCAATCGGGCACCACCAACGTTGCGGGCACACTCGATGCGAGCGC
>JBKJKT010000153.1:0-15381 GCA_046597415.1 Ramlibacter sp.
CGAAGTCTAGAAAAAGGGCGCTCGAAGGCACCAGGATGTCCGTCAGATTCATCGGTCACACGGTAGCAGCCGGCCCTGTTGTTGACCAGACCTGCGCCACGCTAGCCGGTGTAGGACGAAACCTACGGTTGAACCGAAGGAATGAGACTCAGCCGCTTGCTGCACTAAGCTCGCTTGATCGAAATTTGGAGGCCGACCATGAGCACCCTGGATTACTCCCGCTACACCACCCTGTCCATCACGCGCCGCGGCCCGCAGGACAGCGTGCTGGACATCCAGATGCGCGCGCTCAACGGCAAGCTGCCGACGGCGGGTCACGCCGGCCATCACGAACTGGCGGAAATATGGCGTGATGTGAGTGCCGACGAGACGGTGCGTTGTGCAGTCTTGCGCGGTGAAGGATTGGGGTTTTCCGGCGGCGGCGACCTGGAGTTGGTGGAGAGCATGGCGCTGGACTTCGAAGTGCGCGCGCGCGTCTGGAAAGAAGCGCGGGATCTGGTGTACAACGTCATCAATTGCGACAAGCCCATCGTGAGCGCGTTGCACGGCCCAGCGGTTGGTGCGGGGCTCGTCGCCGGGTTGCTCGCCGATATTTCGGTGGCAGCGAAGTCAGCAAAGATCGTAGACGGCCATACGCGCCTTGGCGTGGCGGCTGGCGATCACGCCGCCATCGTCTGGCCGCTCCTGTGCGGCATGGCCAAGGCGAAGTATTACCTTTTGCTGTGCGAGCCGGTGAGTGGCGAAGAGGCGGAGCGCATCGGCCTTGTTTCGCTGGCCGTCGAGGATTCGCAGTTGCTGGGCAAGGCCTACGAAATCGCGGATCGCCTGGCAACCGGTTCGCAGACCGCGATCCGGTGGACCAAGTACTCGCTGAACAACTGGCTGCGCCAGGCCGGGCCGGCTTTCGATGCGTCGCTGGCACTGGAGTTCATGGGGTTTGCAGGGCCGGATGTGCGTGAGGGCGTTGCCTCGCTGCGCGAACGGCGTGCACCCAGGTTCTGAAGTCCCCAGGGTCTCAAGGTCGCACGTCGCTTTGAGATAATCGCGGCCATGCAACTGATCCTTTCCCGTTTCTCTTTTTCCCTTCGGATTCCCGGTGTTCGCCCAGCCTTCGCGTGCGCCTTCATCGCCCTGGCGGCGTCAATGCCCCAGTCTCACGCGCTCGAATCTGTGCAGGCCCGATCTTTGCCCACCGTGGAGGGCGCATGGGTGCGCGGCTCCGTGCCGGGGCAGCGGGGAACCGGTGGATTCATGCGGCTGACTTCGCGCGAGCCGCTGCAACTTGTGGGCGTCGCAACGCCGGTGGCGGGGGTTGCGGAAATCCACGAAATGAAAATGGAGGGCGACGTCATGCGGATGCGCGCCGTTGACAAGGTCGACCTTGTGCCCGGCGTGCCGTTCGATCTCAAGCCCGGTGGCTATCACCTGATGCTGATGGACCTCAAACAGCCATTGCAAAAAGACGTGCTGATACCCCTGACGCTGGTTTTTAGAAACGCGGCTGGGGCGCCGCTGCGAATGGAGTTGCAGGTGCCCGTCTCCATGCAGCCGCCGGGAGCACCGGCAGGTAGCTCGAGAGGGCAGCACAAACACTGAAACAGGGGGTTCCCAGCTGCGGCGCATGGGTTAAGCTCACAGCCAGCGCAACTCCAGCGGAGCCATGGCCATGAGCGATAACGAGCAGATGGGTTTCGGCAAATTCGTGCCCGGGTTCGACTTCCTGCAGAACCTTGCCAAGGGGGCATCGCAGACGCTGCCGCAGATGCCCAACTTGTCCAACTGGGTTGCGCCAACGCTCAACGTCGAAGAACTCGACAAGCGGATCGGTGAGCTCAAGGCCGTGCACTTCTGGCTCGACCAGAATTCGAAGGCGCTTGGCGCGACGATACAGGCGCTGGAAGTCCAGAAGATGACGCTCGCCACGCTCAAGGGCATGAACTTCAACATGGGCGATGTCGCCAATGCGCTGAAGCTCAAGGCAGCCGACACGGTCATGGGCGGCGTGCAGATGGTGGCCGAAAAAGCAGCGGACACGGCCACCGCGTTCGCGGCGAGTCCGGCGTCGTCGACTCCCGCAAAAAAGAAGAGTACTGCGAAGTCCAGGTCGCCCGCTCAGACGGGTGTGGTGGATCCATTGCAGTGGTGGGGCGCCCTCACGCAGCAGTTCCAGGAAATCGCCAGCACCGCAATGAAAGATGTGGCTACACAAAGCGCGGTGCATACCGCCAGGAATGTGGCCAGTGGCGTTGCCAGGGGCGCGCTCAAGACGGCGACCGGTATGGCCAAGGCGGCGGGCGGTTCGGTGACAGCCGGCGCGCGCAAGCAGGCGGCCCGGCGCAAGGGCAAGGGCAAGAAGGCGTGATGCGAAAAGTGCAGACAGGGTGCGAAAACAATGAGCAGGCAAGCGACAAAACTGTTTCCATTCGGCCATGCAACCCACCCCCAGTGGCAGATGGCCGCAGCGTTGGTGCTGGCCCAGCTGCGCGCGCAGATGGCCTTGGCCGATTACGCAAAATCCCCGACGCTGGGGCTGCTCTACATCACTGATCATTACGCGGGCCAGGCCCAGGAAATTCTCGACCATCTCGGCGCCGAACTGCGCGAGGTCACCGATTGGTCCGGCACCGTAGGCATCGGCATCGCCTCCAGCAACGTGGAGTACTTCGACGAGCCCGCACTGGCCGTCATGCTCTGCGAGCTGCCGACCGATCAATACCGGGTGTTCTCCGGCGTGGCTCCGCTGGGTGTCGGTGATGGCATGGGGTTCGAACCGTACACCGCGCTGGTTCATGCGGACGCCGCAACGCCCGATGTCGCCGAGCTGATCGCTGAAATGGCCAGCCGCACGGCGACTGGCTATCTCTTCGGGGGACTGGCGGCCAGCAGGGGCGACGCTGTGCAATTCGCGGTGGGCGGCAACGGCAACATGCGGGGCCAGGGCGCTGCCGGGGGCGTGTTTCGGGGTGGACTGTCGGGAGTGGCATTCGGTAAAGGCGTGTCGCTGGTTTCGCGCGTCACGCAGGGGTGCCAGCCGATTTCGGTACAACGCGTTATCACGGCCGCCGAGGGCAATGTCATCACCGAAATCGACGGCGAACCGGCGCTGGACCTGTTGCTTCGCGATGCCGCCATTTCGCTCGAAGAGCCGCAGGCCGCCATGGCCGCCTTGCGCTCAACGCTGGTCGGACTGACCGAAGCCGGCGGCGACGCCATCGGCCGCACAGGCAACTTTGGCGCGGACGTGGTGGTTCGACACATCATCGGCCTGGATCCGGGTCGACGCGGGATTGCCGTCGCCGACAAGGTCGAGCCCGGCATGCGGATGGCGTTTTGCCAGCGCAGCGCACAGGCTGCGCGCGCAGACCTCATCCGCATCTGTGCTGAGATTCGCGAAGAGCTTGAACCGGAGGAACTGCCACAGACCGTCGCTGCGGCGCTTGCTGCACCTGAACCACTGGCAGTGCCCAGTGCGCAGCGTCGGATTGCCGGTGCGATCTATGTGAGTTGCGCGGGACGCGGTGGACCGCACTTTGGTGGGCCGAGCGCTGAGCTGCAGATCGTGCGCCGCGCGTTGGGCGACGTGCCGCTGGTCGGATTTTTTGCCGGAGGAGAGATCGCCCGCCACCACCTCTATGGTTATACGGGCGTGCTTACGGTGTTTCGCTGACGTATGGGCCAATCGCAGTCCAGTCGCATTCCCGGCATCTGGAGCGGGGCCTGGGAGCTTCACGCGAGAGGCCTTGTCAGGGACCTGCCCGCCGAATACTTGCGCGCGGTGCGTCCTTCGGTGCATCGCGATGTGTCTTTCAGCGAGCGAGTGGTACAACTCATCGACCACATGGACTGGCAGGAAGGCGCGTTCCAGCGTGCCGCCTTCGAGGACATTGTCGCGGGTCGCCCGGTCTCGATGTGCTGGCGTTCAGCCGCTTTCGCATCGGCGACAAGCCATGCCTCGTCATCGGTGGCGTGCGTGGCCAGCGCAATCCGGTGAGCGAATCAGTCCGATGGAGTTGAACCAGCGGCTGCAGGGCTGGAAACCGTCTGTGCTGCTGGTCCGGGTGGCGCAAGAGCTCGCGCGATTCTGGCAGTTGCGCCTGGTGGGGCTGGATCCGGCCGCGCACCGACTGCATCACTGGTCGTACCGGTGGCAAGCGCGCTACCGCGAGGCGGGGCAGAAGATTTTTGACAGCTATGAAGCGCTCTGGGATCACTTCGATTGCAAGCCCGGGCCGCTCGGCTGGGTGGTGGTGCCGCTCAACTCCGACGAGAAGCTGGCGGCTACGGCGCTGTCACCCGAAAAGCGCGCGCGCCAGACGCGTCGTGCCGACTACTGGATCCGCACCCGCAAATGCCGTCGAGGGTGCTGGAGACCGGTCCGGGTACCACCGGGCTGTTCGGCAGGATGGCTTTCAGACCTCGGCTATCGCATAAACAGGAGAAACCGATGCGTTCCGTCATCTCGAAACCCGAAACCTGGTTGCTGGCCGCCTGTGCCGTTCTGCTGGCGTTGGCCGTCTTCGGCCCGGTAGTGAGCCAGGACGCGGGCTACCACGCCTTTGCGGACTCGCGGACCCTGTGGGGCTTGCCGTTCGCCCTGGACGTGGTGTCCAACTTGCCGTTCGCGATTGCCGGTTTCGTAGGTGCAATTGCATTGTGGCGCGTACCACCTGAGGCCGTCTCGAACGTGCAGCGCGCGATGGCGGCACTGTTTTTCGCAGGCCTCGTGCTGACCGCAGGGACCTCAGGCTGGTACCACCTGGAGCCCGACGAAGAGCGACTCGCGATGGATCGCGTGGGCATGTCTTTAGCATTCGCCGGACTGCTTGGATTGGGCGCTGCCGCACGCATCAGCGAACGGGCTGGCGCGGTACTGGGGCTTGCCGTGCTGGTACTCGGTCCAATCGCCGCTCAATATGCGGGGACCGTTGGCGACATGCTGCCGTGGGCGATATTGCAGGCGGGCGGCATGGTGCTTGTAGTCGTCTTCGCCTGCATGCCGCGGCGGCCCGGCTCGCTGGACGTGCACTGGCTGGCGGTGATTGCCGCCTACGGCGTCGCCAAGCTGCTTGAACTGAACGACGTGCAGGTGTACCGATTCACGGGCGAGTGGATTTCAGGCCATACGCTCAAGCACGTAATGGCAAGCTTTGCCGCGATTCCGGTGATTTCCGCCGTATGGGCGCGAAACTTTTTCAAGCACTATGCCGCGAGCCAAAAAACATCACGCTTGTGGTGAGCTATGCCTGGGGTCGCAAGTACCAGCAGTCGAACCAGTGGGTCATCGAAACCATTGTTGTTGCAAGGGAGGCGGGTGCCGTGTCGCGGGATCAGGCCCAGGCATGGCTGCGACGAAAGAGCTATCAGCCGACTACCCTTCAGCTGGGTCCTTTGACGCGGCTCGGTGCGGGTGTCACCTGCTCGCAACTGGGCGGCGCAATGCAGCGCGTGCAGTAGGGCGATGGGGCGATAGGGGCGATAGGGGCGATAGGGCCGGCTCAGAAGCTAGACGCCTCGCGCCCTGTCCCTTCTGAATCGTTCGCGGAACCCGGTGAAATCGCCCGTGTCGAGCGCATCACGAATCTCCTGCATGAGATTCAGGTAGTAGTGCAGGTTGTGGATGCTTGCCAGCATCGGACCCAGCATTTCACCGCAACGCTCCAGGTGATGCATGTAGGCACGCGAGAAGTTCTTGCATGCGTAGCAGCCGCAGGTTTCGTCCAGCGGCGTCTCGTCGATGCGATGGCGCGCATTGCGGATCTTCAAGTCGCCGAAGCGGGTAAACAGGTGGCCATTGCGCGCATTGCGCGTCGGCATCACGCAGTCGAACATATCCACGCCCTGCGCCACACCTTCGACCAGGTCTTCCGGTGTGCCGACGCCCATCAGGTAGCGCGGCTTGTTGGCGGGCAATCGGTGGGGCGTGTGCGCCATGATGCGCAGCATCTCTTCTTTCGGCTCGCCGACGCTCACGCCACCGACCGCGTAGCCCGGGAAGTCCATCTCGACCAGCGCCTGCAATGACTCGTCGCGCAGATGCTCAAACATGCCACCCTGGACAATGCCAAAAAGCGCGTTGGGGTTTTCAAGCCGCGTGAATTCGGTTTTGCAACGAGCGGCCCAACGCAGGCTCAGTTCCATCGATACACGGGCTTCTGCTTCGGTAGTGATGTGGCCCTTGGTGTCGTAGGGCGTGCACTCGTCGAATTGCATCACGATGTCGCTGTTGAGTGCGGTCTGAATCTGCATCGACACTTCAGGCGTGAGAAACAGCTTGTCGCCGTTGACGGGCGATGCAAACTTCACGCCTTCTTCGCTGATCTTGCGCATCTCCCCGAGGCTCCAGACCTGAAAGCCACCAGAGTCGGTGAGGATGGGCTTGCTCCACGACTCGAAGCGATGAAGTCCGCCGAACTGCTTGAGCACGTCGAGTCCGGGGCGCATCCACAGATGAAAGGTGTTGCCCAGGATGATTTGCGCACCCATCTCTTCAAGCGAGTGTGGCGTCACGCCCTTGACGGTGCCGTATGTGCCGACCGGCATGAAGATCGGCGTCTCGACCACGCCATGGTTGAGGGTGAGGCGTCCGCGACGTGCGAGGCCTTCAGTTTGGAGGAGGTCGAAGTGGAGCATGGTGTCAGGCGCGTTGTAGCAACATCGCATCGCCGTAGCTGAAGAATCGGTACCGCGATTCCATAGCGTGGCGATACAAATCGGTGATGTGGTCGTAGCCCGCGAAGGCGCTCACGAGCATGAGCAGCGTCGAGCGGGGCAGGTGGAAATTGGTGACCAGCAGATCGATGATCCGGAACTGGAAACCAGGCGTGATGAAGATGCTGGTGTCGCCAGTGGCCTCGCCGGATTGAGCCCACGATTCCAGCGTACGGACTGTCGTGGTGCCCACGGCAACGACGCGGCCCCCCCTCGCCTTTGTCTTTGCGATGGCTGCCTGCGTGGCCTGCGGAACTTCATACCACTCGCTGTGCATGCGATGGTCTGCGATGTTGTCCACCTTGACGGGCTGAAAGGTGCCGGCCCCTACATGCAGGGTGACGCTTGCGCGCTCTATGCCACGCGCGTCCATTTGCGCAAGCAGCGCTTCGTCGAAGTGCAAGGCGGCTGTAGGCGCTGCGACCGCGCCGGGGTTTTTTGCGAACACGGTCTGGTAGCGGCGCACGTCATCTGCGGTGTCGCCATGTTCGATGTAGGGCGGCAGGGGCACATGGCCGTGCTGCTCCATCAGCGTCCA
Organism: Ramlibacter sp.; assembly: GCA_046597415.1. Taxonomy (GTDB): domain Bacteria; phylum Pseudomonadota; class Gammaproteobacteria; order Burkholderiales; family Burkholderiaceae_C; genus Ramlibacter. The sequence continues at coordinate 7,247 of JBKJKT010000153.1, forward strand.
CGGATTGCCATCGAGCGTGAATCGAAAGAGCGGACCTTGTGCATCGGGCCAACGGCTGGTGAGCGTTGCCGTGAATCCCCCGGCCATGTGAATCGCAGTGCCGATCGGCGGCTTCTTGCTCACCTTCATGTGGGCGACGATTTCGTTGCCGGTGAGGACGCGTTCAACCAGCAGTTCGGCCTTGCCACCGGTGGGCTTCTCGCCGTGAAGGCGGGCCTTCACGACTTTGGTGTCGTTGAAAACCAGCAGGTCGCCGGCATCGAGCAGCGAAGGAAGGTCGCGAAAAGTTCGATCAACCGGGTGCGGCTGTGTGCCGTCGAGGAGGCGCGAGCCGCTACGCTCGGCGGCCGGATGTTGGGCAATCAGTTCGGGGGGAAGGGCGAAGTCGAAGTCGGCAACGGTGAATGTGCGCATGCTTGAGGGCTGGACGGAGCCCGTGCCAAGAGTGGAGACAGGGCAGAATTGTCCCATGCCCGCTACCTTGGCCAAGGCCGTCCCCCAGAACGCACTGACGGCGCCGCAGAAAGCCCTCTTGAAGATGGGGCTCAAGCGGGACATCGACCTGGCGCTGCACCTGCCCCTGCGCTATGAAGACGAGACGCGGATCGTCAAGCTGCGTGATGCACGCGCCGGCGATGTTGCGCAGATCGAGGCGACTGTTGTGGCTTGCGAAGTGGCTTATCGCCCGCGACGCCAGCTCGTCGTTACTGTCGATGACGGGAGCGACACGTGTGTGCTGCGTTTTTTCACGTTCTATCCGTCGCTGCAGAAAGCGCTGGCGGTCGGTTCGCGGATTCGCGCGCGCGGGGAACTGAAGGGCGGATTTGTCGGGTGGCAGATGGTGCACCCGACGTTCAAGCCGGCCGGTGGTGAACTGGCGAGCTCGTTGACGCCGGTCTATTCCACAGTGTCGGTTCTGCCGCAGACCTATTTGCGAAAGGCGGTGCTCGGCGCATTGGCGCGCGCTGACTTGTCGGATACGTTTCCACCGGGTGTGACGGACACTCTCAAGCCTGGGGTGTGGGGCCTTCGCGATTCGCTGCACTTCCTGCACGAGCCTGCGCCTGATGTGTCGTTAGCGACGCTCGAAGACAGAAGCCATCCTGCGTGGCAGCGGCTGAAGGCGGAGGAACTGCTTGCGCAGCAACTGTCGCAACTGGAGAGCAAGCGCGAGCGCGCGGCGTTGCGAGCGCCAGCCTTTGCGCGTGTCGCCGACGGGTTGCACGACCAGTTGCAGGCCGTTTTGCCGTTCAAGCTCACGCAGGCGCAAGACCGCGTCGGCCAGGAAATCGCGCTGGACCTGGAGCGACCCGTGCCCATGCATCGCTTGCTGCAGGGCGATGTGGGTTCTGGCAAGACCGTTGTCGCCGCGTTGGCTGCTGCCATTGCAATCGATGCCGGCTGGCAATGCGCATTGATGGCTCCTACAGAAATCCTTGCGGAGCAGCACTTTCGCAAACTGATCGGCTGGCTCGAACCACTTTTCGCGTCGCGCGGCTTGCGCGTTGCCTGGCTGACCGGCAGCCAGAAGAAGAAAGAGCGAATGACGATGCTGGCGCTGGTTGCAAGTGGCGAAGCTGCGCTGGTAGTCGGTACTCACGCGGTGATTCAGGACCAGGTGCAGTTTCGCAACCTGGGCGTGGCGATCATCGACGAACAGCACCGCTTCGGCGTGGCGCAGCGCCTGGCTTTGCGCGCCAAGATGAGCGAAGAGGGGCTGGAACCCCATCTGCTCATGATGTCGGCGACGCCGATTCCACGCACGCTTGCGATGAGCTACTACGCGGACCTGGATGTATCGACCATCGATGAGCTGCCGCCGGGTCGCACCCCGATCGTGACGAAACTCATCGCGGATGTTCGGCGTGACGAAATCATCGAGCGAATCCGGACGCAGGTGGCGCTGGGACGGCAGGTCTACTGGGTCTGCCCCCTGATCGAGGAGAGCGAAGCGCTGGATCTGACCAACGCGACGCAAACGCATGAGTCGCTGACCGAAGCGCTTCCAGGCGCAATGGTGGGTCTGCTGCATTCGCGCATGCCGCTGCCCGAGAAGCGGGCGGTGATGTCGATGTTCACTGCCGGACAGATGGCGGTGCTCGTATCCACTACGGTGATTGAAGTGGGCGTGGACGTGCCCAATGCTTCGCTGATGGTCATCGAACATGCGGAGCGGTTCGGCCTCTCTCAACTGCATCAGTTGCGCGGGCGGGTGGGTCGCGGTGCTGCGGCGTCGGCATGCGTGCTGCTGTATTCCGCAGGAGAGCATGGCAAGCTCGGTGAAACGGCGCGCGCGCGGTTGAAGGCGATGGCCGAAACCTCCGATGGTTTCGAAATTGCGCGACGTGACCTGGAAATTCGCGGCCCCGGTGAGTTTCTCGGCGCTCGACAATCTGGCGCTGCAATGCTGCGATTTGCCGATCTGGCGACCGATGTTCATCTGCTGGAATGGGCGCGCAAGATGGCTCCGTTGATGCTGGATCGGTATCAGCAATTGGCGCGTCAGCACGAGCAGCGCTGGTTCGGAGGAAAATCAGAATTCCTCAAAGCCTGACGAAACCAGCCCTTCATGACCCTGACCGAGCTCAAGTACATCGTCGCCGTGGCGCGCGAGAAGCATTTCGGCAAGGCAGCCGAAGCGTGCTTCGTGTCACAGCCGACGCTGTCGGTCGCCATCAAGAAGCTCGAAGAAGAGCTGGAGGTCAAGCTGTTCGAGCGTAGCGCCAATGAAGTGTCCGTGACTGCCTTGGGCGAGGAGATCGTGCAGCAGGCGCAAAGCGTGCTTGAGCAGGCTGCCAACATCAAGGAAATCGCCAAGCGCGGCAAGGATCCCCTGGCGGGGCCGCTGAAGTTGGGTGTGATTTACACGATCGGGCCGTATCTCTTGCCCGATCTCGTGCGGCAGGCGATTTCGCGCACGCCCCAGATGCCGTTGATGCTCCAGGAAAACTTCACCGTGAAGCTGCTGGAGATGCTGCGGATGGGCGACATCGACTGCGCGATCATGGCCGAACCGTTTCCCGATACCGGGCTGGCGGTCGCGGCGCTCTATGACGAACCGTTCCTGGCTGCAGTGCCCAGTACGCACCCTCTGGCCGCTCGCGACACCGTGACGGCGCAAGAGCTCAAGAGCGAAACGATGCTGCTTCTGGGCAACGGTCACTGCTTTCGCGACCATGTGCTGGAGGTCTGCCCGGAATTCGCGCGGTTTTCCAGCAATGCGGAAGGCATCCGGAAGAGTTTCGAAGGCTCGTCGCTGGAGACGATCAAGCACATGGTTGCTGCCGGGATGGGTATTACCGTGGTGCCGCGTCTCTCTGTACCCAAGGAGGCATTGGAGCCTCGACCGCGCCGGCGCAAGGAAGATCATTCGTACGTGAAATACATTCCGTTCGATGGCGACCCGCCGACGCGCAGAGTGGTGCTTGCATGGCGGCGCAGCTATACCCGCTACGAGGCGATCGCGTCGCTGCGCAATTCGATTTATGCGTGCGAGTTGCCTGGCGTAAGACGACTGTCGTGAAAGCAGTGCACCCGTCGCAACTCCAGAGGGCCGGACATGACCAAGCTCTATCAACCCGGTATCTTTGACGGCGTGCCCGCCGTGGCTCGTTTCGTCGTGTTCAGCCTCTCGCTGAGCGCAGATGCGGATGTGATCAGGCAAGCGTTGGTTCGACTTTCTCCGTTAGCCAATGGCAGCGAGGTCGTTCTTGGGGTCGAACCTTCGCTGGTGGCCGCCCTGGGTGCGGAGATACCCGGGCTGCATGAGTTTCCGGCGATCGAAGGACGCGGCGTCAAGGTGCCATCAACGCCCGGCACGTTGTGGTGCTGGGTGCGCGGCGATGATCTTGGCGATCTGCTGCATCTCACGCGAAAGGTGCAGAAATCGTTGGCGCCGGCCTTTGTGTGGCATGTGGTGGATGCATTTCGACATGCGCTCGGCGAGAGCGGCCATGGACGCGACCTGACAGGGTATGAAGACGGGACCGAGAACCCCATCGGCGAGGGGGCGGAGTTGGCCGCGGCGCACGTCAAGCGAACGGCCCAGGAAGATTTCGATCCGCCCGCATTCATGCTGCGCCGCTCGATGCCGTGGATGATGAGCATGCAGGCGGGGCTGATGTTCGTCGCATTCGGTGAATCGCTTTATGCGTTTGAAGCGCAAATGCGCCGCATGGCGGGACAGGAAGACGGGATCGTTGACGCCATGCTCGCCATTTCCAGGCCGGTGAACGGCGCGTATTTCTGGTGCCCGCCGATGCGGGACGGCAAGCTCGACTTGCGCCGTCTCGGACTTTAGATGCTGCGCGAGAAGCTGGGGCTCTACCTGGATCTGATCCGCTGGAGCCGGCCCGCTGGCTGGCTGCTGTTGCTCTGGCCTTCGCTTAGCGCCCTGTGGATCGCGGCACATGGATTTCCGGGGTGGCAGTTGCTTGCGGTGTTCGTGGCGGGCACGATCCTGATGCGAAGCGCGGGTTGCTGCATCAACGATGTCGCAGATCGCGAGTTCGACCGGCATGTGAAACGCACTGCGCAGCGGCCGGTCACGTCTGGCAAGGTGTCCGTGAAGGAGGCGATCGCGCTCGGCTCGGTTTTGGCGCTCGCTGCATTCGGGCTTGTACTCACCACCAATGAATTGACCGTTGCATGGTCTTTCGCGGCGCTTGCGATCACCGTTGCATATCCGTATGCAAAGCGATTTGTTTCCATGCCACAGGCGGTACTGGGGATCGCCTTCAGCTTCGGCATTCCGATGGCATTTGCCGCCGTGCAGTCGCGCATTCCGATGGTGGCCTGGCTGCTACTGTTGGGAAATCTCTTCTGGGTGGTGGCGTATGACACCGAGTACGCCATGGTCGATCGGGATGACGACTTGAAAATTGGAATGAAGACGTCGGCCATCACCCTTGGGCGTGCCGACGTCGCCGTGGTGATGATTTGTTATGGTGTATTTTTGGGAATATGGAGTGGAGTGCTGGTCTCGCGTATCCCGTGGTACGTCATTGCGGTCACGATGGCCGCGGCTGCCGGACAGGCGATCTGGCACTACACGATGATTCGCAATCGCACGCGAGATGGATGTTTTCGCGCATTTCGCGTCAATCATTGGTTCGGTTTCACGGTGTTCGCTGGCGTGGCTGCTGGCTACGCAGTTCAGTGAGGCGAACGCAGCATCTCGGGGACTTAATCAGGAGGCAAATTCGTCGCCGAGCTCAGCTGCGCGCTTTCGCGCAGCGTGGAGGGCCTTGCCGAAGCGCGCTGCCACCTGGTCTTGTTCCATCGACGTGATGGCAGCGTAGGTGGTGCCGCCTTTGGAGGTCACTCGTTCTCGCAGTAGTTCGGGTGGATCGTCCGATGTGCGTGCAAGTTCTGATGCGCCGACAAACGTGCCAATCGAGAGCTTGAGTGCCTGATCGCGTGAGAGGCCCATTTCGATTCCTGCCTTGGTCATGGCTTCCAGGAAGAAAAACACATATGCCGGGCCGGAACCTGAAATTGCCGTGACTGCATCCAGGTCCTTCTCGTTGCTTACCCAGAGCGAATCGCCTGTGGTGGAGATGATCTGCTCGATGCACTGCCTGTCGCCGGAGGTCACTGAGGCCCGCGCAAAAAGAGCAGTTATCCCCTTGCCGACGAGCGCAGGCGTGTTAGGCATCGAGCGCACGATCCGTTCCGTGGCCAGCCAATCGGCGATGCTGCTCGATCGAATGCCCGCCGCCACGCTCATGTGGAGCGCTGGAGCGGTAAACGGTCGGGCCTGGGCCGCCGCCGCCTTGAATGCTTGCGGTTTGACCGCCCAGACTACAACACCTGCCCGGGTCAGTGCCGGTCCTGCGAATTCGTTTGCCAACACTCCGTACTGAGTCCTGAGTTTTTCGCGCGCCTGCGCAAATGGCTCGACTACTTCGATCTGCGAGGGCGAACGGCCCTGCCGTATCAAGCCTCCGATGATGGCCCCGGCCATATTGCCGCCGCCTATGAAGGCGATGCATCCCGGGCTTGTGGGGGTGGTCGATCCGCATACGATTGCATTCATCGCCGCAGTCTAGCTTGACGTGGCGGCCGTTCCGGACTATCCGGTCGGTAGCCTTGTCGGTGAAAATAGCCGCGGATGAACCGACAGGATTTGATTTCCCGCCTTGAGCGCACCAAGGCATGCGATATCGCCATCATCGGCGGCGGTGCCACGGGCCTTGGCGTCGCTCTCGACGCAGCAGCCCGGGGATATTCGGTCGTGCTGGTGGAATCTCACGATTTCGCCAAAGGAACCTCGTCGCGAGCGACCAAGCTGGTTCACGGTGGGGTGCGTTATCTGGCGCAAGGCAACGTTGCGCTCGTTCGCGAGGCGCTGCACGAACGCACAACGCTGCTACACAACGCCCCGCACATTGCGCAGCCTCTTGCGTTCGTAATGCCGTCCTACCGTTTCTGGGAAACACCTTTTTACGGTGCCGGATTGAAGATGTACGACGCGCTCGCCGGAAAAGCTGGCTTGGGCCAAACTGAATTTCTAAGTCGCAGGGAAGCGCTCGCTTGCCTGCCGACCGTCTTGCCGCAAGGATTGAAGGGGGGTGTGAAGTACTGGGATGGCCAATTCGACGACGCCCGCCTTGCCCTCGCTCTTGCCCGCACCGCCCAGGCCAAGGGCGCGCTGGTCGTCAATTACTGCGCCGCTACCGCTCTTCGGTACGAGAAGGGCAAGGTGGCCGGCCTTGTTTGCCGCGATCAGGAGACAGGCAGGGAGTTCGAGATTCGGTCCCGGTGCGTTGTGAATGCGGCTGGGGTCTGGGTCGACCATTTCCGGCAGATGGACGGTCAGGCAATCGACAGACCCGTCAAGCCGATGGTGGCACCTAGCCAGGGGGTCCACATCGTTGTTGACCGGGAGTTCTTGCCAGGCAACCACGCACTCATGGTTCCAAAGACCGCCGATGGGCGCGTGCTGTTTGGGGTGCCGTGGTTGGGCAAGATCATTTTGGGAACGACGGACACGCCGCGCGGCGATTTAGCGCGGGAGCCTCGTCCCTTCAAGGAAGAGCTGGAATTCATTCTTGGCGAGTCAGCTCGCTATCTCGTTCGTGCCCCGCAGCGAGCTGACATCAGAAGCATGTGGGTAGGCCTTCGACCGCTGGTAAAACCGCAGGATGATGACGGCGAAGAGACCAAAGCGCTCAGCCGGGAGCACACGGTCATTGCCAGCCGATCTGGACTGGTCACGGTGACGGGTGGCAAGTGGACCACCTATCGGGCTATGGCCGAGGACGTGCTGGAAAATTGTTTCCGGAAGCGTTTACTGGAAAGATCCAGGGCGGGAGTGACTGTTCACTTAAAACTCGTGGGTGCCGAGGGCTTGCCGGAGCGGCCTGAGCCCTTGAGTGAGCCGCAGGGGCTGCACTCATATGGCAGCGAGGCAACAGAAGTCGCAGCCGCCGTTGGGGCGGGGAAGGTACTCGGGGCAGGGCTGACCGAAGGCATGGTGAGATTCGCAGTGCGAAAGGAGTTCGCTCGAACTGTGGAAGACGTACTTGCCCGGCGAAGCCGACTTCTCTTTCTGGATGCAAGAATGGCGGCCCAACTTTCCGGCCGGGTGGCTGAAATTTTGAGGGATGAAACCGGCGGCGACCCGCAGCTGGATGACTTCCGGGAGCTTGCGCGCCTTTATATGACCATGCCGGTGTGAGCGCTAATCTTTGAAAAGCCTTGTTTGACAGTGGCTTCGGAGCCTGACATAATCGTGGGCTGCGCTTTGGAGCGCATATCTAGCCCATGCGAAATCGCTGCGAGTGGTTCACAGCGAGGACGACGGGCCCAAGACTGACCTAGCGCCCCGCAGCCCATTTGGCGGCAGGCTCTAAGTACAAGTTGGGAATATTGAAATGATCCAGACAGAATCCCGGCTCGAAGTTGCCGATAACACCGGTGCGAAGTCCGTTCTTTGCATCAAGGTGCTCGGTGGTTCCAAGCGTCGCTACGCCAGCGTAGGCGACATCATCAAGGTCAGCATCAAGGAAGCAGCGCCGCGTGGCCGCGTCAAAAAAGGCGAGGTTTACAGCGCCGTGGTGGTTCGCACTGCCAAGGGCATCCGCCGTTCCGACGGCTCGCTGGTCAAGTTCGACGGCAATGCCGCCGTGCTG